>NZ_JAFZ01000001.1:689154-1033731 GCF_000526395.1 Aminobacterium mobile DSM 12262 | reverse complement strand
TACTGCAATTCAGGGATACGGCGATAGCACGACGACCCAGGATAACACCTTCCATAGCCGCAGAGACTGTGCCAGAATAGGTAAGATCATCTCCTACGTTAGGCCCATTGTTAATGCCTGAAATAACCATATCAGTCTCACTTTGAACCTCCTCAACTCCCAATACAACGCAATCGGAAGGAGTACCGTCACAAGCATAAACCTTTTGCCCCGGAATATATGGACTCTGATCAATATTCCACAAACGAAGAGGTCTCGTTAAAGTAATGGCATGACCGACACTGCTTCTCTCTCTATCTGGCGCTACTACAGACCATAAGAAACCTTTCGATGCTAAATGTTTGGCCAAAGCCATAAGGCCTGGGGCATAGATTCCATCGTCATTAGTCAATAGGATATTCAAATACTTCTTCTCCTCTCATCAATACACTTAAAGAATCCATCGTATGATGGCATAAGAAATGGGGCTCATAATAGCCGGGATAATACCTAACCCCAAAAGGACCATGAGAATAATAAAACCATAGCGTTCAAGCCAAAAATATTTTTCAATCCAACGGGGCGGTAAGAAGTAATAGAGTATTTTTGAACCATCGAGAGGAGGAATAGGGATAAGATTAAACACCGCGAGTCCCACATTTATAGCTACCATGAGGAACATGAAAAGGCGTAAAGCTGGATTCCCAAGAAAGAAATAAGGAAAAAGCCGTACTAAAAGACCGCAAAACATGGCGCTTGCCAAGTTACCAGCTGCTCCAGCAAGGGAAACAAGAACTATATCCCGTCGAGGGTTTTTAAAATATCTTGGGTCAATAGGAACAGGTTTCGCCCATCCAAATCTGAAGAAAAGGAGCATAAGAGCTCCAATAGGGTCTAAGTGCGCTAAGGGATTAAGAGATAACCTCCCAGCTCTCTCTGCTGTAGGATCTCCAAGAAGGTACGCTACATAACCATGACAAAATTCATGAAAGGTTATAGCCCACAATATAGCAGGCAAACTCAACAATAATTCAGCAATAGGTGGAAAACGGAACATCCCTCTCACTCTCCTTTAGGGAAATGGGTTTCAAGCCATATCAGCTCTTCTTCTCGAGATGGTAGCTCCTCATCAAGGCAACTATCCTTCAGTTTAGAAAGGATACGCCCCAGGCTAGGGCCTCCTTTATATCCCATCCGGATCAAATCATGTCCAGTGAGGCTGCTATGCGTACTGTGCAGTCGAGAGAGATACAAAAGTATTCGCCGACGCACTCTCCATCTCTCTGTCGCTGCACTCCAGAAAAGGGCTGCTACTGGAGAAACTTCCTTTAAATAGTGATAAATTTCTGAGTTTTTTCTAGCGGCTCTTCCTCCGAGCTCTTGATCAGCTGTACGAAGCCCCTGAAGAGACTCCTCCATAATTTCCCGCTCTTTAGGAGACAGGTTCAAGCGATCTAAGACAGAAAATTGAAGACTCTCAGACGACTCCATAACAAGAGCTGCGAGGAAAGCAAGCCACTCTGCTCCCTTAAAATCTGGGAAATCTCTGGAAATGCGGATGAGAAAAGCCGAAAGGCGACGGAATGTACGAATAACTACATTTCCAATCCGTATTCCTGGAAATAAAATATCCCAAGCTCCTAACTCGGCCATTCGTTTCATTCCCGGATAAGGAGCTTTTTCCTGAAATAAAAGTTCCAGCTCGCTTCGCAGACGAAACCCGGACAACCTCGAAAGGAGCCCCCCCCTCAAGCAACTTTTCAGAAGGCGCAACGTATTATCCTCCATGCGGAAACCAAGCCGTTGTTCTAAGCGAATTCCACGAATAACGCGAGTTGGATCCTCTACGAAACTTAAGTTATGCAAAACCTTCAGTACCTTTTTCTTCAGGTCTCGGCGGCCACCAAAATAATCTATCAGAGTTCCCCATGTATCAGGGGTAATGGAAATAGCCATGGCATTAATAGTAAAATCGCGGCGATACAGGTCGTGTTTCAATGAATCACTTGCCACTTTGGGTTGGGCGAGGGGATATTCATAAAACTCCCGTCTCGCTGTTGCCACATCAACCTTCATTCCATCAGGGAAAATAAGCGTTCCTGTTTTATAACGTTCATGAACAGAAACTCGACATCCCTCCCAATCCAGACTTTTCAAAAAATCCACCGCGCTGCCTTCCACCACCACATCTAAATCGAGACCCTCTCGGCCCAACATAAGATCCCGTACAATTCCGCCCACAATATATGCTTTCATACCAAGGGTCTGCGCACGTTCTCCCAGTTTCTGCAATATAGCCTGTTGTGGGGGTGCCAGTCGAACCATCAACAGGTCGGAAAGATCGGCCGACCATGGAAGCTCTGAAGCTATTTTTCGCTCTTCCGGCGGAAGGGATTCTGGATAAAGTGCGCGAACAAGATCAGTGCGAGTTACAATACCAACAAGAATCTTCCCATCCAAAACAGGCAATCTTCCTATATTGTGAAAAACCAGGATACGGTGAGCTTCCGCTATAGATGCCTCTTTTGAAATAGAGATAACACCCTCTGTCATAAATTCTTTTACAAGAGCCAGGCCAAAACCGTGAAGTTGAGCCTTATCAAGGTCCTTTCGGGTAATAATACCTATTAGAGTGTCTCCTCGTACAACCGGAAGGGCTGAATGTCCATAACGAATCATGATTCTATATGCATCATTCACTGAAGAATCAGGTTCTACCGCCATGACAGGACTTGTCATAATGTCTTCAACGGTTAAGCGAGGTTGAATGGATTCCTCTAGTTTTTTCTCAAGGCTCTCTAGAATAGAGAGCGGACGAACATTATGAAGCGTTACAGACGAGGCCTGAGGATGCCCCCCTCCTCCCAGATGAGCTAAAAACTGAGAAACATCAAGCACCTTCTCGTGACTTCTCGCCACTACATATGTCCTCTTCTCCATCTTAACAGCAGCCAAGGCTACATCCGCATCGAAATAGTCTCGAAGCCGATGAACGAAAAGGGATAACCCATCTATATATATTGGGGAAGAGGTAAAAGAAAGTACAACCCTGGCCCCGTTAATATAGCGAACCCATGCATTTTCAATTAATAAGTCGAGAATTCGCCGCTCCGAAGCAGAAAAGCTCATTTCAATATGGGAAGGAATAATAGTCAAATCGGCCCCTATCTCTTTAAGCCGAGATATAGCAGCAAAATCTCTTTCAGTCGTTCCCCCGAAAGTCAGTCCGCCTGTATCTTCATATATTCCCATAGCGAAAAGCGTCGCTTCTTGAGGCGTAATGGGGATTTGCCGTTCAAAAAGAATTTCAACCAACAAGGTAGTAGTGGCACCTATAGGATCTATAACTATCAGCTCTCCGTCAATATCATCGGCGGAGGGAGGATGATGATCATAAACATGAACAATAACATCTTTTTTCCCCAAAAGAGTTGCGAAAGGACCGATGCGCGACCGGGAACGGGTATCAACTACAATGAGCTGAGTAATCTCATCTTTCCTAATTTTTCGGGGAGTCACAATAGGCCAGCGACGAGGAAATTTTCGCAAAAAATCCCGAACCGTCCGGCTTGTAGAGCCAGAAAGAGAGAGTATGGCGTCGGGATAAAGTTTCGAAGCGGCAACCATACTTGCTATGGAATCAAAATCGTTCCCCATATGGCTCGTTATAACTTTCAACCGTTCATTTCCTCCACTAAATCATTTCGAAGGGCCGCTGATAGACGCGGAACATGAAGGAGCTCCACTTCATTCACGCCCTCGTTTTTCAGTAGTTCCTCTACAAATCTCCAGTAAAATTCACAAGAATAAGCTCGCAACAAATAGCGCTTTCCCATAGATAATCGACCATTTTGCATAAGAGCATTGACTAAAGGCTGCACCTCCACCCTCGAAGCCCAGCCAGAGGCTCCCAGGCGAACAGCCGCACGGCGAAGACTCTTTTCATCAGAGCTATACGCCTGAATAACACAAAGAGCCGCCATTTTTTTAAACGCAACGGCATATCGCAACAAAGACTCTTCAAGACTCTCTAAAGACCCCTCATTCTGTATCACAAGATCAGCCATAGCCTGTTTTTCTTCAGTATTCATAAGGAAACGCTCTCGACGTTCTATCTCTTCCTCATTCCATCCACGCGAAACGTTCCGAGAAAGTCTCGTTGACGTAGATGCCGTCACATACACTGTATAATCTACCCACCACGGCACACTATTCTCAAAAAGGAGCGGAATCTCTGCTACAATCCATCCTCGAAGAGCAAACATCCGACGTTCCATCTCTTTACGAACCATAGGATGGAGAATAGAACAAAGCCACTCGTATTCTTTGGGGTCAGCAAAAATACGAGAAGCGATCTCTGATGGATTGATGCTGCCATTATGATAAAAAACGCAACTTCCCCATCGCTCTTCCACTCTTTTTAGGACTCTGGGTTCTTTCCATATTTCATGGATTATACAATCTGCGTCAATAATAGAAGCCCCGTGATTTTTCCAAAGACCAGCGACAGTAGATTTACCAGCCCCTACGTCTCCTGTCACGCCCAAAACCAGCATAGGACATCTCCTCCTCGCCTTGGTCTTCAACTTCTTTATTCCCGTCGGGAATCTCCCAAAGGAAACGAGACAAGCCGTTTCTGAAAACAGAACCAAAGAGCCGGCGACTCCGTGCTCCTGTCATATAAAGTTTTTCTTCCGCACGTGTCATGCCCACATAGCAGAGACGACGCTCTTCTTCAAGGCTTTCTTGGTCTTCCATACACTTAAAATGAGGGAAGATAGCTTCTTCCAGCCCCACAAGGAACACTACTGGGAATTCCAATCCTTTAGCCGCATGAAGTGTCAAAAAGTTTACTGCACCTAAATCTCCCAAATCCGTAGTTTCCAAATCTGTAAAGAGAGCCACCTCCGCCAACACTTCAGCAAGATCCCCCCCTGAAGAAACAAGAGACCCCAGCTCGCGGATGTTTTCCACTCGCTCTTCCCATCCTTCAGGATCATCTTTTTTCAGTTGCTCCTGATAACCAATGCCGTCAAGGATATAAAGCAACACATCCTGGAAGTTTTGGGATTTCTTTAAAATAGCCGACATATGAAGAGCTAGTTCCATAGCCCCTGCACGTGCTTTCCCCGAAAGGGTAAGTTCTTTCCCCTCCTCTATGACCGCCCAAATTTGATGGGCTTCCATTGCAGAAAGAGAACCGAGAGTTTCACCCAGCTTTTCCAGGCTTTTCTTTCCAAGCCCTCGCGCCGGAACATTGGCTACCCTTGACAAAGAAGCCAAGTCTGCCGGATTCACAGCAAGACGCATATAAGAAAGCATTTCTTTTATTTCTTTTCTGTCATAAAACGCCGTACCCCTCACAACACGATAGGGAACGCCCCGCTCTATGCATTTCTGCTCGTAAATTCGGCTCATAGCATTAATGCGATAAAGAATTGCCATATCGCCATATTTATATCCTTGAAAATCATGAAGTTTTTTTATTTCCGACATAATAAATTCAGCTTCT
Source organism: Aminobacterium mobile DSM 12262 (assembly GCF_000526395.1). Taxonomy (NCBI): domain Bacteria; kingdom Thermotogati; phylum Synergistota; class Synergistia; order Synergistales; family Aminobacteriaceae; genus Aminobacterium; species Aminobacterium mobile. The sequence goes on along the minus strand of NZ_JAFZ01000001.1, from coordinate 1,028,240 downwards.
TTATATTCGTTAGGTGAAAGAAGGACGCGTATTTTATCTCCCATATCTCGGGCTGTCCACAGATTCTTCTTCCTGCGCCGCTCGTTGCTCATAATCACTGAGTTTGCAGCTTTCAGAATATTTCCTGTGGATCGATAATTCTGATCCAAGACCACCACTTTCGCAGCAGGGAAATCTTTCTCGAAGTTAAGGATCATGGTCATATCAGCCCCTCGCCATCCATAAATAGATTGGTCTGGATCTCCTACAACCATAATTCGACCTGAAGTACCTATAAGACGGCGTAAAAGAAGATATTGAGGCTTATTTACGTCCTGATATTCATCGACCAAAATCCAATCAAGCCGTTCCTGCTCCCTCTTTCGAAGGTCGCTATCAACAGTTAAAAGATGGAGGGGGAGGATCAGGAGATCATCAAAATCTATAGCATTCTGCTTCCTCAACTCTTCATTGTATAGGCTATAAACTTGATGTTCTATGCCCTCCAATCCTAAAGGCTCTAAAGTTTTAGGATTTCCTTCTGTTTTTGCCTTCGAAATTCTATCAAGAACATGGGATGGATCAATTTGTTTCGGATCGAGGCGCAATTCCTCCATTACTTTCTTCACGAGAGATCGGCTATCGTTACGATCAAAAATAGCAAAACCTTTTTTGAGGCCAAGAAATTCTAGCTGGTCGCTATTTCGAAAAAGAAAATGAAGGCCATAAGAATGGAAAGTACTCACTTGCATTATAGCCGCAGAATCTCCGATTAGGGATATTACACGCTCTTTCATTTCCCGGGCTGCTTTATTCGTGAACGTTACAGCAAGTATCCCCCGCGGGGAGGCATATCCCTTATTAATAAGGTAGGCTACTTTATGAGTTAAAACTCTTGTTTTGCCACTTCCTGCTCCAGCAAGAACGAGTAATGGACCGTCGCAATAAGAAACAGCCTCCTGTTGCCGCGGATTCAACTTCTCTAAAATAGGGTCATTTACAGACATTCAGAACGCTTCTCCTTTAATAATTTCTCCACCAAGGATACCCACTTCTGAATACCCTTGCCTGTCAACGCTTCTATCTCAATACATTCTACATTGGGATTTAAGTGAAAAAGATCATTCTTATATAAATCCATATCAAAGGGAACGTAAGGAACGAGATCTACCTTTGTAAGAAGAACAGCTTTGGCTTCGGAAAACAGATGCGGGTACTTCAAAGGTTTGTCGGCACCTTCTGGAATACTGCTCACTGCTACTTTCCAGTCCTCACCTATATCAAATTCTGCGGGACAGACTAAATTCCCCACATTTTCTATAAAGATCACATCGATATCTTCGAGAGGCAACTCTTCGAGAGCTTTTTTCACTAAATTCGCCTCAAGATGGCATCCCCCATGAGTGTTAATCTGAATTGAAGGAACTCCCAACTTTGAAAGACGTTCCGCATCTCGAGAAGTGGCTATATCACCTTCAATAACAGCAAAAGAGAAGGGAGCTTTATCTTTTGTCGCTTCAAGTAGCGTAGTTTTCCCGGCCCCTGGGGACCCTATAATATTAATAACCAAAAGACCTCGACGAGACATCTCTTTTCGAATCTGCTGGGCATACTCTTCATCAGCTGCCATGACGGACTGTTGAATCTTATAGATTTTAGCCATGTTCTTCTTCCACCTCCACTGACTCTATATCCAACTCCATACCCGACAAAACGTCAACATCCAAAGAACCACAATGAGGACAGACGAAATCCATTTGATCTTCTCCCCATTTTCTGTCACATTTTTTACACTTAAAACTCATGGGAATCTCTATGATCTCCATTTTAGCCCCTGCAAGAGGCGTATCTTTTGTGGCTATAAGAAACGCAAAAGACATGACATCAGGGATCACTTGCCTCATAGCTCCAACGTGAAGAGTAACCTTACTAATATGATTCCATTCATGAGATTTTTGTAACTCTAAAAGAGTCTCTATAACAGCTTCAACCAGAGACATCTCGTGCATAGGATCGCCCCCAGTCGGGATGTATCAGAAAAAAAGGCCCCCGCAAGGGGCCTTTCATACCTTTCTAAAAGTCGCCCGATCAATCGATAGGCTCGAGAAGACCAAACCCTCCGTTTTTCCTTCTATACACCACATTTACCGCACCTGTCTCCACATTCTTAAAGAGGAAAAACTCATGTCCGAGAAGATCCATTTGCATCGTAGCCTCTTTAGCTGTCATGGGCCGTAGAGGAAATCTTTTTACTTTGACTATTTCTTCTTCTACGAGGGGAACAGTTTCAACTTCCGGGAATCCCTCTAGATTAAAAGAAACATCGTGTGTCTTGAGCTGTGCTCTGTCTTTGAGGTAGTCGTTATGGCGCTTAATTTGACGTTCGATATTTTTCATGGCCTTATCGAAAGCTTTCCTCATATCAGGAGAATTCTCCTCGCTCCTCATAATGACTCCGTTGGCGTTGGAGGTAACTTCCACATTGTACATCCCCCGACCGAAGCTCACCAAAACCTGATTATCAAGGATGCGGCTAAAAAACTTATCTAGCTTTGACATCTTTCCCCTCATATAATCTCGGAGCTCGTCGTCAATAACAGCATTTCGCGCTACAAAGCGTACGTCCATAAACATCCCTCCAATCTACTAGCTCTGATCACAAATATTCTAACATTGTCACAACATATGGGCAATAAAGAGGGCTGGTATCCCCTCCCTCTCATCGGTATAATATCTATTGTAGCTATATCATCACCATCATAATCAGGAGTTGATAGATAATGCACATTTCAGAGCGGGCACGCAGAATGGAACCATCGGCCACTCTCGCAGTAGTAGCCAAAGCCAAAGCCCTCAAAAGAGAGGGGAAACCTGTTATTTCTTTTGGTGCAGGAGAGCCTGATTTTCAATCCCCTGCTTCAGCACTGGAATACGCCCATACCGCTATGGAAAAAGGGCAGACACACTACACTCCGGCCTCTGGGATCCCTGAACTGAAGGAAGAAGTCTGCAACTATTACAAGAGCCACTTTAATCTTAGCTACGAAAGCAATCAGGTTCTCATCGGAGCAGGAGCAAAACCCCTTCTTTACGAAGCTTTGGGCTGTACAGTGGACCCTGGTGATGAGGTACTGGTATTTACACCTGCATGGGTCAGTTACGTGGAGCAAATTCGCCTTTTTGAAGGCAAGGCTGTGCTAATCGATACATCTGATACAGGATTCGTTCCGGATTTGGAAAGGGTACGAAAGGCTATAACCTCAAAAACACGCTGCATGATGATTAATTCTCCCAACAATCCCACCGGAGCCGTTTACGACGAAAAAACTCTTAAGGGACTTGCCGATTTAGCTATAAAACATAATATTGTTATTATTTATGATGAAATCTATGAACGACTGGTCTATGGAGAGGCGAAGCATCACCAAATTTTGAATCTCTGCCCAGAAGCTAAAGATTTGACAATCATCATAAATGGAGTAAGCAAAGCTTTTGCCATGACAGGGTGGCGTATTGGTTACGCTCTCGGCCCTGCAGAGATTATTGCCAAGATGGGTTCTTTCCAGGGGCATCTTACTTCCAATGCATGCTCTATAGCCCAGTGGGCCGCCCTCGGCGCTCTTAGAGGGGCAGAAAAGGACGTACAAGCCATGCATGGAGAGTTTAGCAAGCGGCGGGATCTTATTATCAGTCTTTTGAAAGATATGCCCCTCATCTCCTTCCAAGAACCCCGCGGTGCTTTCTATGTTTGGATCGACGTGAAAAACACCTTAGGGAAAAAGCATGACAACCGTACTATTACAGATGATGGTTCATTTTGCACGGCGCTTTTGGAAAGTAAATATGTGGCTGGAGTGGCTGGAGTGCCTGGAGCAGCTTTCATGGTACCTGGAAATATGAGGGTTTCCTATTCCAACTCTAGCGAAGAGATTCGGGATGGAATGAAGCGATTAAAAGAGTTCCTAGAAGAACTCAAATAAAACCTTACAGTTTTTGAGGAAGAGAGAGACGGTTTTGTGCTGCCTCTCTCTTTTATTTTTTACCTATCCAAAACTTCAGGATTAACTACATAAGCTGGACGTCGCCCTTGCAATGCGTCAATAAGATTTTGAGCTGCCAGCCGACTCATGCCTCCACGAGAATCTAAAGTGGCACTTCCCATGTGAGGCATAACCGTAACGTTAGACAAGGAAAGCAATGGTTCATCTGCGGGAACGGGCTCGACTTCAAAAACATCAAGCCCCGCACCCCATAACCACTTCTCCGATAAAGCTTTATACAAAGCTCGTTGATCCACAACCAATCCCCTCGCTGTATTAATAAGAATAGCCGTTGATTTCATCTTTTTAAGCTCTGCTTCTCCTATAAGTCCTCGCGTCTCTGACGTTAAAGGACAATGGATAGAAACATAATCTGATATGCGTAATAATTCATCTAGAGAAACACGTCTCGCCCCTAACTCTTTCTCTGCCTCTGGTTTAGGAGACGGGTTAAAATATACAATAGACATGCCAAAACCCCGGCCTCGCCGTGCCATAGCTTGTCCGATTTTTCCAAACCCAATAATACCAAGGGTTTTTCGAGCAGTATCCATACCAAGCCACATATCAGGATACCACGTTCTCCATTCCCCTCTTCTCAAATATCCACTGCACTCTACAAGACGTCGAGCTACAGCTAGAAGAAGCGTAAAAGCCAAATCCGCTGTAGCATCAGTCAAGACGTCTGGAGTATTGCAAATAAGAACTCCATGACGAGTTGCCGCTTCAATATCTATATTATCGAATCCAACAGCATGCTGACTTACCACCTTAAGATGAGGAGCTTGTTGAAAAAACTCTTCGTCAATTTTGTCAGCCGGCATGGAAAGAAGTCCATCTATAAATTGAACCTCTCGTAATAAAATGTCTCTGTCTGGGGCACCTTCTCCTTCCCACATACGATAAGAGACCTGCCCCTCTAAAATGTCTCTGCCCTCTTTCAATATACGCTGACTTACATACACTTTCGGTAAAGCCAAAAGGGTCACCTCCATTGATACTTCATTCGACTTTTATTGTAACAGGATTTTACAACTAACAGATACAACGAAAGGTATATAAATAGTTTTCTACTTTAATTTTCATACTGGGACAGTGGATAAAACTCACATATTCTCTGGAACTCTTTACTTTAGATTGTTGTATTTTATAAAAGTTTGGATTATACTTCCCACTGTCTCTATTTTAACCTTTACAACCTTATTTAAATGGGAGGTTTCTTTGATATGGCTTCATGGCTCGAAAGTTTTTTTAAGGTACGAGAAGCTGGTAGTAACGCTCGTACAGAAATATTAGCTGGAGTAACCACCTTTATGACGATGGCGTACATTATTTTCGTCAATCCTGACATTATGTCAAAAGCGGGAATGCCTTTTGGCCCTGTTATGTCGGCTACGTGTCTGGCCAGTGCTTTTGCCACATTACTTATGGCTTTTCTGGCTAATTACCCTATCGCCCTCTCTGTGGGTATGGGGCTCAATGCTTTTTTTGCTTTTGGCGTAGTCCTCAACATGGGCATAAGCTGGCAAACAGCCTTAGCTGCTATCTTTACTGAAGGAGTTATTTTTGTAGCATTAACTCTCACCCGCATCCGCGAAGAAGTAGTAAATGCTATCCCCACCTCTCTTAAGATCGGTATATCCACAGGCATCGGCTTTTTCATAACTTTCATAGGCCTCCAAAGTGCCGGCATTATAGTGAAAAATGATGCAGTACTTGTAGGGATGGGGAATTTAAAAAGCCCTTCCGCTCTCCTCGCTATTGCCGGATTTTTTCTCATGGTAATCTTGGAAGCTCGTAAAGTTCGTGGGTCTATTCTTTGGGGGATTTTGATTATCACCGCTCTAAGCATTCCCTTCGGCGTAACATCCATGCCTTCAGGGATTATTTCTATGCCTCCTTCCATTGCTCCTATAGTAGGCAAGCTCGATTTTTCTGCTTTCTGGAATGCTGATTTCTGGATTATTGTCTTTACCTTTTTCTTCGTAGATTTCTTTGACACTGTGGGAACTCTGGTAGGAGTTACAAACAGAGCAGGCATGCTTGACAAAGAGGGGAATTTACCACGAGCAAAAGAAGCTCTGCTCGCAGACGCGGTAGGGACTGTGGCCGGAGCCATTCTTGGAACCTCTACTGTCACTTCTTTTGTTGAGAGCGCTAGCGGTGTAGAACAGGGAGGGCGAACTGGGCTCACATCTCTCGTTACGGCTATTCTCTTTTTGCTCGCTCTTTTCTTCAGCCCCATCGTAGCTGTTGTGCCACCATGTGCTACAGCCCCAGCCTTGATAATGGTGGGTATCTTTATGATGATGAGTCTCAAGGGCTTCGATTTCGGCGAATGGACAGATATCGTTCCTGCATGCATCGCTATTTTCACGATGCCTTTCAGCTATAGCATCGCTGCTGGAATTGAGTTTGGTGTCATTAGTTTTGTAATTATAAAAATCTGTACAGGACGGAAAAAAGAGATTAGCCCCATGATGTTCCTCCTCTTCCTTGTTTTTATCTTAAAGGAAGTATTCTTCTAAACTATCAGGACACCGCACGTACAATAAAAAGAAGGGCCTCGCTTCGTTACGCGAGGCCCTTTAAAATTAAAAGAGAAAACCCAAATACATTAATCTCCTTCTAAAATTTCCTTATCTTTGTTTTTCAAAATCTCATCAATTTTACGAATATACTCGTCTGTAACATCTTGTACGTCTTTAGTATATTTCCGCTGATCATCCTCACTAATCAGTGAATCTTTTTCCATCTTTTTCAGAGTATCGTTCGTATCACGACGAAGATTACGAATCGCTATTTTAGCTTCCTCAGCATATTTAGCCACTACTTTCGAAAGCTCCATACGCCGCTCCTTCGTGAGTTCAGGAAGGGTTAACCGAATGATCTCTCCATCATTTTGAGGATTAATGCCAAGAGAAGAGGCCTGAATGGCCTTCTCTATCCCTTTCAATATCGACTTATCGAAGGGAGCTATTACAATCTGCCTGGCTTCGGGCACAGAAACTGTGGCAAGTTGCTTAATAGGGGTCTGGGTCCCGTAATAATCGACCTTAATATCGTTCACAAGCCCTGGGTGGGCACGACCTGTTCGAATACCGATATATTCTTCCTTTAGGTGTTCAACAGCTTTCTCCATCTTTTCTTTCATTGTTGAAATTTCTTGTTTAGGCACTATAAAACTCCTCCTTCCCCGTCGAGACTATGGTGCCAACTTTTTTCCCATGAAGCAAGAAGTCGCTCAAATTACCTTTTTTCAAAACATTTAAAACCACTATTGGAATCTTATTTTCCATACATAAAGAAAAAGCCGCCGCGTCCATTATTTCTAATTGCTTCTGCAATGCATCCATGTAGGTTATTCTATGTAAAAGAATTGCGTTTGGGTTTTTCTCCGGATCTTCATTATATATACCATTTACCTTTGTAGCTTTCAACAAACAATCGGCCCCTACCTCAGCAGCGCGAAGAGCCGCCGCAGTATCGGTTGAAAAGTAAGGCGACCCAGTTCCACCAGCGAAAATAACGATTCTCTCTTTTTCAAGATGGCGGATAGCTCGTCTCCGAATATAGGGCTCTGCTATCTGACGCATTTCTACAGCAGTCTGAACCCGAGTAGGAACACCTAGTTTTTCTAATGTATCCTGAAGGGCAAGAGCATTAATAACAGTAGCTAGCATCCCCATATAATCAGCTTGAGCTCTCTCTATACCCATTGTCTCCACATCTCTGCCGCGAAGCATATTACCGCCACCAACAACCATGGCTATCTCTATGCCAGAATTCGCTACCTCCGCTATTTCTTCACATATAGAGCGTATCGCTTCAAAATCAAGCCCAAAAGCCTTCGTTCCAGCTAAAACCTCTCCTGATAGCTTCAGTAACACCCGTTTGAACATGCTCTAAATCCTCCATCTATTCCCTAACAATCAACAAACACAAAAAAGGCGAGGTCCTGAATATCGACCTCGCCCCTGTTTTTTTATTCGCCAATAGCAAATCGGGCGATTTTTCCAACCTTTATATTTTCGCCCAGTTTGGCTATGTTTGCTATAACCAAATCTTTAACTTTCTTATCTCCATCACGGATGTAGGGCTGTTCAAGAAGACAGACTGTTTCGTAATACTTCTGAACCTTCCCTTCCGCTATCTTATCTACGATCTTCTCAGGTTTCCCCTCGTCAAGAGCTTGCTGACGATAGATATCTTTCTCTCTATCCAGAACCTCGGTAGGAATCTCTTCAGGATCTATATATAAAGGTGCAGTAGCTGCCACCTGCATAGCCAATTCATGTCCAAGCTCCTGGAACTCATCGGTCTTCGCCACGAAGTCAGTCTCACAATTCAACTCAACCATGGAGGCAATTTTGGCGTTGGTGTGCAAATAGCAGAAAACCCTACCATCTGCAGCTGTACGAGCCGCTTTCTTTGCGGCCTTCGCAATTCCCTTTTCACGAAGGAAATCAATAGCCTTTTCCATATCGCCATTTGTCTCTACAAGGGCATGTTTACAATCCATCATGCCTGCCCCGGTACGTTCTCTGAGTTCTCTTACTGCAGATGCACTAATATCCGCCATGCTTAATACGTCCTCCTTAATTATTATTCTTCTTCGCTATCGTCATAAGTCTCAAGAAGACGCTCTCGAACCTCGATAATGTCTTTTTCGCCAACTTCTTCCTGTCCCTCAGCTGCCTCATGCCCTTCAACTGCGGCATCCACTCCCTGTTTCCCTTCAATTACAGCATCTGCCATGAGGCCAGAAATCAACTTTATAGCCCGAATAGCATCATCATTGCCCGGGATAGGATAATCGATCATTTCAGGGTCACAATTTGTATCGACGATGGCAATCACAGGAATCATAAGTTTCTTAGCCTCAAGAACAGCTATTTCTTCTCTTCGCGGATCGATAAGGAAGAGGGCATCTGGAAGAGCCTTCATCCCAGCGATACCACTCAAATATTTTTCAAGTTTGGCTAACTCTTTTTTGAGAAGAACTACTTCTTTTTTAGGAAGATCCTCCCATGTATCGTTCTCTGTCAAACGACGAAGCTCAATCATTCTGTTGACCCGTTTCCGAATGGTGGAGAAGTTAGTAAGAAGTCCACCCAGCCAGCGCTGGTTTATATAATATTGCCCACAGCGCATAGCTTCTTCTCGAATTGTATCCTGAGCCTGCCGTTTGGTTCCCACGAAAAGAACCGAACCACCATTTTCAGAAATTTCACGTACGAAACTATACGCCTTCTCCAACCCTCTCACTGTCTTCTGAAGGTCAATAATATAGACTCCGTTTCTTTCAGTAAAAATATACGGCTTCATCTTAGGATTCCACCGTCTCGTCTGGTGTCCAAAGTGGACGCCACATTCAAGAAGCTGTTTCATACTTACTACAGACATAGCATATTCCTCCTGATATTTGGTTTTCCCTCCACAAACATCGCCTGGAAGCAGGATCCTTGCTAAACAAAGACACCCCCACCCCCATCAGTTCATGTGTGTGATATGGGCCACCGGACAGTATATCACAAATGAAGATACCCCTTCAACTATTGCAGAAACAACATATACCCTGTATTGTTAGACAGATAAAGATGTGAAAAACATCGCTCTTAAGGAGGATCAACAATGGGTAAAAATTCCCTCGTTAATAAGCTCGACGATATGTCACCAGCAGCAAAAGCAATGTTTAACCGGTTACGAAGAGTTGAAGGGCAACTTCGCGGCATTCAAAGAATGATTCTTGAAGACAAACCCTGCTACGACGTGCTCCTTCAGCTTTCTGCAGCGAGAAAAGCCATGCAAAAAGCCTGTATTGAAATATTGAAAAACTACATCAACAAATGTGTTCACGAAGCCCAAGACCCTGACTTGGACAACCTTGAAAAACTCATAGAAGCACTTATTGACATCGCTCCCGCAGGGATGGTTTTCAAGAACGACGAAGATGAAGAGAAGAACGAAAAAAAAGCATAAAAAGAGCGGCCCTCTCCGGGAGATCCAGCTACCTGTGGCACCCAGAACACTCCGCTTACTGCTGCTCCCTCCCGGGCCTGACAGAATTCACGGGGATCTGCCGCACAGGGCTGAACCCCCCGGAGAAGACCGCCGACGGGTATTCTAACAGTCTTTTCTTTTAGAAGCAAGATCTTTTCTGATTATCTATTGTCACTTTCCAAATTTTCCCATGAGTTCTGCCGTCCCAACAATGTGTCCCTTCATTGCCTTTTCCACCGAGTGAATTGAGGCTCCTCCCTTCACACCAAGTTCTATATCCAAAGCATAAAGGGTGAAGATATAGCGATGAACACCGAAAGGAGGTTGCGGTCCATCATACCCAATCTCTCCCCAACTGTTGAGACCCTGTCGTATCCCATCAGACGTTTCGTCGGCCCTCCCCATGTCTGGTGGCAACCCATTATTGTTTTTCGGAATATTATAGACTACCCAATGGGTCCATATGCCGGCAAGAGCATCAGGATCAAGGCAGAAAAGCACCAAACTCACAGCATTATCAGGCACATCTTCCCACACCAAAGAAGGCGGGATGTTCCCAAAGAGACGCCCATGATGATGGGGAATAGCTGCTCCGTTTTCAAAACTATTACACACCAACTTCATGACGTTCCCCCCTCACTCTCTATATTGACTATATTTTATATTATAAAAAGATGTGTCAACAATGAGAAGCCCGTACTTGTTCGAACATGCTTTATTTTCCCATAAAAAAATTAAAGTTAAATTGTATGATAAAATAAAAAAGTTCCTCTTTATCTCTCCATAAGGGGGTTATTAAAATGATCGAGCAAGTATTGTCTCTGGAAGAACGTTTTCGCTCAACATACCTCTCATATTGGAAAGACATACACACCTATCCCGAACTCAGCGACCAGGAAATTCGAACAGCAGAAAAAGTAGCTACTGTATTGCGCTCTCTTGGACTTGAAGTACGGACAGGAGTAGGAACCACAGGAGTTGTAGGTTTGTTACGAGGCTCTCAAAATGGCCCCACCATCGGTCTTCGAGCTGATATGGACGCTCTCTCCATAGAAGAAAAGACCGGAGTTCCTTTCGCTTCGAAAAATCCCGGAATTATGCATGCCTGCGGTCATGACTCTCACACTGCTATGCTTTTAGGAGCCGCTCATATTCTTTCGGAACTGAAAGGATCCATAAAAGGAGTTATTAAATTTATATTCCAACCGGCAGAGGAAAACAGCCCTACAGGCGGTGCTCCGGGCATGATTCGAGACGGGGTATTGGAAAACCCAGCAATAGATTATATGATTGGAATTCACGTATGGCCTACGTTAAAGACAGGAACAATTGGAGTGCGAGAAGGGGCTATGTCTGCCGCTTCAGATCGTCTTCATATAACTATAAAGGGGAGATCGGCTCACGCCTCCACTCCTCAAAGAGGCATTGATGCCATTGTCGCTTCAGCACAAGTGATCAATGCCCTTCAATCAATAATTTCCAGGAATGTGAGCCCTCTCGATCAAGCTGTTATTACTATAGGAACTATACAGGGTGGAAGCCGTTACAATATTATCCCTGAGGAAGTTTTTCTCGATGGAACGGTGAGAACTTTCGATCCCGGCACACGAGGGAAAATGCCTGAATGGATTACTCGTGCGGCAAAGGGGACGGCAGAGGCCCTTGGCGCAGAAGCAATTGTAGATTATAAATTTGGCTACCCTTCTCTCATGAATAACGTCGAATTAGTGAACAAAGCCAAAGAAGTTATTCGAGAAATTGTTGGAAAAAGGGGACTCATCGACATTAAAATGCCCGACCTTGGCGGAGAAGATTTCGCTTTTTTCAGCGAAAAAGTACCTGCAGTTTTTGCATGGATCGGTTGTTGCCCTCGGGAAGAAGCATGTGAAAAGTATCCTATGCTTCATAATAATCGTTTTATCCCTGATGAATCCGCTCTCCCCTATGGGGTAAAATATTTGGTTTTATCCACTTTAAAACTGACGGAAATGGAGAAAAGATAATGGACAAAGCGTTGACAGAAAAACTTATTTTTTATAGAAGAGATTTTCATAAATACCCGGAAACGGCGTGGACAGAATTTCGCACTGCTTCATTGGTAGCAGAACGCCTTTTTCGATTAGGCTACACAAAACTCCTATTGGGCCGTCAAATTTTTTACATCCCTTCTATCATGGGACGTCCTTCAAAAGACATAATAGATCGCCATGCAAAGAGGGCTCTTGACCAGGGAGGCCTTCGAGAGTGGATAAATAAGATGGAAGGATATCCTGGCGTTGTAGCAATATTGGAAACAGGGCGTCCCGGCCCAGTAGTAGCTCTGCGTTTTGACATGGATGCTGTAGATGTTTCAGAAACGACAAATTCATCTCATATTCCTGTACAGGAAGGTTTTGCCTCTGTTAATCCAGGTGCTATGCATGCCTGTGGTCATGATGGTCATACGGCCATGGGCCTCGTGCTTGCTGAAATACTAAAAAGAGAAGAGAGTACCCTCAAAGGGACAATCAAACTTATTTTCCAACCTGCCGAGGAAGGAGTACGTGGCGCAAAAGCAATGGCAGATAGAGGCATTCTTGATGATTGTAGTTACTTCATTGCCCTTCATTTGGGCATGTCAAATCCTACAGGAAAGCTGACTGCCGGCACACATGGATTCTTATGCACTACTAAGTTTGACGTGAATTTTATAGGGAAAGCATCCCACGCCGGAGCCGCTCCGCAAGACGGGAAAAACGCTCTCCTGGCGGCATGCAGCGCCGCACTGAATCTTCATGCCATAGCTCCCCATTCCCGAGGAATGACACGAATCAACGTAGGGGTCCTACAGGCAGGTGAAGGTCGCAACGTTATTCCGCCCAAAGCTCTTATGAAAGTGGAAACTCGTGGAGAAACGGAGGAAATTGCAGCTTATGTTTACTCTCGGGCAAAAGATATTATAGAAGGGGCTGCAATTATGTACGGAACAGAAAAGACCCTTCAAGAAACTGGCTCCGCCACTACAACACAAAGTGATGGTGAAATTGTGGATATTATTGTCGACGCGGCCCGCTCTATGGGAACCTTTGCAAAGATAGAGAGAGATGCAGCCCCAGGCGGGAGTGACGATGCCACATGGATGATGAAACGGGTACAGGAACGTGGTGGGAAAGCAACATACATAATTCTTGGATCCACCCTCAAGGCCGGTCATCATAACGAATGCTTTGATTTCGATGAAACCGTTCTTCCCATGGGTGTTGATCTTCTTTACACCGTTTTGAGGACCTTAAGCAAAAAACAATAGGACTCGACATAGAGTAACATTTAAAATTTCCTGGAGATATCCTCCTTCCGAAAAATTTTATGTCTGTTATAAACAGGGCTAGAAAAGGAGATGGTCGTTTGTGAAAAAACCTGTTATCGGCATTATTGGCAATATTCTTTTTGAAAAAAGCGAAGATATGCCAGGTCTCGAACGAAATTATGTCAACAGAGACTATACAAAAGCCATAGAAAAAGCAGGGGGGGTACCTGTCATTTTACCTGTAGTAGAAAACTTGAGTTTGGCTCCTTTCCTGATAGAGAGAGTGGATGGCGTTCTTGTTTCTGGAGGTTACGACATAAATCCCCTCCTGTACGGAGAAGAGCCCGAGAGAAAATTAGGATTTGTGTCCGCGTCTGTCGATCGTTCTCAACTTGCCATAATCCAAGCTGCTCTAGAGGCACGAAAACCCTACCTGGGGATCTGTAAAGGAGCGCAGCTTCTTAATGTTGCGTTGGAAGGATCTCTCTACCAAGATATTAGCTGTAAAGACAATTTTTTTGTAAAACATTCACAAGATGCTCCACGAGGTGAAGCCACCCACTCTATAAAGATAGCAACAGGCTCTATTCTCGCATCTCTATTTCCACATGAAATAGCTGTGAACAGCTATCACCATCAGAGTATCAAAAATTGTGGGAAGGGTCTCAAGGTAACAGCACAAGCTGCCGACGGAGTAATAGAAGCTGTGGAAAAAGATGGAGATCCTTTCGTAATGGGGGTACAGTGGCATCCGGAAATGATGCTCTCTCTATCGGATCTTATGCTTCCTCTGTTTCAACACTTTGTAGAAAAATCCTCTCAATAAACGATAAAAAGCGGAGCGGACCTATTATAAAAATCCGCTCCGTTTGTATTCTGTGCTTTTTACATACCCAATCACTGTATGTATCGCTAGGCCGAACGAGTTCCGTAGAGTTTGATAATGTTGACAATAACCTCTACGCCTTTCTCTAAAGCAAAAATGGGCACATATTCAAAACGACCATGATAGTTATGTCCCCCTGTGAAGAGATTGGGCGTCAAAAGCCCTCTGAAAGAGAGACTGGATCCATCTGTACCACCACGGACAGGCACTATACGGGGTTCAATCCCTGCGTCTTTCATCGCTTGTTTTGCTGTCTCCACTATATGCATGGCATCCTTGATTTTCTCGGCCATATTAAAGTACTGATCTTCAATCTTACACTCCAGTACGTGAGTACCGTACTTCTCTTGGAAACTTTGAGCCACGTCAGCAACTCTCTGCTTACGGTCCTGAAACCTCTGCCAATCATGATCTCGGATAATATACTGCAATACCGTTTTTTCCACATTCCCCTGAAAAGAGACCAAGTGATAAAACCCTTCGTATTTTTCTGTTTTTGCTGGAGTCTCGTCAAAAGGGAACATCCCTGCGAATTCCGTACCTATAAGGGCGGCATTGATCATTTTGTCCTTCGCCGTGCCAGGATGAACGCTTCTTCCATATATAGTAATGACCGCTTTCGCTGCATTAAAGGTCTCAAAATTCAACTCTCCCAAAGGCCCTCCATCTACTGTGTAAGCAAAATTCGCCCCAAATTTCTTCAGGTCTAAAAGTTTCGCCTGATGACCAATCTCTTCGTCAGGAGTAAAACAAACCTTTACAGGACCATGCTGAATGTGAGGGTGATCTTTTAAATATTCCACAGCAGCCATAATTTGAGCCATACCACCCTTATCATCCACACCAAGAAGAGTGGTACCATCGGTAACAATTAAATCGTGCCCCTTATAATGTTCCAGCTCAGGAAAATCTTGAGGAGAAAGGAGAATATTTTGTTCTTCGTTCAACACAATATCTCCGCCTTCGTAGGAAACAATTCTGGGTTTTGCGTTCGTGCCGGTTACTTCATAGGAGGTATCGAGATGAGCGATAAAACCGACTGCAAGAACTCTTTCTTTTTTCACGTTGCCAGGGAAAGTCCCCATAACATAGGCATGATCATCTACTGAAATATCCACCATGCCAAGTGCCTCCATCTCCTTCGCCACCTCTCGGGCCAACTCCATCTGTCCACTCGAACTGGGAACACTTGAAGAATCTTCTACTGCACGAGTATCAAAAGAAACATATTTCAGGAAGCGCTCTACCACTGAAGACATTACTCTCGTTCCTCCTTCTGGCCTAAAAAAGAACGGAGCATCAACACTTGGGTACCTCTATGCTCCGTTCTCATTTTTATCTTGGCTATTTATGATAAAACAAATTATCCATCAAAGAAAGGAGAATTGATCACTCGGATTCGCCACGTATTATAGACGTGCTGCTCCATAAGCTGACGAGCTAATTCACCATTTTGGTCACTCACTGCCTGAATAATGGCCCGGTGCTCTTCATATGTATAATTGTTCCCTTCCCGATGCGAAGATAGCTCCCGGCTTTGCCCGTCTAGGAAAAACCTTCCAAAGTAAAAGATATAAAGAGATGAACGTAAATAGAGAGCCTCAAAAGACCGCTCAAGATATTCATTTCGAGCCATTCGCACTAGCTTTCGATGGAAAAGTTCGTTAAGCTGCGTAGCTTCCTTCCTGCTTAAAACAATATTCATCTCTCGTTCGTTGACTTTCCACAGCTCCTCCACTTCAAGTTCTGTACGGTGAATGGCCGCTTCTCGAGCTATCATTCCCTCTAAAGCCTGCCTGGCCGTAAAAACTTTCTCCATATCCTCTAAAGAAAGTTTAGGAACCTGGTAGCCTCTCTGACCATGGACTTTCTCCAACACTCCGTCTGCCACCAAACGACTGAGAGCCGTACGGATGGGCGTTCTGCTCATACCCATTTTTTGAACAAGCTCAGGCTCGTATATACGATCTCCTGGTTGTAATTCATGGGCAACTATTAAGCCAATCACATATTGGAAAGCTTGTTCTTCCGCAGGTAAAAAAGCTTCCATCTAGACCCTCCTTCAGATATTGTTCTTAAACCGTTGTCCCAGTTAAAATACCAACTACAACCTCCATGGACTTTTCCAGAGATTGAACTGGCAAGAATTCGAATCGGCCATGGCAATTATGCCCGCCAGCAAAAATATTAGGCGTCGGCAGTCCACGAAAAGAAAGGCGAGCTCCATCTGTACCACCCCGAACAGGCTTGACACACGGTGTAACTCCAGCCATTTCCATTGCTTTATAGGCTCTTTCAACTATATGCATAGAATACTGCAACACTTCAGCCATGTTGCGATACTCGTCACGCATCGCCAGAGAAACAGCCCCTTCCCCCCATCGGGAGTTAAGCTCTGCCACTATTTTTTGCAACAAGACCTTGCGCCCTTCAAAATGCTCTGAATCGTGATCTCGGACGATCAACTCTATCGTTGCATTCTCAACGGTTCCCACATTGGAACATACGTGAAAAAAACCCTCATACCCTTCTGTACAGGCTGGGATTTCTTTGGGAGGCAATGCGGCCAAAAAGTCCTGGGCTATCAAAATAGCATTTATCATTTTCCCCTTCGCTCGGCCAGGATGAACGCTTCTTCCCTTTATCTCAATCGTAGCGCTTGCCGCATTAAAGTTCTCGTAACAAAGTTCTCCAATAGGACCAGCATCAATAGTATAGGCAAAATCTGCTCCAAAACGCTCTAGATCAAGCAACGCTGCTCCATGCCCCACCTCTTCATCTGGAGTAAAAGCTACCCGAACCGTACCATGAGGAATATCCGGATGATCTATGAGGTACTCCAGCGCTGTAAGTATAGAAGCAA
Source organism: Aminobacterium mobile DSM 12262 (assembly GCF_000526395.1). NCBI lineage: Bacteria > Thermotogati > Synergistota > Synergistia > Synergistales > Aminobacteriaceae > Aminobacterium > Aminobacterium mobile. The sequence goes on along the minus strand of NZ_JAFZ01000001.1, from coordinate 1,011,183 downwards.
TGCCAGCCTTATCGTCAGCACCAAGGAGGGTTGTTCCATCTGTGACGATAATGTCTTCCCCTACATGGTCTAATATTTCAGGAAAATCCTTTGTAGAAAGAAAGATTTTCTCCTGGGGATTCAACAAAATATCCTTACCGTCATAGTTTTCAACAATACGTGGCCGCACATTTTTCCCAGACACAGCATCCGATGTATCAAGATGGGCTATAAGCCCTATTACGGGATATTCCTCTGCAGCTGCTGGTAAGGATCCCATTACATACCCATGATCGCTTACTTCCACATCTGAAAGTCCCATGGATTTCATCTCTTCTGCCAGCATTTTGGCCAAGACAAGCTGACCAGAAGAGCTCGGAACTTTCGCTGACTGAGGATCAGCATCTGTAGCTACTGCTACATAACGAAGAAACCTCTCTACTACTGGCTTCATTAATTCTTTCTCCCCTCAAAAAGTTCCTCAGCAAAATGACATGCCACAAAATGGCCGGAAGCCATCTCTCGAAGCTCTGGCGTCTTGCGCATACATAGATCTTTTTTATAGTGACAACGCCCTGCGAAACGACATCCTTCAGGTGGATTAATAGGGCTTGGGACATCCCCTTCCAGAAGAATACGTTCTCGTTTCACTCCAAACTTCGGTATGGGGATAGCCGACAGCAAAGCCTTTGTATAGGGGTGCATGGTAGCATCAAATATCTCTTGATACCCTGCCATCTCCACAATACATCCCAAATACATAACAGCAATGCGATCAGATATATGTTTTACCACGCTCAGGTCATGGGAGATAAAGATATACGTATATCCCATGTCTTCTTGCAAGTCAATGAGCAAGTTCAATATCTGAGCCTGAATACAAACATCGAGAGCTGAGACTGGCTCATCAAGGACAATAAACTCCGGTTCAAGAGCCAGAGCCCGGGCTATGCCAATGCGCTGTCGCCGTCCCCCATCCAGTTCGTGAGGATATGCATTATAAAGCCGTTGCGCCAACCCCACAGTATCCATAAGCTTGCGAATTCTTGCCTCTTTTTCCGCCCCTTTGCATATATTATTAACTTCCAGGGGCTCAGCGATGAGGCTGGAAACAGACATCCGTGGGTTTAAACTCGAATAAGGGTCCTGAAAAACGATCTGGGCCACTCGTCTCAAATCCCAAAGTTTCTGCCCCCTGTATTTCAAAATATCTTCTCCGTTGTAAAAGACCTGGCCTCCTGTAGCATCAAGGAGACGGATAACCACTCTGCCCAAAGTAGATTTCCCACATCCAGACTCTCCAACAAGCCCAAGGGTTTCGCCACGGTGAACATCAAAAGAGACGTTATCCACAGCGTGAAGAATGCCTTTCTTCGTTTTAAAAAATTTCTTCAAACCACGAACTTCAAGCAGGCGCTCCGTGGAATTCATCGGCTTACCCCTCCTTTTTCTACAACAACTGGGCACGCAACCCAATGTCCAGGGTGAACCTCCACCATAGTTGGTTTATTCCGTTCGCACGACTCACAAGCAAACGTACAGCGGGGGGCAAAAGAACAACCAACTGGAAGCAAGGTAGGATCTGGCATGAGTCCAGGAATGACCTTTAATCTTTTTTCTTTAGAATCTAGATCAGGAATAGAATCGAAAAGACCGGTCGTGTAGGGGTGCATGGGACGGGTGAAAAGACTTTCAGTATCAGCCGTCTCCACTACATTTCCAGCATACATAATAGCGACACGATCACACGTTTCAGCAACAATGCCCAAATCATGAGTAATCATGATCAGTGATGTATTAAGCCTTTCTTTTAATTCTTTCATGAGCTCAAGAACCTGAGCCTGAATAGTGACATCTAACGCTGTAGTAGGCTCATCAGCAATAAGAAGTTGAGGGTTACAGGCAAGAGCAATAGCTATAACCACTCGCTGACACATGCCCCCAGAAAATTGATGGGGGTAGTCATCTGCCCGATCTGGACGAATACCTACCACTTCAAGCATCTCTATTGCCTTTTTTCTGGCATCATCGGGAGTTATATTCTCATGGAGACTTATGACTTCTGCTATCTGTCGAACTACAGTAATGACTGGGTTAAGGCTTGTCATAGGGTCTTGGAAAATCATAGAGATTTCTCCACCGCGAATAATCCGCTTCTCCATTTCAGGCAGAGTCATCATATCTCGGCCCTCAAAATAGATCTCTCCAGATTTGTATTTCCCAGGATCAGTGATAAGTTGCATAATACTTAAGGCTGTAGTTGTTTTACCAGCGCCAGTTTCTCCCACTAAACCGAGAGATTCTCCATATCCCAGCGAAAGATTCAGGTTTCGTACGGCATACACCGTCCCGCTATCTGTTTCGTAGTCAACGGAGAGATCCCGAATGTCGAGAAGAGTCTTGTTAGAATCAGACATTTCAGAAGTCCTCCTATCGCTTCATCTTCGGATCTAAAGCATCCCGAAGACCGTCCCCAACGAAGTTTAAAGCCAAAATAGTGATCATAATGGCCAATCCAGGGAAAAGCGTCATATAAGAAAAGTCACGAATATAGTTTCGACCGCTGGAAAGCATGGCTCCCCACTCAGGAATCGGTGGTTGAATGCCGAGCCCAATGAAACTTAACCCTGCTGTATTAAGGATGGCCCAAGCAACTCCCAACGTAGCCTGAACAATGATTGGCGCCATACAGTTGGGTAGAATATGCTTAAATATAATGTGAAAATCTCTTCCTCCCACAGCACGAGCGGCTATAACAAATTGTTGGCTCCGAATTGAAAGAACTGACCCCCTCACAATTCTTGCATACTGTGGAACACTAGATATACCTATGGCGATCATAATGTTCACAACACCAGGCCCAAGTGAAGCTGCTATAGCTATAGAGAGTAGAATAGATGGAATAGAGAGAAGAATATCCATGGCGCGCATAATAAGATTATCTAACCAGCCACCATAATATCCCGATACAGCTCCTAAAATTCCACCTACAATCATTCCTATCCCTACTGCAATAATCCCGACTTTAAGGGAAACACGAGAAGCATAAATAATGCGGCTAAAGATATCTCGCCCAAACTCGTCGGTCCCGAACCAATGTTCGGAAGAAGGTGGCATCAATGTATTGAGCAAATCTTGTTCCTCGTAAGAATATGGAGCGATATGGGAGGCAAAAACAGCCACCAAGCAGAAGAGGATTATCAAGATAAGCCCCAGCACTGCAAAACGATTTTTAGAAAAACGGAGAACAACCCCCCGCAAATTTTCGTTGGATTTGGCGGACATAAATCTTTCCCTCCTAAGAATATTGGCTCTTAATACGCGGATCGATATAGGCGTAAAGAATGTCGACTAAAAGGTTCACCAAGGAGCAAAGAATGGCGATATACAGAACTCCACCCTGAACTACGGGATAATCTCGCATTTTTATAGCCTCAACCATAAGACGACCGACCCCAGGTACTGAAAAGATAGATTCTGTTAAAACAGCTCCGCCCAGGAGAGAACCGAACTGTATGCCAATAATGGTTACAATGGGAATAAGCGCATTGCCAAGGGCATGATGCCAAACAACGACCCTTTCTTTTTGCCCTTTGGCACGGGCTGTACGAATATAGTCTTGTCGCACCACTTCCAACATGCTCGACCGCGTCATTCTTGAAATAACGGCAAGAGAAGCAGTACAAAGGGTGACAGCAGGCATTATCATGTATTTAAAGCTATCAAAGCCGGAAGCGGGCAACCACCCGAGATGAACTGAAAAAAGCAGTATAAGCAGAAGTCCCAACCAGAACACTGGCATGGAAATGCCAACAAGGGCGAAAACCATGGCCAAGTTATCCAAGATAGAATATTGCTTGATCGCTGAAAATATTCCCACTGGAATACCCAGCACAACAGCCAAGACAACTGCCAATGTAGCTAATTTCAAGGTAGCAGGGAAAGCCGCCTTTATTTCCTGTGTAACTGGAGCATGGGTTACGTAGGAACGTCCAATGTCGAAATGAAAGACAGCATTATATAAGTAACGTCCATACTGCGCCAAAAACGGATCGTTAAGCCCCATTTCCTCCCTGAGGTCTGCAACCGCCTCTTCTGTGGCCTGGTCTCCCAAAATCATTCGAGCAGGATCACCAGGGGTTATAAAAAGAAGAAGAAAAACAATGAACGTAACTCCAATAACTGTGGGAATCAAATAGAGCAGTCTACGAAAGACATATTTCCACATAGTGAGTCACTACCTCCCTTTAAACCAAAAGCAAAATCAGCTAGGGGAGGCGGCATAAGCCGCCCGCCCCCACAATATAAAACGTCTTTCCGTATCCACTACTCCTCAAAAGAAACGGTATAGAGCTTATGGTAGCCAGCAGGGTCTGCTACAAAACCCTTAACATTTTTGGAGGTTCCTACAACTTCTTCACCGTTATGGACAAAAACCCATGGGGCTTCTTGTACCAATAGTGTCTGAAGCTCTTCATAAATAGCGCGACGCTCATCTCCATCTGGAAGAGTACGTCCACGATCCATCAACTCATCAGCCTTAGGGTTGCTATACACAGATTTGTTCATTCCCTTAATCTGAGAGCTATGGAAAATGCCGTATACTGCGTAATCCGGATCAGGGATAGGCGTAGACCATCCCATGAGGTACATATCATGCTGTTTCTCGCTTAACTTATCAAGATATGCGCCCCACTCCATAACCTGGATGTCCACGGTAATTCCTACTTTTGCCAACATGCTCTGTGCGATAGTTGCAATGTCGATACGCTCTTTCCGGTCGTTTGTCCAAATAGAGGCTTTGAAGCCTTCAGGATATCCAGCCTCAGCCAGAAGTTCCTTAGCTCGTTCCGGGTCGTACTTGAGAATGGACAAATTTGTATTGAAATAACGAAGTCTGGGAGGGATCGGTCCATAAGCCGGGCCGCCTATACCACGATATACAGCCTTATTGAGCTTTTCGAGGTCGAGGGCCATGGTAATAGCCTGACGTACACGAACATCGCTAAAGGGTTTCTTTGAGCAGTTGAACCCCATATACTGAACAGAGACATCTGGAACTCTGATAAGCTTTAATTTAGAGTTTTCCTCTATACGACGAATATCAAGAGGAGGAATAGCATAGGCTATATCTACTCCACCTGACTCCAGCTCAATTGTACGATTTGTCTGCTCTGTAATAGCCCGCACAACTACGTCTTTAATAGCGGGCTTCGTTCCCCAATATTCATCAAAGCGCGTTAAGGTGATTCGATCACCTTTCTGCCAATCTACAAACTTGTAGGGGCCAGTTCCCACTGGGTGGGTTCCGTAATCATCGCCAGCCTCGTTTACTGCCTTTTCGTTGAGAATACAACCACCACCAAAGTGAGTTAAACAAGCCAAAAAGCTCGTATCTGGAGTTTTAGTTCCCATAACGATGGTGTAATCGTCTTCAACTTTTATAGACGCTGGGTCGATATTCCCTACAATAAAGCCAATGGTTTTGCCTATTTCAATGGCTCTATGGAATGTAAAAGCAACGTCAGAAGCCTTCAGCTCTTCTCCATTATGGAACTTTACGCCTTCCCTCAGATGGAAACGGTATGTACGATCATCAATTTTCTCGTAGCTTTCAGCAAGAGATGGAACTATTTCGCCTTTATCATCAGTCTTTAGCAAGGTTTCATATATCTGCACCATAATGTGGGCCGACCCCACATCAGGGGTTACGTGAGGATCTAAACTCTTGGCATCATACATATTGGCTACTACTAAGGTATCCTTTGCAGCCAAAGCTCCGGAACTCATCCCCAACACTAGGGCAAAACACATAGCTACCAATCCAAATTTTTTTAACCAGCTTATGCTCATATGTTATTCCCCCTTACTTTTCAGCGTTCTGGCGATTAGCGTATACCTTCTTCAATTTCTCCCAGCAACGAATAAATGCGATTGCGCTGGCACATCAACCAATGATCGAGAACAACACCTCCTCTCCCTTCCCTGCACATGCTTATTCCAGCAGATAGGCCAGGAATAGCCTCCTGAGGAGCACACCAGTCCTGAGACCATGGAGCTTTCTGCGCAAAAAGAAGTCTATTTAACCGACGAACTTTCCACACCACATCCCTGCTCCATGGGCATGTACCTGTAAAAGCTTCCGACCGCTGATGTAGCGATTGAGCCCGACTTAAAATATCTTCTAAATTTATCCGCCCCTTCAAAGCAGAGCAAAGGGCTTCCAGCCTATTTAAAAAAAACATCCACAGGTTATGAACATCATATTGAAGCCCCTCTCTGCAAACGGAGCGTATAAGGGCCAGCGTATAGATATGTGCGTCTGTAAGATAAACATGGCGATCCAAACAGTCCAAAACATCAGATTCCGTGTGCCACCATCGAGGCATAGAAAAACTTCCTGACCTATAAGGAGATCCCTCGGGAAGTGAAGAAGCCCAGACAAGAAGGGAAGAGAGGCCAAGATTTTGGAACGATTGATCCCAGGCTCTCACCGGGTCAGAAATGACACCGCTCGATCTCCCTACAACGTCATGAAGGATATTTTCTACAGTAGGGGTAAGGTCCGGGCTACAGGCCACCTGTTGCCAATGAGAGGCCCCTCGCACTCCGGGCATATCAATATTAAGGTAGGCTAAGCCTCGTTCCTCTAAATCAGCATAGTAATTCAGACAGTAGGCTGATGAACCTGCATAGTGACCAAATTCATGGCCAGTCCACCAGCATATGCGAAGACCGTAGCGCCTTTCCCGCAACGTAGATGCAATTCGAGCCAGATGAAGGGCAAGTGCGGCACCAGAAGCATTATCAGTGGCTCCCCAGTGTTTGGCATCTATATGAGCCCCAACAAGCAGAAAGGGGCTATTATCTTCCTCTCCAGGCAAACGGGCTTCCAGTACCGGGAAGGGCTGAAAATCTGTTTGTATCTCCACTTCTATTTCCCCTTCTGCTTTGCCATTGCCGGAAGCCACCTCAAGGAGTTTACAGCCCCACATATAATTCACAGCTATAAGAGGAATCTGAATATCGAGAGTCTCTTCTAAGGGTTCTGGATTGCCCCAAATAAGCCCAGTCCCACTCTCATGGATCTCCTCTTCGTCACCTCCCGGCCATGTTACTATCACTGCGGCAGCTCCGCGATCCTGTAAGGCTAAAATAGCCGTGCCATGGAATTTTTTAGTCAGAACTATCTTCCCTTCCAGATCGCGCTCCACTTCTTTTCGAATGGCAAAATAAGGAACTGCCTCAGGGGCAGGAAGAGTTCTAGGGTCTACACATACAAGAGGGCCAGAAGCTTTTTTTCTGCTTCGTCCGGAAAATCCCCACACTTTGCAGGGGACGAGAAAAGAAGATAATTCTTTTTTTATGCGAAGAGAAGCTGATATAGGGGTTGTCAGTTCTCCAACCCATTGATGTGTTTGTGTCTTTATACCGTAACTATCAAGATGACAACGTATCCAATCAAGGGACTCTTTTAACCCTGAACTGCTCTGCCGGCGATAAAGGGCCGACAGAGCAGCAACGTCCCTTTCCAGACAATCCTCATGAATATTTGCGAGAACGTCTCGCTCAAGGGAAGAAAGCATAATATTTCTCTACTTGAGGTTTAACTTTAAAAACTCAGCTACAAAATCCTTCATATACTCTGTTACTGCATCGAACATTTCATGTCCCCACTCCTCAGTAGCCATAGACGGATCATCAGGTCCGCCAAATCCTCCCGTGGGAACAGAGTCCCGAACATCTCGGACTATCCGTACGAAACCATTTTTGAATTGGATTTGGTGAAGATGAACATTTATTAAGTTATCACTTAGATGGTTCACCGGCTCCTCGAAATTTTCTTCTTTGTTGACCCAACCTGGCCTGAGAGCCATCATCATTGCTGTTTCCTGACCTGCTCCATGCCCACCAACCCACTTTGGGTTCATTTGGCCAGCCAATATCCACCAATCTACAATCGCTGCCAATCCACCCGCTTTATAAATATCTAAAGCTGCCGCATTAAGGGCAGGATTATTACCACCATGTCCATTGATGAATATAACTTTTTTCAGTCCCCAATGAAGCAAGCTGCGAGCAATACCCCGCATTACAGCCGTTAACGTCTCTATACCAATGTCTACTGTTCCAGGGAAAGAAAGTAACGTGTCACAAGCCCCATAAGGCATAGCAGGAAACACTACTACATCTTGAGGATAATCAGCCTCTATGCGCCGTGCAAACTCTTCAGGGATAAGATAATCTGTTCCGAGGGGACCGAGGGGACCATGTTCCTCCACACTTCCGAGAGGAACAATTGCTACAGTGTTAGGAGTAAAATTCTTTTCAGCCTTTTTCCATGTCAAAGATGCTAAATACATAAAGAAGAACTCCTTTCATTACCAACTTCTCTTTAGGAAATCGATATAGAAATTTTTGAATCCATCTTTGCATTCATAGTTTTTGTAATTATATACCCATGCACTCCTCTCTGCAACAAAAAGAAAAAGGCCACTCTGCGTCAGAGCGGCCTTTAAGAAGCGCTTCGTTATGAAAATCGGTTACTCACATACATAAGCTATGAGAAGTTTCGCAGTCTCCTCAATGGCCCGCACGTGGGTCCGTTCGTAGTGATGAGTGGCATCAACGCCTGGTCCGAAACAGGCAAAATTTACGTTGAACCCGGCAACTGCGGCTAAACTGGCATCACTACCATAGCGATAATGAACATCTACACAATAGTCAATATTATGTTTTTCAGCCAAAGCTGCAAGACGTTTTCGGAAAGACAGATCATAAGGAGTACGACTATCACGTGCCAATATGGTTACACATGTTTCTGAAGAAGCCGACGTATCTGTAACAATACCAATATCAAGGGCGGCAAACTCCGCCACCTTATCGGGAATGACAGAAATACCATGGCCTATCTCTTCATAGTTAGTAATGTAGAAGTGTGTAGTATGAGCTGGCGTTACTCCATTATCATATAGAGCTTTAATGGCCCCAAACATAAGGGCCACACAGGCCTTATCATCTAAATGACGAGATTTAATAAAGCCGGACTCAGTGATAACAGCCCGTGGCTGGAAAAAAACAAAATCTCCCACCCTGATTCCCAACGCCAAAACATCCTCTTTACTGGTTACTAATTCATCGAGGCGAACCTCCATAGTATCGTCATCCCTCTTCATATCGCGGACTTCATCTGAATATCCGTGAATAGAGGCTTTACATGGAAGAAGAGAGCCTGAATATTCTTTCCCTTCGGAAGTTCGTACAAGAAGATTTTCCCCTTCTACAGACCCCCAAGCAAAACCACCGATCTGGAGAAGCTTCAAACGGCCATTCCCTTTAATTTCTCTTACCACAGCACCAAGAGTATCCACATGAGCTGAAACCAAAACATGCCTTTCATCGTCAGCCCCCTGCAACGTTCCAATAAGAGCTCCTTTATTGGTTCTTACTGTAGGGATATTGAAGCGCTGAAACTCTTTTGCCACCCTCGACAGCGCTTCTTCACAATCTCCTCCCACAGATGGGATAGCGAGCAATTCAAGCATCAATGAATTTACATAATCCATATCAATGCAAAACATTTCAAAGAGCATCTCCTTTTAACATCCTGTCTCTAATAAATTTCTGGCGAAATGACATGCAACAAAATGCCCGTTATCAATCTCTCGCAATTCGGGAGTCCGCTGCTCACAAATATCTTGTCTGTAACGGCATCGACCAGCAAAACGGCACCCCTCTGGAGGTTCTACAGGGCTGGGAACATCTCCCTCTAGAATGATCCGATCTCGCTTCTGGTCTACTTTGGGAATGGGGATAGCAGACAAAAGAGCCTGCGTGTACGGATGAAGAGGGTCAGCAAAAATAGTTCTGTAGTCTGAAAGCTCCACTATCTTGCCAAGATACATTACCGCTATGCGATCAGAAACATGTTTAACCACGCTTAGATTATGAGCAATAAATATGTATGTATAGCCCCGTTCCTTTTTCAACGTATTGAGGAGGTTCAGAATCTGGGCTTGAATACAAACATCGAGTGCCGATACAGGCTCATCCAATACAATAAACTCCGGGTTGAGAGCCAAGGACCTCGCAATACCTATTCGTTGCCGCCGTCCCCCATCCAGCTCATGGGGATAGACATCTACCAAACGTTGGGCCAAACCCACCGTATCCATAAGGTCCAAAACTCGCTTATCTCGCTCCGCTTTGGAACGATAGACTCCATTGACGATGAGAGGCTCTGCTATAAGCTCTGCAACAGAGAGACGGGGGTTGAGTGACGAGTATGGATCCTGAAAGACTATCTGAACGTTTTTTCGCAACTCCTTCATTTGGCGTTTATTGTACTTCAGTATGTTATCGCCACGATAAATGACCTCTCCGTCAGTAGCGTCAAGAAGACGAATCATTACTCTGCCTAATGTGGATTTACCGCAACCTGACTCTCCCACTAGCCCTAACGTTTCTCCCTCGTACACGAAGAAAGAGACATCATCTACCGCGTGAAGCATTCCTTTTTTAGTCTGAAAATATTTTTTTAGATGATTTACTTCTATAAGTTTTTTTCGCGTCTCAGCCATAGTTTCTCCTCCTACCCTTTCTTCAGTCCGTTACAACAAACGGGGCAGGCCACAAAATGTCCCGGCTCTATCTCAAGCATCTCCGGCCTTTTTTGGGAACATTCAGGCTGAGCCATAGGACATCTGGGATGGAACGTACACCCTGAGGGCAAATTCGTAGGATCTGGCATTAAACCATGGATGACCTTTAGTTCTTCCTGATCGGCATCAAGATCCGGTATGGAATTGAAAAGCCCGTTTGTATAAGGGTGTAGGGGATTCGTGTATAGAGAGTGTGTATCAGCGTATTCCACTACGCTTCCTGCATACATAATAGCTACCTTATCGCAAATTTCTGCCACTACACCAAGATCGTGCGTAATCATGATTAAAGAGGTATTAAATTCTTTCTTCAAGTCTTTCATCAACTCAAGCACCTGAGCTTGAATCGTAACATCCAACGCCGTGGTAGGTTCGTCAGCGATGAGGAGCGTGGGATCACATGCAAGAGCAATGGCGATAACAACCCTTTGCCTCATTCCTCCGCTAAATTGATGGGGATAATCTCGAGCTCGTTCCGGTCGTATTCCCACTAACTCAAGCATTTTAACCGCTTTTTCCAGAGCTTCGTTTTTCGTCACCTTCTGGTGAAGCTCTATCATTTCAGCTATTTGCTCTCCTACTGGGATAACAGGGTTCAAAGATGTCATGGGATCCTGAAAAATCATAGCAATCTTTCCACCCCGAATATGACGTTTCTCTTCCTCGTTTTTAGCGATAAGGTCTTCGCCTTCAAACAAAATCTTCCCGCTTAAAATCCGTCCAGGAGGATTGGGGATCAGCTGCATTATGGAAAGAGCCGTTGTTGTTTTGCCAGCTCCAGTCTCTCCTACAAACCCCAAAGACTCTCCACGTCCAAGATGTAAATTTAAGTGCTCAACAGCACAAACAACGCCACTATCTGTTTCATAGTGCACCGTCAGGTCTTGAATATTGAGTAGGTATTCTTTCTTTTCTGTCATGAAACTCCCTCTCTTATCCTTAACGCTTCAGTTTAGGGTCGAGAGCATCCCGAAGCCCATCGCCTAGAAAATTCAAAGCCAATATGGTAATCATGATGGCCAAGCCAGGGAAGAGCGTCATATAGGGATAATCCCGAATATAGCCTCGTCCGCCAGAAAGCATAGCACCCCATTCCGGGACGGGAGGTTGAATGCCGAGTCCGATAAAGCTCAGGCCTGCAGCTGTTAGGATAGCAAAGGCGACGCCTAATGTGGCTTGTACGATGATAGGCGCCATGCAGTTTGGCAATATGTGCTTCATAATAATTCTAATATCGCCAGAACCCATCGCTTTAGCTGCTTCTACATATTCCTGGTTTCTTATAGAGAGCACGGAACCTCTCACTATACGTGCATAGCTTGGAATCGACGATATGCCCACGGCTATCATGAGATTAAAAAGTCCGGGACCAAGAGAAGCTGCAATAGCGATAGCCAGCAAAATTTGTGGAATAGAAAGAAGAATATCCATAGATCTCATAATCGCGTTATCAACCCGCCCTCCGTAAAAGCCGGAGACAGCGCCCAAGAACCCGCCTATTACAACGGCAATACCTACGGCAATGAACCCTACCTGAAGAGAGATTCTGGAACCATATACAATGCGACTAAAAATGTCTCGGCCAAACTCATCTGTGCCGAAAACATATTTTCCGTTCGGAGCTTGGAAGGCATCTCTCAGGTGCTGTTTCGCATAGCCATAAGGCGCGATCACATCAGCAAAAATTGCAGTTATAAGGAGAACAACCACAATAGCTAATCCGAACATAGCAAGACGATTTTTCTTAAGGCGACGGAAAATTTCGCTCAAATTTCCTCGTTTCTTTTTCTTGGTTACGTTCATCTCCATCTCCTCCTCATTACCTGTACTGTGCCTTGATACGAGGATCGATCCATGCATAGATCAGGTCCACGAGGAGGTTCACTAAACTAAAGGCCACAGCAATATAAAGAACACCGCCTTGAACAACTGGGAAATCTCGCATTTTAATGGCTTCTACCATCAAACGGCCAACGCCAGGGATGGAGAAAATGGACTCTGTCAACACAGCCCCTCCCAAAAGCTGCCCAAACTGAATACCTGCAATGGTAATGACAGGGATAAGGGCATTAGGCAAAGCATGACGCCAAATAACCAAAGATTCCTTCTGACCTTTAGCTCGAACAGTTCGAATATAGTCTTGACGAATTACTTCCAGCATAGTGGAGCGAGTCATTCGCGTAATAATGGCCACTCCCTGAGCTGCAAGAGTTATGGAAGGAAGGACCATGGCGCCAAAGGTGTCAAAACCTGAAGAAGGAAGCCAACTGAGGCGCACCGAGAAAAATAGAATCAAAAGCACTCCCAACCAGAAAACTGGCATGGAGATACCTACCATGGCGAAGATCATAGTAATGGAGTCGAACCACGAATATTGCTTTATTGCCGAGATAATCCCAAAAGGGATTCCAAGGATGATGGCTATGAACATAGAAAAGGCCGCCAACTTCAATGTAGCTGGGAAAACGGTCATAATCTCGCTGGTAACAGGCCGCTTTGTCATATAGGAACGGCCTATATCAGCATTCGTTACCGCCTTGTACAGGTAACGACCAAACTGTACGATAAAAGGATCATTTAACCCTTCTGTTTCGCGAAATGCTTCTATGGCCTCTTCGGTCGCCATATCCCCTAAAACCATCCGAGCCGGATCCCCGGGAGTGAAGTAAAGGAGGGAAAAGACAATAAAAGCAACCCCGATCAGGACGGGGACAAGAGATAGAATTCTTTTAACAACATACTTGAGCATTCTTTCTTCCTCCTGAAACATAACAATTGCAGGGACAATAGATCTGCCCCTGCAATCATCTACATAAACTTACCTAAATAGAAAGGAGCACATCACAAACAATAAATATAATTATTTATTATTCGAAATAAACGTTATACAGTTCGTGATATCCTCGAGGGCTGGGGCGGAACCCTTTCACATTTTTCTGAAGTCCGCAGATCTGTTCATCATTCAACAGATAAACCCACGGGCGTTTTTCATTCAACTGGAGCTGTAACTCCTTATAAAGAGCCTCTCTTTCAGAGCCATCGGGAAGAGTTTTTCCCTGCTCTATAAGGGCATCTACTTCGGGATCGCCAAAAAAGGCGAAGTTCATTTTCCCCTTCATAGAGGAATGGAAGACACCAGCCACAGCAAAGTCTGGATCTGGAACAGATGCAGTCCAACCAACAATAAACATGTCGTGTTTAGCTTCTTTAAGGCCATCAAGATACGCGCCCCACTCCAGAACTTTAATTTCTACAGTAATGCCAAGTTCCTGAAGCTGGCTTTGAATAATCGTGGCCATGTCCACGCGCTCTTTTTTATCGTTTGTCCATATTTCAGCTTTAAAACCATCTTTATATCCAGCCTCTTCAAGAAGCTTCTGTGCCGTCTCAATATTGGGTTCGGGAATAGAAAGAGACTTATCGTAATACTTCACATTGGGAGCAAAAGGTCCGGCAGGAGCCTGCCCTACTCCACGATAAACAGCTTGGTTAATACCGACTGTGTCAAGGGCCATATTTATAGCTTGGCGGACCCGCACATCGTCGAAAGGCTTCTTAGAACAGTTAAAGCCAAGATACGTTGTGGAGTTATCCATAACCCTCATAAGTTTCAGGTTCGGATTTTCTTCCACCCGTTTAATATCATTGGTAGTAATTTGATAGGCAATATCCACTGCACCGCTTTCAAGCTCAATGGTACGACTTGTGGGCTCAGTAATAGCCCGGATGACAAGGGTCTTATACGCAGGTTTATTCCCGTGAAAATCATCGAATCTCTCAAGAACAATTCGATCACCTCTCGCCCATTCGGCAAACTTGAAAGGGCCCGTTCCTATAGGCTGCATACCGTAGTTATCTCCTGCAGCCTCTACGGCTTTGGCATTCATTATGCTCCCCCACGTATGACTTAAAGAGGCAAGGAAAGGAGTGGAGGAACGTTTTGTCTTAATTTCTACAGTGTAATCATCAACAACAGAGACTGACTCTACTTCACTGGAATAGTTCTGAATAGCAGCTCCTTTAGGGGACATTGCCCGCTCAATGGAGTATTTCACGTCGCTAGCTTTCAGTTCTTCTCCATTATGAAACCTGACACCTTTGAGAAGATAGAAGCGATATGTGACATCGTCAAGCTTTTCCCATTTCTCTGCAAGCTGGGGAACCACATTATTCGCATCGTCAAGAGCAATAAGCGTCTCATACATCTGCATCATCGCGCCAGAAGAAGCTACATCGTTGGTTGCATGAGGATCCATAGTCTTTGCATCATAAATATTCGCCACAATAAGAGTATCTTTCTTACTCTCGGCAAACCCTGCTGAAGCAACAAACAGCATAACTAACAACAACCCTGCCACTACAAAGAAACGTTTCCTACCTCTGTTCATTCTTTCATCTCCTTTGATTTGATAATAGGAATTGCACATATTTGTAATTGCAAATAACATCTTTGCATTCATTTTTTTAATATCTCTGTTCAAAACTGGATTTACTAGTTCGATGGAAGGGTTTTTGTAGTAACCACTTATACAAGGTCGTTGAACTGAAGTCAATAGCCAAAAAATTTTTACCTTTTATTTCATAGAGTATATTCTTAGAACAATTTCTATATTATTATGCACCCCAAAAAAGAAAGTCTACATTTATAACATGCGAAGTAGGGTGATCCGTAATAAAACTGCTAAGGAACAAAAAGAGGACCTGCATTTATAACAGGTCCTCAGAAAAACCAAAACGATCTGTAAAAGGGGGGGAGATCTTTTTGGCGTGTATGATATAACTTTTTTGCATATATCTTATTCTAGCATAAAATATTTTTTATGCCCTCCTTTTTCTTATCGAATTTGAGGTTCAAAAACGACATTGCTCTCGACTCCCTTATAAGATCAATAAAAATACATATAGCAGCATCGAAGCCAATGTTAGTTTTGTCTCGGGCTCCGTATAAAACTCATAAAAAAGGCTGCCTTTTGAAAGGCAGCCTTTTAATAAAAATATTGTTTACAAATCCATTTTATTCCATCCCGTCTCCAAAAGACAAATCCCACTGATCCATATCCAACTCCATATCCTGATCCACCATATCGTCCATATCTTCTTCCCCCAACACATCCCATGGTCTCTCTTCGGGAGAAGCTACATCACTTTCTTCTGCAGACAGGTTTTTTTCCAATTGTCTTTTGTTCGACAGGTTTTTGAGACGAGGGTTCTCTCTGCCCGGCACGTTAAGATAAATTTCCAGACGGCAACCGCGCTTGTGAGCTGTCCCTTCTTTAGGGATACTGGTTATCATTCCCTCCACTGGAAGATTTTTCTCTATGGCAGGGACAATAAGTTCCGTCACTTCTCCAGGCAAATAGCCTATAACCTCTCTTTGCTCAGTCGAAACCGCTATTTGGTCATTATCAGGATTCATAGATAACAAAACGATATCGCCAACTCGGCACTCTTTCAAAATTTCTTGGCGGGACCGTCCATTTTCGTTCTTAGCTACAGTATCCATCACCCTTGAGTGAATGGAACGGTCCTCTAGAGGGGATCTCTCCTCCTTAGAACACTCAACGCTAGAACAAACCTTACTATACAAGTCAGACACAAGACAGAGCCTGGAAAAAAAGGTTTCTACAACATTTTTCAAGGGGAACTTCTTCACGAGAGCAACTCCCCGCGATGGATCCTGAAACTCGATATAAAGATATGTGATTCCTTGAGGCGATGTTTCGAGGCGGGAAATTTCACCTTCTCCGTAGATGTTGTGTACGATGGTAGATCCTGCAAGCAATTGAACGTCTTCACCGTTTTCTTCCAAATACTTCCGCACTTTGTCCAGAGAAATCTCTTTCAATGTTTCTCTCGTTCGGGTCGTCATGCGACTCACCATCCTCTGGTATAACATTCTGTGCGGACATTATAAACTACTTTTCTCTTTTGAAAAGGGGGCTAAAGATAGAATGTTGAGAAAAAAATATCAGATGAGAATATACGCTAACTGGAAGATATCTTTTTAAAAATAATCTTTGAACCAATCTCTATTCTTTTATGGGGAATTTCACCGGCAGGACACTCTACCACCATAGAAGCCCCAGGGCACCAGGAACATCTCCATGGAGACAAATTCCAACGAACACATAGAATTCGACATTCATCGTTGAGGAAAAATATGTCGAGAGGGAAACGCATACAAAATGTATGTATAGAATTACAAGGAATCAAAATCAAGCCACACTTTTTTTCGGGAGGACATAACATAAGACCCCGGAAACGACTCATAAAGGAGTCTGCACAAAATAAGGGGGAGAAGAGAAAATCCCCCTGAGCGTTTAAAAGACTCAACGGATGTTTTTGCATCAACATATCATCTCTTGGCAAAGGTTTCCATGATCGATATAAAAGCCGGGCCTAGAATAACCACAAACAACGATGGGAAAATAAAGAGAATCATAGGGAAAAGAATTTTTATAGGCGCTTTCCGGGCATGTTCTTCCGCTTTCAGCCTCCGGAAACGTTTTAAAGATCCAGCCTGGCTCCGAAGCACATCGCTCACAGAGACCCCCAACTCTTCGGCTTGGATAAGACTTGTAATAAAATGGCGAACTTCCTCCATGGGCAATCTTTCTTCAATGCCCCGAAGAGCTGTCTGGCGATTTTCTCCCAAGCTGATTTCATGAAGAGCCCGAGCAAAACTCTCTCCCATAGGGCCACGAAGCCTCTCGGCTACGCGTGCCATAGCCGCATCAAGGCCAAGCCCTGCTTCTACACTCACCACCATAAGGTCCATAACATCTGGGAGCTGGTTACGAGCCAACATCTGACGCTCTTTTCCTTTTTTGGTAATCCATATTCCAGGAATCAGATACCCTAGGGCTCCGAGAATAAAAGCTCCTGAAATACGCAACGGTATGGGAAGAATAAATAGAGACACTATAGCTGTAATCAAGGCAAAGGAAACCTTCATACCAGCTAAAACTTCTCCTCGCACTCCCAAGGGACGACCAGCAATAACACAATAACGGTCCATACGTGCAATAGCTTCTTTAGGGAACAGAAAACGGCCGACTCGACTTATTTTAACCTGCAAAGGTTCAACAACCCGCTCCTTAAAAGAGGCGATCTCTTCTTCCTCGTCACCGGCAAAACGAGCTGCCCTATCAAAAGAGTCTTCTTTCTGAGGAGAGATGATATTTAAAATCAGGAAGAGACATAATGTTACGACAAGCACCAAAAAAACAATCACTAAAATCTCCATATTTCTCCCCCCTTAATATCGAGGCTTAACGATACGTTGGATAACGAAAATACCAACGAGCCCAAAGAACACGGCTGTTCCCAGCATCTTTTGCCCAAAAGCTGTCTGAAATAAGGGGGTTAAATACCCGGGATTCATTATATTAATAATAACGGCCATAACCACTGGCAACACAGATATAATAAGGCCTTCAAGGCGTCCCTGAGATGTTAGTGCTCGCATCTGAGCTGCCACATCTTGACGGTCTCGCATAACTCTCGCTATATTTTCTAAAATTTTCGCCAAGTTACCACCAATTTCTTTCTGAATCAAAATTGATGTTACTACAAGCTCAAGGTCCATACTTCCAACCCTTTCAACCCAGCGATTCAGAACATCTTCTAGATCCAGTCCCAATGAAATTTCAGCTACGACCTGCTGTAACGTATCTCCCAAGGGAGATTCAATTTGCGTAGCTGCATTCTGCAAAGATTGCAAAAAGCTGAATCCAGCTCGTAACCCTGATGAAAGCATATCGAGCATGGGCGGAATCTGACGCTCAAACTTTTGAAGGCGATGTTGCCTCCGAACTCGTATCATGACAATTGGAACAACAATAACAGCAACAAGGCCTACAGCAAGACCGAAGGGGCCGCGAAACATAAAAAGAAGGAATGGAACGACAATGAGAAGAGCGAGCCACAGAACAAAAGCTTCCTGCAGTTTAAGAGGTAGGTCCGCTTTTACAAGCTCGACTTCAAGCTTTTTCCGAAAAGAATCGGAAGTAAAACGTTTATTCCACTGCCTTTTTTCTTCCCCCTGCTTTTCTCGGTTGCCAGTAAACCATGACTCCGTTCTCGTCAGCTGATCTGTTTCTTCTCCCAATATTATTTTAGAAAAACCCCATGCCATCAAAAAGAGAAGCACTCCTATAACAAGAGCAAAAAGAACTCCTCCCATGCTTAGCTCCCCCTTTTAGCTCTCAAAACATCTTTAGGCAATGAGACACCAGCCATTTCGAACTTAAAGCTGCGGTGAGGCTGAATGCCTGTTGGATCAAGGTTACCCCGAATTCTGCCGGCGTCGTCAAACCCTTGATGATTAAAAACAAATAGATCTTGCATCTGAATTGTGTCGCCTTCCATACCTGTAATTTCCGAGATCGTGAGGACACGGCGAGTTCCATCTTTCAAACGCTCCTGATGGACAATAAGATCGATGCCAGAAGATATTTGCTCTCGAATGGCACGTATAGGCAGTTCCATCCCAGCCATAAGGACCATGCTTTCAAGACGGGAAAGTACATCTCGAGGTGAATTGGCATGAAGAGTAGTGAGAGATCCGTCGTGCCCCGTATTCATGGCTTGAAGCATATCAAAGGCCTCTTCACCCCGGCACTCTCCAACTATGATTCGGTCGGGTCTCATTCGCAGGGCGTTCCGAACCAGCATGCGGATAGTAATGGCCCCTGTCCCCTCTATATTTACAGGGCGAGATTCCATACGAACAACATGTTCCTGTTGCAAGCTCAATTCTGCTGCATCTTCGATAGTAACAATTCGTTCTCGGTTAGGGATAAAGCTAGAAAGCACGTTCAATGTTGTGGTTTTACCAGATCCTGTTCCGCCAGTGACAATAATATTGTATCGAGCTTCAGTAGCTACCCGTAAAAAACCTACCGATTCGTCAGAAAGAGTGCCGAGAGCAATAAGATCTTGCCCTGTAAAGGGCTCCCTTCTAAACTTCCGGACAGTTAACGTAGGCCCATCGATAGATATGGGCGGAATAACAGCATTGACACGAGACCCGTCTGGCAATCGCGCATCTACCATAGGGGAAGCTTCATCAATGCGCCGCCCTAACGGGGCCACTATCTTGTCGATAATGCGTCGGATATGGTCATCATCATTAAAAAACACATCGGCTGGCTCTATTTTCCCCCATCTCTCCATATATACACGGTCACAGCCGTTCACCATTACTTCCGTTACTGTGTCATCGTCAAGGAGGGGCTGAATAGGTCCATACCCGAAAACTTCGTTCAGGAGGTCATCGTGAAGACGACTCAGCTCTAATGCATTCAGTCCCCGAACTTCTTCGAGCATCGATTGAATTTCAAGGGTAATCTGCTCTTTGACAAGAGTGGACTTCCCCCAATCTGGCTGAGAAGTTATTTCCTCCATATCCACTTCGTCTGCTAAGCGAGACAATACCCGCCGATAGGTTTCTCGATACAGATCTGATACGCTTCCACGACCTCGCCGTTGCCCTAGTGTGTCTCCTGCCAAACGGCGTAAAAGGCTCATGATACCTTCACCTTCTCTCGAGCCATAAAGCCCGAAGCCATCTCCTTTATTGTTTTGGAATAAGGCGATCGAGGCTGATCAATAATAAGGGGATCTCCTTTCAGCCACCCATCTTCGATTTTTTCGTCGAATGGCAAAATTCCTTTCACTGGATATTCTTTTTGTATCTTTTCAATAATAGATCGGTCTTCCCTTCGCGCTTTATTGAGAATAACGCCTCTCTCTATCCATGGGATTCGCAGCTGATCGAGCACTCCTGTAATAAGATGTAAATTTTTAACGCCCGTACAACTGCAATCAGTCACGAGCCATAAACGCTGACAGGCTTCTGCCAATTCCAACGTCATTTCATCAAGCAAACGATGGAGGTCTACAATAACGAAATCGAAACGGTCAGAAAGAGCTTGCAAAAGCCTATTTCCCATCCCCGGTTTTATAAGCTCTGCCTGAACCGGATTCTTAGCGGTAGGCATAATCATAAGATTATTAGGGCCAAAGGTTAGATAGCGTTCTCCATCCACCGTCCCACTTAGACATTCGTTAGCCCAATGGGTCCAGCTCAGCTCATAGGGAGTATTTAAAAGAAAGGCTATATCCCCCATAAAAAGATCTCCATCTATTAAAGCGGTGCGTTTCCCCATCATGGCGAGCTGAGAAGCAAAAGAGATGGAAAAGGAAGAACCACCTGCGCCACCCCGGCAACTCCAAACAGCGATACATTCGGCTTGATGAGAACCGCCTCTAGAGGCTGCCTCAGCATTTACACGCCTAATAGCATCTACGAGCTCTACGCCAGTAAAGGGTTTTAAAAGGTAATCACGCGCACCAGCCTGCATAGCTTTCCGCAAGAAAGCCACATCTTTTTGCACTGAAATCATGATGATCCCTGGATGAGCAGGCATTTCCGCCAATTTTTCTGCCAGATCAGGCCCATCTCCATCTGGCAATTGCACGTCAAGAAGCAAAATCGAAGGTCTGAGGCGAGTAACAGTCTCCATAACCCCATCAAGGCGGTCGCTTTCACCAATGAGTTCCATATCAGGCTCCATAGCAATCATGCCACGAATAACTTCACGGGTTATAGCATCATCATCTACAACAAAAATTCGTATCATAGACCCACCACCTCCGGAGTTACAGTAATTACAAGCTCTGTTTCATCGTTCGTAAACTCTCTGCTCTTAAATAGCTCTCCAATAATAGGAATATCCCCTAACAAGGGTATCTTTTTTACGAGCTTCGATTGTTTATTGTCGAGAAGCCCTCCAACAACCAGAGATTCATTATGGGCGAGTCGAACTTTATTCGCTATTTTCCGGCTACGAATAGCAGGTATCTTAATACCCTCGGTTTCCACAGCATTCTCCCAATCTATCTCGCTCACTTCAGCCTCAAAGGAGAGCCATATCTCCCCCAGTCCATCTAATTCAGGCGTAAACTTCAAAATAACCCCATAGGGCTTCCATTCCACTTTTATCTCGTTATTATCCACCCCAACAGGCACCGGAATTTCTCCACCTACGTTAAGAGAAGCCTCTTCTCCGCTCAAGGTTGTCAAGTACGGCTTGCTCAATATTTTTGCTTGCTTGTTCTCTACAAGAGCGTTGATGCGTGCGTTGATTTTGGCAGAATAGTCAGCGTCTTTTGAGTAATCAAGGATATGTCCTATGTCTGGCGCAAGGTCAAAAATACCCCAAAAACTCCCCTCTCTTCCTTCAAGACGCTTCATTCCAAGCAAATCTCCATCCTGCTTTTTAATTTCCATTACAATAGCCCTGAGCTTAATTTGAGGAGCATCGTCTACATCAAGTAGATTAATTATTTTTTCTCCAAAGGCGCCTGCTATCGCAGCAGCCCTTAGTCTATCGCGAGGAGTCTTTACCTTCCCTTCCAGCACTACTGCGTTTCCTCGAACTGTTACCTCCACATTTTCTGCTTTTAAAAGTTCTTTCAATTCCCATGTGGGCGCATCGCTTGCTGGATGGACCATCACTTTTTCCATATGCATGCCCTTACTGTCCCAAACGATTAAGGCTGCGCCGCCAGTCGCTTTCCCCGTTAGAAGAATCTGACTTTTATCTAAAGGAATCGCATCGAGAACGTCTGGGTTTCCCACAGAAATCCGGCTCACATTCTGATACTGTAAAACAGCACTATCCCCTACATCGAGGTTATAGGTTTCAGCAAAAGCGGGAAGGGCGCCTAAAACAATGAACAGGAACGCTAGAGCCATAAATATTTTTGTTTTTCTAACGAGGCAAGTCATCATCGAGACCTCCCATCAGAAGGAACTGTTACTGTGGTTATATTTCCAGGTTGAATCATTTCTATCTTCCACCCTTGAGGCGTTCTGGGAACCACTTTCTTCACAGACCGTGCCTTTACCGGCTCCGCTGATGCTGTTTTTAACGGGGCAGGGTTACTCACGTCAGGCCCTCTATAAACAACTAATGACGTTGGTGTCTCTTCTTGGGCTGGTCGCAACGCCAGCCATAAATTTCCCAAACTTTGAGCCCATGCCGCAACCGCTGCTTCCTCTGGGGAAACTTCCACTACTGCTGTTTGTGCAACCATTTGTTTCTCTTTCGTACTCTCTTTTTCTTCTTTCCTCGCCATGACCCCGCCAATAGCAAGAACTTTTACTCGAGACAGAAGAAGTCGTGATGTAGGAGTTTCAACATCTTTTTCGCGATATACATGGAAAATATCAACATAATCTCCAGGTTTGAGCAGACCTCCAGTAGCCCGAACTTCATCGATAGGCAGGGCTATTGCCAACCGACCATTTGCAAGTTGGAAAGCAACTCCGAGCTTTTCTGGATCCAAGGATAATTTATTTTTCAGGACAGGGTCTCCTGTAGAGAGATCCATCATCGACGCCTTTCCTACCACATCGTCAAGAGAAAGCACTTCTTCTACTGGAATGCTGCTTCGAGGCATACGCACAGCTTTTACATCTTCAGATGTAATAATGGAAAAAGCATCTTTGGGACGTGTCGCCACTACCACAGAAATAAGCTCTCGTTCTGCACGGGCAATTTTCTGTTTATAACTTCGTATCTGTTGGTACACAAGAAGTCCTGCCATGGTTCCCAACAACAGGGAAACAATTAGGAAAATGCCTCGCTTTTTCACGTCCTCACCTCACCTTTTATTGAATGAGCTTCACAGAATATCCGCCAAAGCTTCCACTTCCGCCACCAGCACTGTCTGGTATCACTTGCTCTACAAAACGACCAATAACTCGAGAGTCCTTACCCGTACCCTCCACACCTTCTAGGAAAAAATTAGCAAAACCGATAACTCGAACCTGTTTGCGGCCATGTACATCCCACTCAGCCACTACAGGCAACGTAATGAGGCGGGGGCTTTCATATAACTCATCGAGATGGGTCACATACCAGTCCCACGAAATATGCCCATCTTGATCCAAAATGTAATCTACCCCTTCTTTAATAATTTCTAAGGCTATAATGTAATCAATTCCGTCTTCTGTGGGGCCAGACATATTTCCCGGTTCTGTAGTAACCATCATATTTTCTGTCACGATGGCGTCATAACCGTATTTGAGTTTTTCACGAAAGTTATTCGCGCCGTTCCCTCCAAAAGCCAGTGCGTGAAAATTCCCAAAGTGTTGATAGCCTGTCTCGTCAGGGTTTGTAGGATCATGAGGCCCAATCTTTAAAAGATATTGTTCTCCGAAAACAAAACCGCTTTCCGGTTCCTGAATACCTAAAGGACGAAGCCCCTTAACTGACGATGCGGCTGAAAGACGTGCCGAAGCTTCTGCCTGGACAGTACTGCTTTCAAAGCCTAAAATTCTGGCGAAGGTCATGGAAACATTTTCCTGTCCCAGTACATGGCATGTTTTAGTATCAGGGAAAGTTACAGAATAATTCCCCTCATTCCTATTCTCAGAAGCAATACTTGTCGCCACTTGAGTGGCAGCGCTTTCACGAATGCCTTGATCCACCATGGCATTTCCAAGCTCCCAAGCCCCCCCTAAACTTCCGGCATCAGCAGCAGCCTGCAATCTCCAACGACTCAACACGAGACGGCCGTAATCTAAAGAAAGGGCGCCAGCGCCAAGAAGCACTACCAAACTTCCCGCTACCCACACCAGAACAGCTCCCCTACTTCTCTTTAATTGCCTATGGCTCTCTTTTCTCATGTCTATCACTCCGATCTAAATGCCGCCTTGGCCTGGGCTGTCCAGTTAGGAGTAAGCCCTTTCACAAAAGCACTCAAAGGCGTTAAAAATGCGACCGGGGCCTGCACTGTAACCACATCTTCCTTATAGGTCCCTTTATCTACTTCTGTGACGTTCACAGATACCTTGTCTTCAGACCACCTGACGGCTAAAATTTCTTTGACTCGAGCCTCTACATCTGAAGCAGAACCTCCTACAGCTGCCAGACGGGCCCCTTCTCGAGCTCCGTGATTTAACGTAAGGTATTGCTGCATCATCAAACCGAAATCTATTATTCCCATCACGAGAAGAAGCAAAAGGGGCAACACTATGGCAAACTCAACTAACGCCTGCCCTTCACTTCGTTTTTTCAAAAGTCTTCTCATTTCATCACCCCCGCTCACAGCAGGAGATATATGGCATATCCCACGGCAATAGATAGGGCATAAGGTACTTTTTCTTTACGATGTTCCCGCCCCGACCTCCATATGCTTTTAAAAAAAACCCTGGGGCCTCCAGCTAAAGCCAGCCAAAAGCTCTGGTAATCTATACCTTTAAAAGCCAAGGCTATCACTAACACGCCACCGGCTATGGACGAATACAAAACGAGATTCAAAGCACCCGGCCACGCCACCACAGCCCCTGTAGCCGCCAAAAGTTTCACGTCACCCGCTCCCATGCCACCAAGTAAATAAGGGATGAGGAACCACACAAGCCCCATTACTGCCCCTACAAGAGACATGGAGACAGAGCCCGTTACTCCATGAAAGCACAACGCCACCACTAACAGTCCATAGGTGAGCCAATTAGGAACCTTTTTATATTTCATATCGTAAAAACCAGCCCAACATACGACTGCCAGCACTCCCCACTCCATACAGCCCCTCCTGTTTTAGAAAGAAAGGGCAGGAAAAACCTGCCCTTTCTTGTTAATTAATCAAAATCTTTGCGCAATAAAAATACATGATTTATGATGTTGGTCGTTTGTCTAGTTCTGTTTTCGCATCCTGAAATAATTGTTTCAAACTTCCGCCTAAGGCTCCTAATATTAGAATTACGGCGAGTGAAACCAATGCTATAATCAGCCCGTACTCCACCATTCCCTGGCCTTCCTCATCCCACACAAGGTTACGAAGTCTTTCTAGCATCTATAATCCCTCCCCTTCTCTGTATCTGTAAATATTTTTACTACTGTTTTACAATAATAATAATGGGTTAATGTTTTTTCATACATAACGGAAGTTTCATAAATAAGGTGGGGAGACTCACTAAAATAAAAGGAAGATTAACTTATAAATAAAGGAATATTTCCCGCCTGTACGAATACAAAGGAGAGTACAAGAGAGGCGGAGATTTTTCTCCGCCTCTCTACGTGTGTTATATATTTTATTTGGGTTTAATCTTTTTCAGAAAAGTCTGAAGGAGAGCGCTCAGGAAGGCCCCATTTCCAGGCAAGAGCTACTGCTTGCCCTTTTTCCTGTAATTGCAACTTCTTAAGAATTTGGCTTATATGGTTCTGTATCGTTTTATTTGAGAGGATCATTTGTTTGGCTATGTCTCTTGAGGAGAGTCCGTGAGAGACCCAATAGAGAATCTGTTTTTCTCTATTGGTGAGAAGATCCATTTTTTCTCGAAATTCTGCATGGGTAGAGAAAGATGTAAGGAGCTTCGAAGCTACCTTGGGATCCACATAGCTTCCACCTGAGGCGACGGTTCTTAATGCAATGAGCAATTCCGTCAAACCAGAGGATTTAAGCACATATCCTTCTATTCCGGCTCGGGATATGCGAGTTATTTGATTTTCTCCATCCAAGGCTGTAATGATAATAAATTTACAGGGGCATCCTTTCTTTTTGAGCTGTGTTACGACCTCTATACCATCAAACTTCGGCATGCGTATATCAAGCATTACTATTTGGGGGTTGGTTCGCTCTATAACATCTACAGTCTCTTGTCCATCTCTGGCTTCCCCTACAACTTCCAGATCAGATTCAAGGTCCAGAACTTTTCGAAGGCTTTCCCTGAACATATTATGATCATCTGCTATAACTATCGTAATTTTTTCCATCACATATCATCCTCCGGAAGTGGAACACTCATAGTTACAACTGTACCCTTACCCGGTGCGCTATCAATGGAAAAATTTCCTCCAAAAAGACGCGTTCGTTCCTCCATATTCATAAGCCCATAGGAACCTCGTGTTTGAGCTGCCATTCTGGCTTTATTCACGTCGAACCCCATACCATCGTCTGCTATACGTGCGCTAAAAGCCTCACTCCCTGCGCTCAACGTTATTTTGATGCTTTTGGCTTCACCTCTTTGTATGGCATTATCCATGGCCTGATGAATAATTTTAAACAGATTTGAACGAAGAGCCATGGGCAAAGCAACAATATCTCCAGAAGATTGGAATGTAATATCAACTCCATACCGATCGCTAGCCTGCTTTGCATATCGTTGAAGGGCTACATCAAGACCCTCCTCCAGGCCTTGCGGGTAGATCTGGAAGAGGAAAGCTCTTATGTCTGCCATCGCTTCCTGCATCTGTGTTTTCACTTTGCGAAATTCAGCCAAGGCTTCTTCAGTACGGCCTGTCTGAAAATAACGATCCGATAAATCATAAAGCATAATAGCCCCCGACAGCCTTTGAGCCGGCCCATCGTGAAGGTCTCTGGCCAAAGTTCGACTGTCCCTTTCTGCCAGACTTAAAGCAGCAAGAAGAACGCTAAAGCTTTTTTCGTTACTATCTCCTAACATGGCATTTATAGACTGGTCTCGAAGAAGCTCTAATGCTAGCCGAAATTTGTTCGCCATCTCATCGCTGCGAGCTAAATACTTTAAAATCTCTCGTTCTTCAAGGCTTAAATACTCTCGTTGTTGTTTTAAATTTCTCTCTCGTTCCTCGAAAGTTGCCAGCATTTTCATCAGATGTTCCGCTCGGTCATATGCCTGACGTTGAGAAGGCCCATCCCCTTCCCTTGTGGCATCTACTAACTTTTGCCGAGCAAATTTATACGCTTCCTCAGCCTTATCTGAAGCTTCTATAAGCTCGACAATGTTTTTTTGAACAAAATCAAATTTTTCGCGTATTTCCTTCAACCTAGTGGATTCTTGCTCTCGGATACCGGAAACACTGGCCAAATTCGATGAAATATACCCGCTTACTTTTTCGTGAATATTTTTCAACCTGGTATAAATCGAATCGCTTTTCATGGGCCTCCTCCGGTCTATAAATTTATTTTTAATAAAAACACCGCTAATCCATACATATTTCATAGAAAGTCAATAGATTATATCATGAAAAATCAATAAAGAATTTAATTTTTAATATTCAATTTTATAGGGCTATTGGTATTATACCAGCATCAACAGACAAGAGGAAAGGCTTTTGCCTCGAAGAGAGGCAAAAGCCTTCGCAACAAAAACAAACTTTAATTAACTTTAAGCGCAAGAAAGCTTAACGCAAGCGCTGCACTACCATGGCTACCCCTTGCCCGCCACCAATGCAGGCACTGGCTATTCCCAACTCTTTATCTGCATGTTTAAGGGCGTAAAGAAGAGTTGTGAGTATTCTGGAGCCTGTCGCTCCGATAGGGTGTCCAAGAGCTATGGCGCCACCATGAATATTTAATTTATCCATGTTGAAGGGCATAATGCGATGGCAGGCGATAACTTGGGCTGCAAAGGCTTCATTAATCTCTATAAGATCCATCTCTTCCAAAGAGAGTCCGGCCATATCGAGAGCTTTCGGCATGGCAACTGTGGGGGATATTCCAAAAAGCGAGGCATCAATAGCAGCGTCAGCGTATCCCAAGATTCGAGCAATAGGAGTATATCCATTTTTCTGTGCCCACTCCTCATGGGCTACAACCACAGCACTACCAGCGTCGCATAGGGCAGAGCTGCTTCCGGCGGTAATTGTTCCTCCTTCTTTAAATATGGCAGGAAGACGTCCTAAAGCTTCAAGAGTTGTATCCTTCCTCGGAATTTCCTCGCTATCAATAGCAATATCGCCTTTTTTTCGATCATGAATAAAGAGAGGGACTGTCTCTTCGGCAAAGAGCCCCTCCTCCATTGCCCTCACTGCTTTCTGATGGCTCGCTAAGGCAAATTCATCTTGTTCTTGCCTGGAAATGTGGTGTTCCTCCACTAAACGTTCTGTAATGGCCCCCATTAAGGCTCCTGCTACCGGACACATAAATCCATCTTGATGTAAAACATCGAGAGCCTTTTTTTCTCCCATGCGATGTCCCCACCGAGCTTCTGGAAGAAGATAGGGCGTGTTCGTGGCGCTTTCCATTCCTCCCGCCACACCAACGCTAATATCCCCAAGACGGACTCGATCGGCAAGAAGCATAACTGTTCTCAGGCCAGATCCACACCGCTTGTTTACAGTGAAAGCCGGAACATCCTGAGGGACATCCCCTTTGACCATGGCAATTCGAGCAGGGTTAGCACCTACACCGGCTTGCCATCCGTTTCCCATAATAACTTCTTCAACATCTTCCGGGTTTATACCTGAACGTTTTATAGCTTCCGCTATGGCAACACCGCCGAGGTCGGGAGCTTGGAAAGACTTCAGGGAACCGCCATATTTCCCCCCTGGAGTTCGACAAGCGCTCAGAATAACGGCCTTGGTCATTTCGCAACCCCCTCGCAAAGATATTCTTCCGTCCCTTGCATGATGCAAAGATCTTTACTGACTTCAAAATTTATTCCTGTATTAGACTGAAGATCTTCAAGCTCAATACCTGGAGCTATTTCTGTTAAAACCATGTGACCGTTCTGTTTCCTTATAACGCAATATTCAGTAACTATAGTGGAGACTATGCCTGCCCCTGTAAGAGGCAAGGTGCATTTCTTTACGAGTTTTGGACGCCCTTTTTTGTCTAAATGGGTGGTAGCTACATACACCGCTTTTGCTCCGGTAACAAGATCCATGGCCCCCCCCATTCCTGGCACAAGTTTGCCGGGGATCCACCAATTCGCTAAATTACCCTCCTCGTCCACTTCCAAGGCTCCCAGTACTGTGGCGTCAAGATGGCCCCCTCGAATAAGCCCGAAGCTCATGTCGCTTGATACTATGGAGGAGCCGGGGAGGAGACTGAGGCCTCGGCCACCTGCTCCAATAAAACGAAGATCCGCCTCTTCAGGGGATGGGCCTGCTCCAACGACTCCATTTTCCGTTTGCATAATGACTTGAACGTTTGGGGGGATGAAATCTGACACAAGAGTAGGGATCCCTATGCCTAAGTTCACAACAGACCCGTTATCGAAATCAAGAGCTATTCTCTTGGCTATTCTTTCCCGAACAATCTTTTCATCAAGTTCTGGAAGCATAGTATCCATCTCCTTTCAGAACAAGAATATCCACAAGAATTCCAGGAGTTACAACGTCGTTGGGATCTATTTCTCCCTCTCTAAGAATGGAGTCTACTTCGGCGATAACAATATCGGCTGCAGTAGCCATTATGGGATTGAAGTTTCTGTTGGTTCCAAAGTAAGTTAAGTTTCCACACCGATCGGCTCGATAGGCACGAATGAAGGCTACATCTGCCCGTAACGGTAGCTCTAAAATATATCTTTCCCCCTCAACCTCTATAATTTGTTTTCCTTCCTCATAACACGTACCAACGCCAGTGGGCGTTAAAATTCCTCCTAACCCAAAGCCTCCGGCCCGAATACGTTCAACAAAGCTGCCCTGAGGAACAAGTTCAAGCTCAAGTTTGCTTTCGTTGAACAAACGCTGAGTCTCTTTATTCAGACCGATATGAGAGGCTGTTACCTTACGAATCTGCCCATTTACAACGAGCTTCCCATGACCAACCCCTTTGGGATATTTTTCATTCGCATATACAGTGT
The DNA here is from genome assembly GCF_000526395.1 of Aminobacterium mobile DSM 12262. Lineage (NCBI taxonomy): Bacteria > Thermotogati > Synergistota > Synergistia > Synergistales > Aminobacteriaceae > Aminobacterium > Aminobacterium mobile. The sequence continues at coordinate 980,961 of NZ_JAFZ01000001.1, read as the reverse complement.
CATTCGCAATAAGATGCAAGTTATTGATGTCAGTAGAAGCTAATGCGTCTACCAGGGTGTAGGGAACCCCACCGTAATTAAAACCACCTACCATCAACGAGGCTCCAGGCTTAACGTATCGCACTGCCTCTTCTGCCGACATAACTGGTTTAATAGTTTTTTTGGGCATATGCAGAACCTCCCTTTTATTGTTGTTCTGTCTTTTCAAATACAGGAGAGACGATACGAGAAGCTCTTCGTCTCTGAATAAAGTACATAGACCCAATGATTCCCACGGCTATGCAATTAGATATAAGGGCTGGGTGGATGAGCAAAAAAGGAACTGCAAGTAATGCAGCCCTTCCCCAGAGAGGGAGATGGGTAACAAAATAGCCCTGAACTCCTGCTGCCAGTCCAATAATCCCCAGGAATGCAGTGACACATCCGATAATAATTTTGACGATGCTGCCTTGAAATAGGAGGTAGCTGTTGTACACAAACATGTAGGGGACAATAAACCCTGCCACAGCAACCACTAACGCTGTAAATCCAGTTTTCATTGCGTTAGAACGAGCTATTCCGGCTGCTGCGTAGGTAGCGAGTGCCACAGGGGGGGTTACGTCTGCTAAAACGCCAAAGTAAAGGCAAAAAAGATGGGCGGACATCATGGGGACTCCCATCTGAGCCAGCGCTGGCGCTGCCAGTGTAGACGTAATGATATATTGAGCTGTGGTAGGGACTCCCATGCCGAGGATAATAGATCCGATCATGGTCAAAACAAGAGCTAAGGGGAGGATTCCGTAAGAAAGGCTCATGACAAAAGAAGAGAAAGCAAGGCCAACGCCAGTAATGCCGATAACGCCAATAACGATGCCGGAACAGGCACATGCCGCTGCCACATCTACAGCGCCAATAGCTCCATTAATAAGAGCGTCGAGGACGCGTTGGGGCGTCATCCGATATTTCTTCTCTCCCAACCACGATGCCCCTATAAGACAAAGGATCGACCAAAAGACCGCTTTTACAGCCGAATATCCAGTAGCAAGAAAAGCAATAAGAGTAATGATAGGTATTAAAAGATGCCATCCCTCTCGGAGTACTGGGCCGATTTTAGGCACTTCTTCGTTTGTCATGGCGCGAATACCCCTCTTCCCGGCCCTGAAATGAACCATGGCCCATATGGAAAAGAAATACAGGGCTGCTGGAATAGCGGCCGCTACAACAATGTCCCAATAAGAGATTCCTAAAAACTGGGCCATAATAAAAGCTGCCGCCCCCATTACAGGTGGCATAACCTGCCCGCCTGTAGAGGCTGCCGCTACAACAGCACCGGCAAATTCAGATTTGTACCCCGCTCTTTTCATAAGAGGGATTGTAAAAGCCCCTGTCGTAACTGTATTCGCCACAGAACTACCAGAGACAGTTCCCATAAGGGCACTGGCAACAACCGCCGCTTTTGCGGGACCGCCGCGACTTTTTCCTGTTAAAGCTATGGAGAGATCGATAAAAAATTGTCCCGCTCCAGAAACGTTAAGAACCGCTCCGAACAAGACGAATAGAAATATAAAGGAGGCAGAAACTCCCAAGGGGACTCCAAATATGCCGTCTGTACGCAAATATTGGAAAGGTGCTATTTCTTCAAGGGCAAAACCTCCATGGGCTAGAATACCAGGGAAGTAGGGCCCTAAAAAGGCGTACAGCAGGGCTATAGTAGCCATAATAGGCAAAGGAAGCCCCATAGATCTTCGTGTTCCTTCTAGAACGAGAAGAACCATGACTGTGCCCCAATAAATATCGGAGGGGATAGGTGCCCCTTCCCGTATGGTAATTGCTTCCCAATTAAGAATAATATTGAGACATCCCGCTATAAGGAGCCCTGCTAATATCCAATCCCACCAATCAATACTGTTTTTAGGCCTTTTTCTCGACACGGGATAAAGAAGAAACATAAGAGCCCCCATAAAGAGCCAATGTATGCTTCGCTGATACATAGCCGAACGCAATCCGGATACAGCTGTATAAAGATGAAAAATAGATGCAGATAAGGCTAGGAAAGCTACTACCAAATATCGCCAACCGTGGAGATCCCGTTTTTTTGAATCCATTTCCACTTCTACTGGCTGTACATCCTTCGGTGAAAGTGTTGAAGGATCTGTCATTGAGCTTCCCCCCAGTCTAATCCCCCCTTAAGCGGGAGAGTCTGAGCTCTCCCGCTTAATATTAATAAAGGGAGACTTATTTCATATCTATGCCTTGTTCTTTAAAATATTTAATGGATCCTGACGTAAAGGGGATTATTCCTACACTCGCTTCTTTGGGGACAAAATGAGATGCCTGCTGGGTTACATCCATAAAAGCTTTCGCTTTTTCAATAATTGTTTTTACGAGGTTATATCCAAGCTCTTCTGGCATATCTTCGCGCACAACAAGAAAGTTGCCATCGGCGACAGTGAGGATGTCTTCGTCAATACCTGGATATGTCCCTTTCGCTATGTTGTACGAGAAGAGGAATGGATTTTTCTCCACGATGTTATTCACTACATCTTGAGGGAGAGGAATCAATACTATATCCCGAACAGCCGCTACCTCCAGTACTGCCGACCCTGGAGCTGCAAAGTTCCAAAATACGGCGTCTATATTGCCATCTTTCAGAGCCATAACGCCCTCAGGCTGTGTAAGTTGCTGTTTTTGAATGTCTTTATCCGGATCAATTCCAGCAGCATTAAGGATAATATTGCTTAATATTTGATCTCCTCCGCCAGGGGCTCCCACAGACACCTTTTTACCTTTAATATCTCCAAAAGATTTAATGCCTGTTTTTGTTGTAGTTACAAGATGCTGGGGGGCAGGGTACATATGCATAAGAATTCTCAACGGCAGTTTTCCATCTTGTTCAAAGGCTTCGGTACCTGTATAAGCTTGGTACAAAGTAGACCCCATAGACATTCCTATCTGGGCTTTTCCAGATGCTACAAGACGACAATTTTCTTTCGAGGCAGCTGTTGAGCGCGAAGTAGCTTTCACGCCAATATCCGCTTTGGTGAGTATCTCTGCCATAGCTCCACCCAAGGGATAGTAGGTTCCGCCAACCCCACCAGACCCTATGGTGATAAAGGTTACGGCTGCTGCTGTAGCGCCCAAAGCAATGAGAGCTAGAACCGCTATCAGGGCTATCCATTTTTTCTTCATACTTAGACCCTCCTTTTGCGAGTTACCCTACTCTTATTGTCTAGGCAGCAATATGTCTCTCGCTGCCCTCAGCCCTTTCTCTAAACGAGTAAAGATTTCGTCTACATCTTGCTCTGTTACTATTAAGGGAGGCGCTACTAAAAACTGATCTCCCTCTATGCCATCTATTTGTCCTCGACCGGGGTAAACAACAAGCCCTTGCTTTAAGCATTCGTTTGTTACCACACCTGCAGCATTGACTGGAGATGGGAAGGCTTGGCGAGTGGCAGGATCCGCTACTATTTCAATACCCCTCATGAGCCCCATTCCCCGAACATCACCTACAATAGGTATCTCGTAGAGGCTCTGTAGTTTTTTACCAAGTCTCTCTCCTTGAATATAAGCATTTTCTACCAATCCTTCTCGTTTGATTAATCGGAGAGTTGCCGTAACAGCTGCGGCAGTTACTGGATTTGCGTTATACGTGTGACCATGCTGAAAAGCTCCGCTACCTTCCTTTAGAGTTTCAATAATTTCATCCTTCACGATGAGAGCACCTACTGGAGAATAGCCACCAGACAGAGCTTTTGCTGAACAAATCATATCGGGCACAACGTTCCAATGGTTCAAACAAAAGTTTTTCCCTGTCCGCCCAATGCCTGTCATGATTTCATCAGCAATGAGAAGCACATCATATTTTGAGCAAATATCCCGTACTATCGGCCAATATTCCTTAGGTGGGTGGAGTCCTCCAACAGTAGAACCAACAATCGGTTCAGCTACAAAGGCAGCAATATATTGAGCACCGATTTTCCGAATTTCATGTTCGAGATCATAGGCACAACGAATATCGCAGGAAGGATACGATAATCCGAAGGGACAACGATAACAATAATGAGAAGCTATTTTAGGATAATCTTGATAGAGAGGATAAAAGGTTCGCCGCCGAGCCATACTGCCGGCTAAGCCCATGGTACCAATCGTGCTTCCATGATAGGAGTTCCATCGCGCAATCATTACATATTTAGCGGAACTAACCCCATCTCGTTCTACAAAGTACTGTCTGGCCAGCTTGAGAGCCGATTCTATGGCCTCGCTCCCGCCACTTACAAGCCATACGTAGTTCAGTTCCTCTGGGGACATCGATGCCACTTCTTTTGACGCTTCCATAGTTGCTTCGTTATACCATCGCGAAGGGTGAGCAAATTCAAGAGTCGTAAGCTGTTTATAGATAGCATCAGCTATCTCTCTGTTCCCATGCCCCACACTGGAAAGTAAGGCCCCGCTACAACCGTCAATATAGGGCTTCTTATCTTCATCAAAAATATAAATTCCTTCCCCCCTGACCGCCTTTTTTAAAGCCGTCTTATAACTACGAGGAATCATAGCTCCATATTCCGGCACACAAATCATCCCCTCTCTGTGTTTTGACAACATACTCTCTCTGTAACAACCTGGCCGGAACTTACAGAGAAAAAGCCTTAAAGTGGAAAAACGGAGAGAAAGCTGAAGAATAATTTCGTTGTGCACAAAAAGAAGTATACGCTACTTATATTCTATTTTTATGAAGTTTTTCCTTCATCAATAATAGAATCTTCAATCTCTTTTGTCAATTGCAACAAAAAACAGAGCTGCTCTAAAAAACAGCTCTGTTGGTCATCATCTTTATTATTCCGATTGGAAGGGATGTCTACTGGTTTTGAGTTCCTTTCTCCTGCGTTGTTTTGTTTTGCGTTCCGTCACCCTGTTCCAGAGTAAATCCCTTTTGAGTAAAAATATATCGATCCCCCATAAAGAGAACTTCTGTGAGGCGGTACGTTCCTAAAACTTCAGAGTAGAAAGGAATAAAGGCTTCCAAAGTTGTTTTAGCCGCCCTACCAATATCTTTCTTTTCCAGCGCATAGCAGAGGGTCATATCGATCATAGGGTGCCGTATATTTACAGATAAAACCTTTTCAGGTTTACGAGCCACAGTGTGGTCAGGTTCTGGAAATTTAATGGCTACCCTCTTTTTTTTCTCGCTTACCACTAAATCTTTATCATCTAAAGACTCGAAGTGATGGGAGCGATCGATGGTTTCGTTGAAGAGCCGCACATCGAAGGGGGCATCTTCTATAAGCCATTTAATTGGGATTGTAAGCAAATATGTCGGGTTCATAATTTCAGTAACTCCCGCTTCATTCATGGCAATCAAGCGAATTTCGCCAATCTCCTCGCGGAAACGATTCAGGTACGTTACGTTTTTACAGCGTCCGATAAGGTAGAGCTTATCACTATTGCTTATCCGATTATCAGTAATAGCTTTTTTCAAAATATTTTCAAACTCACTTTGTGCTCCCCCTTCATACAAGGTTTCCGCAAGAATTCTGCTATTAAGGGAGACTTCGTATCCGTTATCTATATTTCTCTGCAAACAATCTTTTGCCTCGTCCATCTTATCGAGCTGAGCGTAAGTTACACCTGCAAACAGGAAATTTTGCCAGTCTGCATTGTGTGACTGTCGAATAATTTCTTCAAGGTCCGAAAGAACTTGTTGATGGTCACGGGTTCCATTGAGGCGAATTTTTTCCATTAATACACTCGCCCACAGAGGATCTTTACGGAAAATGGGACGATGTGTCGATAGAAATTTATCGAGGCATGAGTGCACAAAATCGGCATCATTTTGCTTAGAGAGAGCAAAGTGATACCAAAAAGGAGGAAATGCTTCAAAAGCCGTGTTATCGCGAAGCAGACGCTCTAACCTACGGTGCTGAATATCAGAGTTCCCTGCCTTTACGCTCTCTACAAATTCATTAATTTGTTTTTCAGTTAGACGATAGTGATCGTCAAGATTGTACTTCTTGATAATAGACCAGGAGGCCGTTAGAAGATCTTTGCGAATGACGTTGAGAGAGTTGAGTTTTTCGTCATCAAGCGACTCGATCATAAGTTCATTTTCTGTCTTGTATTCTTCAAGCTGCCGTTGGTAGTTGACATACATGGAGCCCATAGAAGAGACCGCGGTTACTGCCGCTGAAACCACATCAGAGGGAGAGACTTTTACCCCTGCTAACAGATTAAAAAAAGTGCGCTCCATCTTCTTTTGGTAACTTCTCTGCAGGCGTTCTCTTTTCCGATCAGAGATAATCTCATCTTTCAATGTGTCCATTAACTTCGCAAGAAGTTTAACAATTTCCTCATCAGGAATAGCATTGAGATTGAGATTATTAATGATATTGTCATACTCGAAGGTAAGTACTACCTTGTCGTTGTACGAAACTATTTTACTTAACGAATATGTGCAGTAATTCAGGGCTTGCACCACTTCCATAGGGTCATATTTTTTCTCCTCATGGAGGGTCACTTCTGCTCTTGAAGGGGGAACAGCTATCCAGCCGAACGCAAGAGTACATAAAATACATATTGCAAAAATGCGCTTCATTGTATATTTTTTGCCTCCAATAGAATCATGATTTATATACATTACCATAAAAAAACTCCCTGAAAAGGTAGAAGCCCTCTCCAGGGAGAAGAAACCTATACGTATAGCAAAGAACGCGCGTATGACAAGAAGTGTGGTTATTCCCGGACGGAAACTTCTACCGGGTTCCCTGTCTGAAGGTGATTTCCACCAGAGATAATAACGAGATCTCCTTCTTTTACTCCCTCCGTAATCTGTACCGCCGTGTCAGTTTTTAACCCCAAAGAGACTGGTGTATGTTTAACTTTCCCATCCTCAACTAAGAGGACAGATGGACTTTCACTATTCGTAAAAAGAGCTTCTGGAGGAACAACAAGGGCTTCAGGCCGCTCCTCTTGAACCATGAAAACCCTCGCAAACATTCCTGGACGTAATTGATAACCGCTTTTTCTGTTATCAATAAAGAACTCAACCTGAACCGTGCGAGTGTCCTCTTTTACGAAAGGGCTCATTCGTGCTATTTTACCCTCAAAAACCCCATCTCCAAGCCCATCTGCTTTTATAAGGCCCACCATGCCTTTAGAGAGAGAAAAAGCTCTCGATTCAGGAACCCGAACCACAGCCTTAAGAGTATCTACATTCGCAATCTCGGCAACGGCAGTAGAGGGTGTCATCATTGTGCCTACCGTATGAGCGTAATCGTTCAATACAATCCCATTAATAGAGGCCTTTATGGAGTACTCAGACAAGGAAACTTCCAAGTTTTGAAGCTGCGCCCGTGTCTGATCTACCGAAGCCTTCGCCAGTTGAGAGCGAGCTTCAGCCTGAAGATAGGCGGTCTCTTTGTTGTCTAGTTGCTGTTGCGTTGCATACCCCTCTTTAACGAGGCGCTGATAGCGTTCCCACTCTACCTTCGCGTTGTTAAGAGCTGCTCGCGCTTCCGCTACCTGAGCTTCAGACACAACAATTCCCGCCTTTAATGACGCAATTTGGGCATCTATGTCACGATGATCCAGAACGGCTATGACGTGCCCTTTCTGAACTTTATCGCCCTGATGGGCTCGGAGCTCCTCAAGACGCCCCGTTACTTTAGGGTAGAGAGTAACACGCTCTATAGCTTCAATAGAACATGTCTCCTCAAACCCTTGGCGTAGCAGTGGCATTTCCTTTACAGGGACAGCAACAACTTTGGCCACTTCTGGAAGATGAGAAGGAACGCTCTGTGAAGCTTCAGGTTTATCTTTTAACGGCCCCCAGATAAGCCATGCAAGTACAGCGACTATAAAGATGAAAGGAATAATAATTTTCTTTTTGAATTTCACTACGCCATCACTCCTCTATGGAAGAAAGAACTGGTTCGTCTACTAAAATCCCTTCCGCCTTTTTGAGACGGACAACTGTATACGCATAGTTTCGAAGAGCTGCAGAGTGTTCCTGCATAGCTTGGGTTAACGAGGCCCGGGCATTTAAAACATCAAGCTGAATACCCACGCCCTCCCTATATCCAACTTCCGCAAGACGAAGGGTCTCTTTTGCCAAATCAAAATTCACTTTAGCCTCTTTTAAAACTTGAGCAGCCGTATCTAAATCTAAATATACAGACTGTACTTCTGTTCGAATAGCCTCTTCTTTTTTTTCTACCCCTCTTTTTGCCTGTTCCAACAAGGCTGTTTGCTGAACCACTCGCCCATGGGTGGTACCGCTATCTATGATGGGAATATCAACATTTAGGCGAGCGAGCCACGTATCTTTTTTATCGTATCCTGTCTGGTTCGGATCATCGTAACGATACGATCCTGATACAGATACAGAAGGCCTTAGTCCACTTTTAGCTATCTCTACCGACTGCTCCCGCTCCTTAACCAGGTTTTTAGCTCTTAACAATTCTGGGCGGAGTTCAAGCGCCTTCGCTAAAGAGAGAGCCGGATCTCCTCCATCTATAGGAACATACGCTATTTTCCCCTGTACCATATACGAAGCGTCAGGAGCGAGATTCAATAGTTCAAAAAGATCGAGGTGGGCAGTTTTAAGGTTATTCGTTGCCCGAATCAATGCCGATCTATTTTCTGCAAGTTGTTTCTCAGCGCGGGTAATTTCAAGCCCCGTAGCCAGGCCCAGTACCCGTTTTTTCTTAACTTCTTCCAGATATTTTTCTGCAAAAGCTAACGCGTCTTCAGCAGTAGCTACATTCTCTTTTTCCAGCAAAACAGCATAGAAACGATTATAAACATCAAGAGCTATCTGTTCTCTGGTTTCCTTGTAAAAGTTTTCAGCTTGTAAAAGGCCATAGGAGGCTTGCCGCTTCCCCGCCCTGATTTGTCCCCCTTTGTAAAGAGGCTGGGTGAGGGTCACGCCAGCACTATAAACATCTTCTTCAAGGATGTCTTCTTTCCCTGCCTCACGGCGTGTATAGCTGGCTCCAGCATTGAAGGTGGGAAGACCTTCTGCATCAGCTTCAACTATCTTCCCCTTGGCTCGAACAAGTTCTTCTCTGGCAGAAAGGATATCCAGGTTTCTCTCTTCTGCCAGTTCCAGTGCCATTTTGAGAGTTAAAGGCTTTTCATCAGAAGCAAGAGCGCTGGAATATGTTCCCGCACAGCCCAAGAGCACTCCACATAAAACAACAACACTGTATATGCTTTTTCTTATTCTCCTCATTTTTCCCCTCCGCCCATACTCGTACCAGGATTGCCAGCCTGAACTACTGTTTTTTCTCTTCCTCTGACGCGAAAAAACAACACTTTTACTTTCTCCTTCACATCTCCAAGAATAACGTAAACCGCAGGGATAACGAAGAGGGTCAAGAAAGTCGAGGTCAGCATTCCACCAATAACAGCAGTAGACATGGGCTGTCGAATTTCGCCGCCTTCGCTCAGCCCCAACGCTATAGGAACAGCTGCGATAACTGTGGATAGGGCCGTCATTAATATAGGCCGTAACCGAAGGGGAGCTGATTCTTCCATAGCAGTAAGCCCGTCATATCCTGCTGCGCGACGCTGGTTGGCGAAGTCCACCAGGATAATAGCGTTGTTAACAACTATTCCAACAAGAAGGATAATACCCATCATGCTCATCATATCTATTTCCATTCCTGTTAACAACAAAATAAAAAATACACCTGATGTCGCAAGAGGTAACGAGAACATGACCATTAAAGGATAGAGGAACGATTCAAACTGGACAGCCATAACCATATAGACCAGAACGATAGCAATAGCTAGGGCCATTAAGAGTTCTCTGAAGTTCTCTTGCATATGTTTCGATGAGCCAGTTGGTATAAGTCGTACACTGCCATCTACCGGAGCATTCTGCTCAAAGGCATTCATAACAAGAGCCATTCCTTCTCCTGAAGATATCCCGGCAGTATTGGCACTTACAGTAAGGGAGCGCTGTCGATTATAGCGTTTTACCAGAGTTGGTCCGCGCCCTTCCTCTACTTTAATGAGTCCAGGGGCCTTCACTAATTTTTTGCTCCCATCTTTGAAAGTAAGACTTTCTATATCTGCCAAACTTCGACGATATCCTTCTTCGGCCTTCACTCTAATGTCATATCGATATCCGCCGTCTTTGAAAACTCCAGCCTTGACTCCACCAAAATACGCCTGAATATCTTGAGAAAGGTCTCGTACGTTAATATCCATTTCATCGGCCAGTCCACGATTAATGCTCACATTTATTCGAGGGCTATCGAGACGTACGTCTGTGGTAATGTCAGCTAAACGATTATCTTTCTCAAGATCCTTTTTCATCGCTTCTCCTATACGGGAAAGCTGCTCCGTGTCTTGCCCAACAAGAGTCAAAGTAATGTCGGAGCCCCACGTTCCAAAGGTAAGTTCCGCATCTTTGTACGAAGAAAACTGTTTTCTCATCTGTCCCATAATAGCCTTCGAAGGAACTCGCTGTTTGCGAGGAATGAGGGTTACATTCAGCGCACCTTTATTTACTTCCTTCCCCATTCCAGAACCGATGGTACCGTAGGTGTAAGCTACCTCAGGGTATAAACGAACAGATTCTCCTAGCTCGAGAAGGAATTGTTTCGACTCTTCAAGTGACGTCCCTGCTGGGAGCTCAAAGCTAATGGTAAAGTCTCCCCGGTCCTCGTTAGGGAAAAAGCCCGTCCCTAGTCTGCTGGCGACGACAAGACCTACTATAAAGAAAACGCTCGCCGCTCCGAGAACGAGAAAGCGATGACGCAGACAGACATGCAATGCCTTCTTATAAGAGTTCTCCATCTCTCTAAGAAAATTCTCGATTTTAGAAGCTATTCTCCCTGGGTTGTCTCTCTTCAGGATTCGAGAGCAAAGGAAAGGAGATAAAGTGACAGAAAGAACCAGAGAAATAATGATCGTCATAACAACTGTCATTCCAAAGGCGTAGAAAAATCGCCCGATAATTCCACCCATAGATGCTACTGGAGCAAAAACACATACTGTAGTTGCAGCCCCAGCTATAACGGAGAAACCTACTTCGCTTGTGCCTTCAGATGCTGCCAGAAATGCCGTCTTTCCTTGTTCCATGTGACGATGGATATTCTCAAGAACCACTGTAGTTGCGTCAACAACCATACCTACCGCCAGAGAAAGGCCCATCATGCTCAAGTTGTTAATGGTTATTCCCAAACCTCGCAATACGATCAAGCTCCCTAAAAGACAGACAGGGATCGTTACTACCGTTACGAAGGTCGCTCGGAATGTTTGAAGGAAAAAAAGCATGATCAAAGAACAAAGCCCAATTCCGGCAAGCATATCCCACCCTACACCAGTCATCGATTTTCGAACGAAGTCAGAAGTGTCTGAAAGTACCAGAAGTTTTACACCTTCTGGAGCCAAATTCTTTAGACCGTCGAGTTGCTTCATTACATCATCAGCCAATGAAACTTCGTTAGCTCCACGTTGCTTCAAAATATCGAGAAGGATGACCGGCTCTCCATTATAGGTAGCCACAGACCGGATGTCTTCGAAGCCATCTTCTACCTTTGCCACGTCTTGAAGGCGTATAACGGCGCCATCCCGAGAAACAATAGGGAGGCTCTTGAGTTCTTCAACAGAACCATATTCTCCTTCAAGCCTGATGCTGAGTTCTCGGCGGTCAGATTCAAGACGCCCGGCAGGGAGTTCTACGTGCTTATCTTTAATGGCGTCCCGAACATCTTGCACCGTTAAATTTCGGGCCTCAAGAAGTGCTGGATTTAGCCACACACGTATCTCCCTATTTCGCAGGCCGATAGTGTCTACATTTCCTACTCCATTAACGGCCTGGAGCCGCTCTTTTACAACTTTATCAGCATAGTGAGACATGACCCGATAAGGGGCTGTCCCTACAACACCTAAAGTGATAACCGGACTATCGGCAGCCGAAAACTTCTGAACAATGGGAGTGTCAGCTTCTACCGGCAAATCAGCAATGGCCAAATTTACTTTATCCCGAACATCTGCCGCTGCCGCATCTATGTCTCGACCAAGCTCGAATTCCACTATTACGAGAGAACGCCCTTCATAGCTGCTAGAACGAATACTCTCTATCCCAGAAATGGTGTTGAGCTGTTCCTCCAACACATCTGTTACGTCATTATCCATAACGGTAGGGCTAGCGCCTTCCATTGTGGTAGAAACTACGACTAATGGAAAATCTACGTCTGGTATTCGCTCCATTCCCATATTTCTCATGGCCAAAAGACCAAAGAAAATAAGAGCAAAGGTTCCAATTAAAACAGTGACAGGTCTTCGTAAAGAAATATCGGTAACTTTCATAGGCTTCCTCCTCTAATAATTGGAGCTGCTAATCCATCTAAAATAATAGAAACAATATCGTTGTCCATATTTTTTTCTGTTATATCGAGATAGCCAAAAGCCGTTTGTCGCGAGAGGCCAGTAATAAGGGAATGGATCATGGCTTCAGCAAGGATTGGATTAACGACGCGAAACTCGCCGCTAGAAATTCCCTCCGCAATAATTTGACGAACACCATTTCGTATAAACTGAAGCGGATGCTCTTCTGGGTTATAGCTGCGGCGGAGCTCTACATCCTCATGAAAAGCCAATATCATTGCTGAATTTATTTTACGATTTTGTTTCATGCCGTTTAAGACGGTTTGTATAATATCAGCTAGTGCTTCTTTCATACTTGACGGCGAATCGTCTATTATAGAAGCCACTTTCTGGTTTAGAGGTTCTACATTCTTGTCTAGCACAAAAGCCATAAGCTCGCGCTTATTTTTAAAGTAGTTATAGACAGTTCCTTTGGCAACGCCAGCCTGCTGGGCTACCCTATCCATAGTCGTGCCTTTCCAACCGTAATCTTCTAAAACTTTTCGCGCAGATCTGTATAAGAGGTCACGCATTAATTCTCCTACTACTGCCTTTTTCTTAGAATGAAGTCGAGACATTAAATTCCCCCAATACATTTGACTCTGAGGCCCAAAAAATGACTTGATAGTCAACTTGAGCCATTATAAAGGATTTTATTAAGCGGTCAAGGGGGAAAACACGTAAATGAATGTACCTTCATTCTGTAGGCTTTCTTTAAATAATCGTGTAGAATAATATTAAGGAAATAACAATATATTTCATATTTTATATGGAGAGCACAGGATATGAATTCTATAAGCGGAATCAGAAACTGGTGAGGTTTCGGATATTCGCGCCAACGAGGTCGAATATGAATTTTATACGTGAAGTCGATTTAAGAATGAAGGGGAAAGAATTCGAACACTTTCTCTGGAGTCAAAATATCCATCACTCCCTTGTTTTTAGTTCTATAGGACTTTTTGTAGAAAGCATGGCCTTTGGGTATGTTTTAAAAGCTAAATTAACTCGTTACTTCCCTTTTTACATCACTCTTTTTCTTGCAGCTCTTGGAATCATTCCGCTTTTAATATACCTAAATAAAAGGAAGATGGATTTTATGCCTCGTGGAGGAAATGTGTTTGGATGCTTTTTCCTTTTCGCTATTCTTATCTATGCATCTTTTCTCAGCATTATGAACCAATACTACACAGGCGCTATTTCTGAATACATTATTGTAATGTTTAGCCTTGCTTCCTTTTTCTATATCCCCTTTTTACCGTCACTGTTCATATTTATTGGTTCGCATCTTTTCTTTACTTACACTCTTCTTCATATACATTCCCACTACCTACTTCTTCAGGACCACGTTGTCAATTCAACGGCGGCCCTCTGCCTCGCCTTTTTCATTTCCAGGCTTACGTATAACCAGAAAATTACGGCGTTCATAAATAGTAAAACCATTGAAGAACAAATGGAAGCACTGAGAGATCTTTCTATAAAAGATGGAATGACTGGCCTTTTCAATCACAATTACATCTGCACGCGGCTGGAAGAAGAAATACGGCGTACTAAGCGGTATAAAACCCCCCTCTCCATCGGGCTCTTTGACCTCGATGGTTTCAAAAATGTTAACGACACTCATGGTCATCAAGAAGGTGACGCTATTCTTATTTACGTAGCACAGCAGATGATGGAAACCTTTCGAGATACCGATCTCATTGGGAGATATGGAGGAGATGAATTTCTTGTTATATTTCCAGAGACAGAGGTGGAAGATGCCGTCATTGCCGCAGAAAGATTTCGCCAGGCCTTAGTGACACCAGACAGCCAAGGATCCTATACGTCTATTTCCGTCAGTGGGGGGATCGTAAAATTTAATGATGAAGATACCCTTGAGGCATTTATACATAAAGCAGATATTCTTCTTTACAATGCGAAGAATTTAGGGAAAGACCAAATATCGTGGTAACGTTGGAATATATTGACTTGAGAATGCATTATCTTAAAGAAAAGATTGTTGCTGCTTGGCAAGAACAAAAAAGGTTGCCCTTATGAGGCAACCTTGTATATTCATGGCGGAGAAGGTGAGATTCGAAAATTCGCTTGCCAAAAACTCCCAAGCCCTGATGCTATCTATGTCTTACTTTTTTGTTTGTCGTAGCGAATTGTATCAGTTGAAGTCCACTAAGACAACTCAAGGACATTGGAGAAAATATTTCCCCCCATTTATTGCTCCATACTTAATATCTGTTTTGCTTCCTTCAGATTAATCCTAGCCTGATGTCCATGTTTTTCAAGTAAGTGGAGGAGGTTTGAACCATTTAGTAGCGTTATAGGCTTTCCCTGGGCAAACTCATAGGCATCTGGACCATAATCAGAAGTTGAGATTAGTATACCCTTTGTGGCCCCTTCATTCATTACAGTTCCATAAAGATCCCTCACCGCAGATACACCTACTGTATTAGTATATCTTTTAGCTTGAATGATGATTTTACCGCCCCTGATAGGATCTGGGTCAAAAGCTATTGCATCTACTCCCCCATCTCTACTCCCTTGGGTAACTTTTACCTCTCCACCATTTCCAGAAAACTCCTTTTCAAAGACCTCTCTGATTAAATGCTCAAAATCTTGCCAATTCATCAGAGCAAGGTTTGTATCGGGACTAACTCCTTCAACTACTCCATAAGCATCAATAAAACGACTATCTTTACGATTAAGCTCAATAACAGGAGCAATAGGAGTTAAACTATGAAGAGCAGAACTGCCCACCCCTTTTAGCTTCTTGAAACACTGTTTAGGATTTATCTTGGTTAGGTTAATATCTGAAAACTCTTCTTTTTCCACAAGTACACTTAAGATACATGCTCTGATATCCTGTCCTGTAGCAGGATCGATAGATTCAACAATCCCATTAAATGCAACGGCACACAATGCATCAATCTGATCATTCTTGAATAATTCATAGATAGTCCGAAGACATACTTGATATATGGCATCATCGTAAAGCTTTTTGCTTGCCGAGTCTGTAATAAACTTCTCCTGATATTCATCTCTGGAAGCTATGTATTTTACTTCTTTGAGCCGAGGAAGATCTTCTGGACTGGGGAGTTGATAATCAATGACAAGAACCTTATTATCAGGAGTATATTCAATATCGAAGTTTTTCGGAAAACTCTCTGGATAAGATGAATCTTCTAGAACTAGCTTTGCTTGAAACTCAACTCCATCTTTAGTAACAACCCTATACTTTTCTTGCATTCCATCAAGATACAAATTAAAAGCTCTTACCTCTTGCACAAATTCATCTCTACCTTTTTCCCATTGTTGTATTTGTATTTGATAGGTTGCTGTCTTTTCTTCATGCTTAGTTCTAAGCTCATTGACCTTGCCTTTCCATTCATTAACGTCCTTTATAAAGTTTTGCGATGCTTCTTCTTCCTTGGCTTTTTTCCCTCCAAAGATAGAACCAAAGAAACCAATTTTAGGATTGTATTTTAAGTCAGTCCTTTTAGGTTCTATTGGAAATGATGGTTTCTTAGGAGGAGCAGGTTTAGGAAGGTGATAGTTTTCAGTTTTCTTGGCTTTTTCCCAATCAACGACAGTGGTATTTTCAACCCCACTAACTAGAAGAGCTTGTATCTCATTAAGCCTTTTACTCGCTTCTTCACTTTTTTCAACTGCAATCCGTTGTTTCTCTTCCTTCAGTTGCTTTTCATTTTCCCTGTTTTTTCGCTTCTCTTCACGTTCTTGCAATTTTTCCCATTGATCCATCCATTGATTCGTTAGATTACCAAGTTTTATCTCAAGATCATAAGGATCGTTACTTTTGATTAATTTGATTTTATTTAGACCATCGTGAGAAAGCTTATAGCAATAGTCACAGCGAGAATCAAAAAGACGCGTTACAGAAAATTGATCATCCACATTCACAACTTGATCATATTTCCTTGGCAGTTTAACAAATTGACTCATTGAAAGCTCCCCTTTCATCTAAAATCCTTGATAAATCATTAGACCGTGTAGAGAGTAATTCGCTTGCTCAATGAGTTGGTTAGTTTAAGCTAATAATGGACAAGCTATTTAATCATAACACAACAGAACATACAGCAAACATTTTGAGAGGCAGTATTTAGCGAATAAAACACAATGTTATTTTGTTACATTCGAAAAAGCCCCCCCAATTAAGCATTAACAAGGCTTAAGAGCAATTCAACTTAAGATGTATTTTTTAGCGTTGACTTTAAATGTAACTTAATATATTTTCAATGCATTCTTTGTTACTTTCATAAGGGGGATTAGCATGGAATTTGTTCAACCAATAAAAAACAGGAAAAAATAGACAAGATGAAGAGGTTACTCAAAGCAAAAAACCTAAGAGACTAAGCCCTGTTCACCCTTGGCATTAACTCAGGACTGAGGGTGTCAGACCTTCTGTCCCTCAAGGTAGAGAACGTAAGAGATTCAAAGGGAAGGATTAAGGATAGGATCGTACTTAGAGAAGCCAAGACTGGGAAGGCTAAAAACTTTCCTATAGGAGACTCTGCCTGCGATTAAACCACGAGGATGCACGATCTGAACACCTTCCTGTTTTTTTCACAGTCTTTAACTCAGGAAACACTCGCTTGTTCCCCTCAGCTTTGACCTTTGCCACAAAGGATGGAAACCTACGCAGCTCCACAAGAACGGGATGAAGAGAGGCTAGCCTTATTCCTGCTAGGGTCTTTACAAGTTTTTCCCCCTGATTATTAATATCGATACCCCATACACTATCCACAACCCTTACATCATCAACATGGAGTTGACAAAGCTCTTCTATTCTCCCTACCCGTAAAAAGTTTTTGCAGATCATCTTTAGCAAAGGGCACTTTGTCAGATTTCTTATCCTTGGACCTCAGTTTTTTCAGTGGTTCACTTAAACCAGATACATTGTTGTAATCCATAGAGCCCAACCATATAAGAAAACAACCAAGCTTTACCAACCTGTTATTGACAGTGTTTGTAGATTGCAATTTATCTTTGGGAATATCTAGAAAGGTTATTTCAACCAAGGATAAGTTTTTATAACACTTTTTACTCTTGTAATGCTTTGGTAGTTTCATGACTATCTCTCTGAATTGCCTTACGTGATCCTTGGTTATGAAAGAGGTGTCAATATCGCCTACTAACTCAAGAAAGAGTTTCAGGTCAGGGGTCATATCTTTGAGAGAAGACTTAGACCATTCCCCTGCTCTCACCTTTTCATCAACATATTTATCTATTGCGTCTGACAGGGAGAAGGCTTTGAATGCTGTGGGTGAGGGGATACTATTATGTATTTGTACTTATGTACTTATGTACTTATGTACTTATGTACTTATGTACTTGTAAAACAGGGTCTGTATCATAAATACCGTACTTTCTATCTTCAAGAACCTTAAACCATTTAGGTAGCGCCTTGAGCAATTCCCTGCATAAAACCTTATAGGAAACAGAATCACGGTCGAGCTTTATCCCCCTATCTTCCAACAAATTATCCACAAGATATCTAACCCTTGTATAATCATTCAAGACTAAATATTCCTTAAAATTTGATGGAAGAATAAAGAGGGCTTCGTCCTCTACTTCCTATTCTTCCACTGTCATTGGCCTAGGAGCTAACGCCCTGTCTAGTTCGTCCTCTTCAAGTCCTTCTTTCATCCAAGTATCAGCTAGTTCTTTAATCTGTTCTGCAGTAAGTTCGGACATTGGCTCTGCCCCTTTGTGTACTAAATTCATAAGTTTATGCACCCGCACAGCCAATACCCTTGACCTTGCTCTAGCCTCACGCAGATAGCCTGTTCTTAAAGAATAGCGTATTTCAGTTTTACCGAATGTCTTTCTTAGACCAAGGGGAATGGACATACGGGAATAGTATATTTGACCTTGTAAAACCAGATATGAAGGAGATTTACCCACAGATAAAGTGAAGACTTCCGGCCTCCTTGTACTAGCACTTTGTACTAGTTTGCCTTCAGTAAGACATATGAGGGTAAAAAAATGTCCCTACGCTGTAATAGCGAGGGACGAGATATCAAATGGCGGAGAAGGTGAGATTCGAACTCACGGAACCTCTCGGTTCAGACGCTCTCCAAGCGCCCGCCTTCGACCACTCGGCCACTTCTCCTTACCAGCAACGCTGGGTATTATAACAACTTCCCTAGATTTTTGCCACCCCTTTCTTAAGAAAAACCCATAAAAGTCTTATTTATTACAACGGGACGTAATGGCTATATAAACTAAGGGGTAGCTTCCTATGTTCTCAAGAGAATGCTCTAGACCTCGCTCTGTCAAAATTACATCTCCTGCACCTATTCTTTCTTTCTGTCTCCCTTCCGTGTACATGCCAATACCATACACAATAATTTTTACCTCTTCGCATCCTTCGTGTTCATGGATAGGAATAGATGCGCCAGGTTCCATTTCCACCCAGCTTATTTCATGAAACATACTCTCCTCGTAGAAATCATCTGGATGAATAGAGCGGCTTTCCACTCCTTCGAGGACTCCAAATAAAGGATGGCTTTCAAGCCCCTCTATTTGGCTTGATCGAATGATCATGTTTTAGGCGCCTCTTCACTTTTTGGCAGATGTACTAGAATTGTGCATGGTGCGTGACGTACAACTTTGGCGGCAACGCTTCCAATAAAGAAGCGCTCCAGGTTGCTCAATCCTCTATGGCCGATAAGAATAAGTTCATATTTATTCTTTTCTGCCATTTTTAAAATCTCTTCGTACGGAGTGCCTGTAGTGAGAACAAATTCAAAAGGCGTTGCTGAAACTCCAGCGTCTCTTAACCCTTTTTCTATCATGTTCAAAAAAGATTGCCGTATGGATTCTTCATTATAGTGAGGTGGATAATCAACATATCCAGGTATCGTAAGGTCTATACGGGTTAACACGTGAATAAAATCTAAACGCTCAATACTGTTTTTCTCTGCAAAACGAAAGGCATAACTAATGAGGAGCTGACTATTCTGACTCTGGTCAATTGCTACTAACGCTTTTTTCATACTCTCATCCCCTCCCTTCGTGTGACTTTATTATAGATCAAATATATTCAATTTTGCAATTAAGTATACCTAAACTTTATGCGCACTGTTATAAAGAATCTCACTACAAAGACCTCCTTTTATTGAGGAGATGGGGGACATGATGCTGCAAGGAATCTTACTGATATGTTATTTACTGTAAGCTTCTTCGTGAGACAGAGGTACCGTTCGTTTCCGACTGGTGGAAACGCGCAATTGGCTGTAAGCTTCTTCTTGGGGCAGAGAGACCGCTCGTTTCTTCCGATTAGCAGATGGAGGACATTATTTCATACACATGTTTTATTCGTATTATGTCTAAGAAGAAAGAGAATAAAAAAATAATTTGTTAGACCCAAAATTCAGATTGCTGAAAAAGGCAAAGGGTGATAGTCTTTCCCCGGATTATTTTTTGACTACAGGAAGGGATGGAGATATCTCGGATGAAAATTCAAGTGAATTCAGAAATTGGAAAGCTCAGAGCGGTGATGATGCAATCTCCCGGTAAGGGCATTGAACGATGTACCCCTCTTAATATAGGATCTTTGGCCTGGGATTCTGTACCAAGTCCTCATAAAGCCGCAGAAGAGCATCAGAAGTGGGTAGAAGTAGTAGAACGCTTTGGAGCCAAAGTTTACCTTTTCGAGGATTTGCTTCGAGATGTTCTTGCTATCCCAGCCGTGAAAAAAGACCTCATTGCTCAGATAGTTAAAACCGAACAATCTTTTATAACGCAGCAAACGATGAGTGTACTGCAAGAATATTTGTTGAGCCTTCCTCCCGCAAAGCTAGTAGATCAACTTTTCTTTGGAATGACAAAAGAAGAACTGAATAAGGCGACTCACGAAGTTTCTCTTGTAGATCTCGTGGATATGGGAACACACATGTGGAGCCTATTCCCTATGTCAAATATCCTTTATTCCCGAGATTCTGCTGCCGTGCTGGGGGATGGCGTCGTTTTCTGTAAAATGTTCAATCGGGATCGCATTAAGGAGCCCTATTGCATTCGATCTATTCTTAGGAATCATCCAGATTTTAAAGATCTCGATTATAAAGTATGGTATGGAGAAGACCAAGGAGATACTACACCTGTGGAGGGTGGGAATATTCACTGCTATAGCCGAAACGTTTTTATTATCGGCATCAATGAACGTACCCATCCGGCTTCTATAGAAAAAATTGCCCAAAGGACAATGCAAAATGGCGAGATTACAGATGTTCTAGCACTTATGTTCGAAAATCCGCGGCTCAGCTCTACCGATTCTATTGGGCTTTCTGTACACGTGGATATGTTCCTGAACATGATCGATCACGATGCATTTCTTTTCTTCCCCTACATAGAAAAGAAGCTCACTGTGCTTCATATTACCCGGGGGAAGCAGGGACGCCTTCGGATTAAGAGAGAAAATTCCCTCTTTGGGGCTATTAAGAAAGTGCTGAAGTTAGACTCTTTGCGAATTATAAAAGTAGGTGGAGACGAAAGTGAAGCCATTGCATTTGCAGAGCAAAGAGCGGGGTCAGGAGGGAACACTTTCAATTTAGAGCCAGGGAAACTCTGTATTTGGGATCGCAATGTGGCCACAATAAAAGCTCTGGAAAAAGGCGGTATTGATGTGGTTACTATTGAGGCCGACGAACTTGTTAAAGGCGGCGGCGGACCTCGATGTTCCACTATGCCCCTCTGGCGCGATAATATTTAGGAGGGCTTTCGCCCTCCTATTTTTTTAGTTTAGGTAATGTATTAGCACCATGGGGCATAAGCCATGTTTTCAGCTGAGTCCCCTTTTTTTGGTAAACCATCTTTAAGGCCTCATCGAGGTTTTTCACTACCGTAATGCCCGTTCCCTTGAAATCGTCAGGGGACATTTCTGTGACTAAATAGAAATCCCAGTTCTCTGCCACATATCCAACTATGTACCCTATATATTTAGCGATCGTAAACTCGCGGCGTATCTCTTTTTCCCGCTCTACTGTGTTCGGGAATTGTTGAAGCATATATTGGACTTCATCGTTGCCATACCCTTCATTACAAGCACTTAATATGACAAGCGAGCCACCGTGGGGAGCCGCTTCCATAGCGTTAACAATCACTTTTGATGATTGATAGAAGTTAATGTCTTTCGGGTAGCCTCCTGCTGTGGCAATAACAAGCTCACCTAGCTCTGGAATAATGACGCCATCTTTCCGATCAACGATTTTGGTTCCCTCATAAAAAGCTTGTTTCCAATCTCCAGCTATGGCAAAAGCTATTTTCCCGTCGTTTCCTGGTATAACATTGAACAAGAAAGTGGGCTTCACCATCTCTGCTGCTTCCAGCATATCCAAATGTATGTAGTTATTCTCAAAATTCCCAGGCCGACAGTCCATGTTGCGCCCCTTCCCAGGTTCAGGATCTAAAACTCGAGCATGGTTCGACATGACAGTTTCATAGGAAGAAATACCCGGCAAAATTCCTTTACGGCCACCTCCCCATCCCGCCATAAAGTGATACCCGATAGCTCCCGTTATAACAATGTGGTCACATTCAAGAGCTTTTTTATTGACTTTAACAGGCGTACCGTAGGATGTAGTCCCAATATAAACCATGTCTTCATGTGCAAGACATTTATGATCCACTACAGTAAATCTTTTTGACAATTCTTCCCCCAAAAGCTGGCTATGCTCTTCAGGCGTTTGTTCTCTATGAGTTCCCGTAGCACTTAGAAAGAGAATATCTTCGTCTCGTATCCCTGCTTTGTTCAGTTCATCAACTATAAAAGGCAAATAGACCCACATTCGCTGCCACGCCCTGGTTATATCTGACACTATTATGCATACTGAATCGCCAGGTTTTACCAGTTCTCCCAATCGGGGTGAGCCAATAGGATTTTCGAGGGCACGACGTATAATTTCCTCTTCGGAGCCCTCTGAGGCAAGTGATTCGCTATCTATTACTCCGAGTAGATTGTTGGAGGGAATAGAAAATTCCACACTTTTCTTCCCATAATTCATGGCGTATGAATACATTTAAAATCCTCCTTATGCTGAAAAGCAAGATATGTATAAAGTAAGTCCAGCGCTGCGTATATGTTATGTCGCCTATAGCTCATCCAGGATTTGGAACAATGGTCACCTCCTATCGTGTTCTGGAACGCTTTACCTGCTTTGGATATTCAGATATAAAAAAGCCGAAACCCTATACAAGGTCTCGGCCGCTCTACTTATAGAGTTATTACGCTACCACTTGAGGGTAGGACCGACGTGTAGAAGAAATACAATTAGCATCAACATTTTACATATGGTCCCTCCTCTTTGTGTAGATTTGTATTTACATTGTATTGGTTCGCGATGTTATCAAAGCTTCGAGTTTTTGTAAAGGACAAAACAGAAAGAAACTTCTATCAAATTAAAGATAGTTGAACAGAACATTGTTATATTAGTGACATTAGTGATTCCCTCTATCAAGACATTCAAAGAAGTCTGAGGCCTTTGACGGCGTTGCTATTCGTACATAGTTTTTCCCCAAATTGGGATAATCTTCCCCTGATCGTACACCAATTCCTTTCATAGCGAGAGAGGAAGCCAGATGTATGCAGGGGGAATTCAGAGACACGAGCAATATGGGGCAATGATTATACGTGTTTGCCACAGAATATCCTCTCTCTTTAAGTCCTGCAATCAGCTTCACCTTCTCCTCTCCTACCAACTTTCGGACTTGCTCCAAGACAGCTCCACCTCGCAAGGCTTCCCTCGCTAAAAGGGTGCTTACAGAAGAGACAGGGAAAGGGAGGTTCACTTTATCGTAGTATTTCCAGAGGTCCTCACTAAAAACTCCATAACCGACACGAGTTCCTGCAAAATGGAAGCCTTTTGTAAGGGTTCTGGTTACAATGAGATTTTTATATTTTGATATAAGTTGCATGGCTGAAGCATCTTTAGGAGCATAATCTCCATAGGCTTCGTCGACTACCACCACAACCCCAAGGTCACGAGCTCGAGCTACAAGTGCTTCTATTTGATCAAGAGGAATAAGCTGCCCCGTCGGATTATTAGGGTTATCTATGTAAAGTAAGGTCTGTTCCTTTTTTAGTGCATCAAGTAAAGAGTTCACGTGGAAAAGGAAGTTCTCTTCTCGTTTCATCGGAACAGCTTCAAAACGAGCCCCAGACACTCGAACCTCTGTAATATATTCAACGAACTGCGGCGTATACCCTAAAACAGTCGCGCTTTCATCAAGAAAGATTTTATTGATTCTTTCCAGAACTTGCATTGATCCGCAACCAATTTTTACCTGCTCTTCTTTGATATCTGCATACTCTTTCCAGTAGCGACAAATTTCTTCTGACAAAGCTTTATACGAAGTATCCCCCGTTTCCCACATGTTTGTTATCCAATCGTAGCCACGGATAAACGCTTCAACTTCAGGAGCGTGTGGCAACGTCGATTCAAGA
This sequence comes from Aminobacterium mobile DSM 12262, assembly GCF_000526395.1. Lineage (NCBI taxonomy): Bacteria > Thermotogati > Synergistota > Synergistia > Synergistales > Aminobacteriaceae > Aminobacterium > Aminobacterium mobile. Next base: position 957,152 of record NZ_JAFZ01000001.1, on the reverse strand, counting down.
CCATTGCAATTCAATTTTATAGAATGCACTCCGTCTTCATGAATGTAGCTTCCACGTTCAAAATCTCTTAAATGATGCCGAACTTTAGGGCTCCACATGAACCTTCACCTCCTCTAGGTTTTGGGAAATAGATACAGGTGCTATTTCTTTTCCTCTCAAACGCATAAGACCAACTGTCACCAGAGGCAAAACCATAACAAAAAGAAAGTACCAGGCCATAAAGGAATATCCACGCGCAATAAGTGCCACGAGCCCAACCTTAGCACTGATAAAACATACAACTAATACGAAAAAACCCACAAGGCCTCTCGTTCGAGGAGACATTTCCCGACCTTTCTCCTGATAGACCGAATTGATACGCTCGTTGAGGCCATGTACGAAGCCTGTAATTGTTTCTATGCTCGTTCCGAAAAGCATTAATACATAGGCAGAAAGAAGAACGCCTCCACCAAGATCATTTTTGAGGATGCTGAAGACAGGAACCGGATCCTGTAAAATTGAAGGATAGGCAGGAACCATAGCTAGATACTCAATACTGGCAGGAATCATCATTACGATGGACGAAACAATGCCATTTATAACAGCATCGCGCCTCGTTTTAATTGTATCTTTCAACGCATAAAGGACAAGCAAAAAAGACACCATGTTATAAAGTGTATATTTTATGCCTCCCATAACCCAATTGGTGTTTTCTGTAATGTCGTGATTTCGAAGCATATTTCCAAAGACCCCGTCCATTCCAAAATGACGAATTGCAACAGCGAGAAAAATAAACATTACTGCATAGAGATAGAAAGACCAATATGAAAGAATAGTGGAAATCGCTTTTCCACCAGCGAAAAGAAGCGCAGAAGTCCCCACAAGAAGAATCGTTACCCCTACCCAATAAGAAACGCCAAACCACTGTTGAAGAATAGTGCCTGCAGCAGAAGACAAAATACCACCTACAAGCACCACAAGGAAAATATAACCAACTTCAAAAACAAGCCAACTAGAACCTGGAAGCAAGCTTTGGAAAAAGCTGCGATAGTTATAAAGATGAAATTGACGAGCGTAATCAAAAGTCAGGATACCTATAAGGGCAAAGCAGAATGTGGAAACTGCCATACCATATAATCCCTGTAACAGTCCATGCATCATAAAAAACTCGACGAGTTCTCGTCCCGTAGCATAACCTCCGCCAATAAGCACAGATTGACATAAAAAACCAATCATGAGCCATCGGCTAAACCATTTAACCTGCGTGATATCAAGAAGTTGCGAAAGGATAGTTCCCTTCTGGGCATCCTCTTTCATCTTTCTCACCATCCTTTTCAGTTATAACTTATTAAAAAAGCTACATTCTGTCCCGGGAGCCGTCTCAGGTACGGTCATCTTATATTATTAAAGTGCTAATAAGAGCTATATACCCGTCACCTCTTTCTCGCTCTAAAGGTATAAAAAAAGGCGGAGCCCCTCCCGTGTAAGGAAAGGGGCCCCGCCCTAAAAGATCAACGCAACTAGGCGTCGATCCCAGGAGAGGGACCCACGCTAAAATAAAAATAAAAGAAACCGTCTCTATTCGTTGCCTGCTGAACAATCAGCTGGCTCTTTAGTATTTCATGAATTTTCTCTCTGTTCTTCATGGTATGGAAGATTACCATTTTTCCATATATCCGTCAAGATCTGCCATGTATATTTTATTACGTTCCGGAAAGTAACAGTAATAAGCCTTGCTTATCTTGTCAAAACCTACTATATGTATTTTATTACCAGGCAAGAAAGATATTTCCCATCCTCTATAGACTTGATCATAAAAAACAAACTCTCTAATGAAAAAGCGGCTCTTGCCATGGAATACACCCCGAAAGTTGGACGAGGAATCCAACATCTAGAGGTGCTGAACACCATAACAAGAGCCGCTTCGTTTTTCTGGCGGAGAGGGTGGGATTTGAACCCACGAGACGGGTATGAGCCGCCTAATCGATTTCGAGTCGACCGCCTTCGACCACTCGGCCACCCCTCCGAATAAGCAAACGTGAGCATTATAGCCATTTTAACTATAGATGTCTAGATTCCGACACCTGTAAGGAAACCGTAAAGAATTATATCATAGCGCTTTTTGAGATTTTAAACGCATTAAGGAACCTTAATATTGTGCAGATACACTCCCTTGGCTATTTGGGATACAGGAACTGTGCAAATATCCGCTCTGTGAGCGCTCTCGAGATAAAATCTATCGTCTCTCAGGCGCAGCGCTAAGATCGGCGTTTCTCAAAAAAATCCCAGAGAAGTCGAGCGCTTTCTTGGGCAAGAAGCCCTTTTCTTATTTCACAACGATGGTTGAGCCGCTGGTCCTGTACAATGTTATAAAGAGTTCCACACGCACCTGTTCGAGGATCCGAAGCTCCATAAACCAAACGATCAATTCGGGCTAACACCATGGCGCCAGCACACATAGGGCAAGGTTCAAGAGTAACATAGAGTGTACACCCTTTCAGGTTCCAAGCACCTAGATGAGAAGCTGCCTGACGAATAGCTACAATTTCGGCGTGAGCCGTAGGGTCTGTATCTTTTACATTTCCACCATGCCCTATAATCTTCCCTGCTTTAACGACAATGGCCCCTACCGGAACTTCTCCCCTCGTCATAGCCTCTTTAGCTTCATCCAAGGCTTTCTTCATAAAAAATAAATCTTCATCCATCAATCTCTCTATCCTGCCTTTCTTTAAGTGCATTCAATGCGTTTTTATAGAAATTCGGCTGGCGTCCTGTCACAACATTCGTTCCAGGTATAACTGTTTTGTTATAGGCCTCCACAGGCACAATATATGAAGAAATACACTGATCTTTCCCGGGCAGAGCGGCGGCGAGTATAGACCCTGAAGGAGAAATAATAAGGGAGCTATCTTCATCCGCCACAATATTCCGCATGAGGAAAACCTTATTTTCAGCTCCGCGACATTGAGCCACGTTTCGAGAAATTCTTTTTGGGAAGGAATCAGACCAAAGAAAAACTTGGGCTCCTTCCAGCATAAGACAACGGGCTTTTTCGGGAAGAGACATTTCGTCATCTACTATGAATCCCAAGCGACCAGCTTCTGTTTGAAAAACCATGGGATCATGATCATCCTGATACAAAGCAGGCCCGTAAAAATTATTTTTCGAGAAACCGACCATGGCTTTCCTCTCTTCTCCATTTAAGCGAGTTTTACCTGAAAGACATACAACTGTACCGGAGGAAAGAAGAGGCTGCAAATAATGTACGAGACGATCCAAAATCTCTGCCTCTCCGCTATCTGGTAAAAGGATAAGGGATGAATCCTGATCCTGAAGAATGCGAATCATTCGAGACGCTGAGGCAAAATAATGCTCTTCGTCGTACCAGGAGAACTGTGCTACCGAACAAAGCAGACCTGTAAAAGCCGTGAGCTCTTTTGTAAAAGAAAAAATAGGTAGCGACTCCAAGGAGCTTCCAAGTCTGGAGAAAAAGCGGTGTTCCGGGTACGGGCGGTGAGGAGGTGGGGTTATAGACGTATCTATAGCTGCTGTTATTACTTCCTCTTGATTAGGAGATGCTTCCGCTACAATGTGACCATAAGGGTTAATGATACAGCTCCGCCCCGTGTTCAGAACGGTGTATGCTTCCAGACCAATTTTATCGCATACAATAATCCACACACCATTTTCATAGGCCCTGACAGGGAGCATGTATTCAATCTGGGGGTTATTTAATACGGTCGGATCTGAACCTGACGTTACGAGATTCGTCATATCTATAATGACCTCCGCCCCTTTAAAGGACAGTATCCTGGCTATTTCAGGGGCACGGCCATCAGCACAAATCATGAGCCCTATCTTTCCTAGAGGCGTTTCAATTACAGGGAATTCTTCTCCTGGAGCAACATATTTAGAGTCAAAATGCCACAAATTAGACTTATATACTCTTCCTGCTATCTGGCCTTGTGGGTTCCATAAAACTCCAGCATTACGAAGCGATCTCCCATGGAAAAGGTACAGCCCCATGGCGACATAAACACCGTATAACGCTGCTTTCTCACCTATATGCTCCATAAGTTGGGGGGTTCTTTCATGAGCCAATCCTGCCGCTTCAGGATTTTCCCCCAGATAGTAGGCTGGCCAGGTGCATTCGGGAAAAACTATGAGATCTATATCATCCTTTTCGCATACTGTATCAATAGAGTCTAAAATTTCTTGCTCTGTTTGCAGGTACTGACTCACATTCCTTGCCTCCATTTGTACACAGGCGACACGGAACATAGCCCTTCCCCCTTTCTACAGTTGCACTTTTATAACTATCTTTCGTATATAGCTAGGTTCTCTACAAGAAACACATCCTTTATGGACGTCCTGAGGATAGAAAATAACGAAACGTCCTGGATAATTCTGGAAGTAGAGCCCTTCATGTCCATCATAGAGGGCAAAATCTCTGATTTCGTCGTAGGGAAGGACAAGATGCATGCTCTCGAGAGGAGCATATCCAAGCCACTCTTGACCAGAAAGAAGGCATTGAATATCAATATATTTACAGTGAGCTTCCCAAACCTGGGCCTCCTTCGGCTTTGTAGTAGCTGACTGGAGTATAGCAAAAACAGATGATCCTTCTATTTCATATTTCCCATCCTCCATTGCGGATGGATCAAAGGTTTTAAGAAACTCAAAAGCTCGCCGTATCCTCTCCCCCATGCAATAGTATGTGCTTGCATTCCCCAAAGTATCGAATATCAATTTCACCACTTTCCCTTCGTTGTTATATTTAATGATACAATCCAAACCATGGTAGCGTACTCTAACGCGTAGGTGGCCCCCTTTGCTGGGCTGTGTAGACCGCACCTCTGCTGTGGAATTTCGTACTCTGGCGTAGAGGTGGCTTGCTTTGCCCTTATATTGGAAATGATACAATACTCTATGTAAAAAAGCAGGAAAGGAGCGTTATCTGTGCTTTCCAAAATACTAAATATATTTGGGATTCACCCTAAAAAGCTGGTACCTTTGTCTGCTGCTGATATTGTGCAACGTTCTCGAGAGGCCAATCACGTTTTAGAATGGAGCCGAGGGAAAAAACTCACGATATTCAATCCGCCTTTTTGGGGCATTCACCATATTTTCATCGATCATAAACTTCAACATGGAATGATCTGCGTCAAACAGGATCGCTCGGCTTTCGTTTTTTACGGAAACGCTTATGGTCCCTACCGATGGGAAAAATATGACGATGATCTCAATGTCATTGATAGAGGCCTTATAGAGACCCAAGAACTTACATGGCTCATCTACCAAGACTACATCATTTACAATGGCCCCATGCTTCCTGCTACAAATAAGCCCTATCATTGGGGACGAGTTATTCAAGTAGACTCCTTTAACGAGGAAATTGACGAAACATGGGCTCTCCATATTATTCCCTACATTAAAGAAACGGCCAATGACTGTCAGTAATGATGGTATTTATACCTTGTCGCACTTAGCACTTACAAAAGAAGAGACTCATCGCCGGCCCTGAAGAGCCATATTCGTTGAAACCGCCGCTCTATAAACTGCCAAGCGATGCGTTATTTTATGGCAAGTAGCGAAAGATTTTTTTTAGCTCGTCGAGTTTTAAAATAAGAGGTGCTATTTGTTCCAATTGCTCTATTCCCTGTATATCCGAGTCAAGTAACGGTATATATGTTACTCCGAGGTCCCCAAACAATTCGTTAATCTGGTGGAGGTACTCTTCTTGTTTTTCTCTGCGCTTTTCAAAAAAAGAACCTGCTTCTTGGGGTATTATTTTATTTACAACAACACCTCCGATTGTAATGTTGTGCTTCTTTAGTATTTCTATGGCCCTTTTCGTTTCGATAATAGGTAGCTTTTCTGCGTTTAATACGAAATAAAAGGCTGTATGCTCACGATCTGTCAGGATTTTTCGGGCAAGAGCAAATTTGTCTCGCCTTAGTTGGAGCGTTTCTATGATAGGATCTTCTTTTATTTTTTCCTGAAGGTCTTTATCGTATCGTGCAGCAGCTTTCATAAGCTCCATGGCTTGAGCTCGCTTTTGGATAAGATGTTCAATCCATATTCCAAGAATTTCCGGGAGAGTAAGAAGTCGAAGGGTGTGTCCCGTAGGGGCTGTATCAAAAACAATAACATCGTAGGGGTTTCCTATGGTCTCCATAAGTTCGATGAACTTATCGAAAATTGCCGCTTCTTCCGCACCTGGCGACATATAGGCTATCTCTATTTGACGTTTAATTTCATCTACAATAGCAGCACTTACTATATTCAACATCTTGTCTTGAATAGCTTTCATATACTTTTTAGCTTCTTCTTCAGCATCAATCTCTATGCCCCAAAGGTTTTTACCTATATGAACGACTTCCAAACCAATAGGCCTGTTAAAAGCATCTGCAAGGGAGTGGGCAGGATCAGTGGAGACTACTAATGTTTTAATGCCTCGCTGAGATAATGCCAAAGCATAGGCTGCAGCACATGTTGTTTTGCCCGTTCCACCTTTCCCTCCAAAAAAGGAGAACTGTCGCTTCACCACATCTGTCATAAAAAGAAGCCCCCTTAATCAAAATCGTATTGAGCCGCTTTCTCCGCGACAATAAATTTTCGGTTTTGCATTCTTCGTTCCCAAGGGATTAGATCTTCAGCGAAATAGGGGAGAACTTCTAACATGTAGTATGAAATCGGGTTGGGAATTCCCAAAAAATCTCCAAAAAGCAAGAGCATGAGGTTGTCGTTAACATCGAAAGCCTCTTTTCGAACCACTGCCATTCTTTTATTTACAAAAGTTCCATGTGTAAAAGCTTTTGACCAAAAAAGAACTTTCGAAAGAAAATTTTCTCCTTTCCTTTCGTCTTCTTCGCTAAACATTGTAGACACCTCTGCTTGATTAAAGATTACTTATCTCTATCTGAGGCCAATACTCCTGCTACAGCAAAGTCAGATTTCTTCATGTCTGTTATTATGATACGAACCTTTTCGGCCGGTACATCGAGACATGAACATATAGTCTGGGTCATTTCATGCACAAGTCGTCGTTTTTGCTCTACTGTTCTTCCCTCAAGAATATGCACGTTCACTATTGGCATGTGAATCCCCCTCACTTTATTTAAAAGTCAAACTATTATGTATTATACTCTTTTTTAATGAGTCATTGCTTCCTGCGCTGCAAAGAGAAGCATAAGATACGGATCTTCAACAGTATTATGGTAGGGAGAATGGACAAAATAATGAGAGAATAACTCAAAAACAGTTTCCCTTCGCGTAATAATATCGATAAAACGTTCCGTTAAGAAGAGAGGAGATTCTCCATCAATGACAACTTGGAATCCTATAATCTGCCCCTTTTTCAGTCCTTTTTCGTCAGTTGCAGAGACAATAATTTTCCAGAGCCCCTCCTTCCCGTTCGGCATAGCTTTTTCACGGGTATAATAGGGCAATGTAAGGGAAAAGGCCTGGATATCTGATGCATTTGCCAATTCCTCCGTCCACCCTACGCTCCCCCAATGAAGGTCGAAGATGGCGCTCAGACCCCAAACTGTTGCAGGCGGCAAAGACATGGTTTGCCCCATAATATTGAAAGATGCAACAAGTCCCTGACGCATAGCAAGAGTGCCTATAAGAGGCAAAATAGGGCGTCCCGTAACAGCATCCCTGATTTGAGCAGCGTCGCCAACAACATATATATCAGGATGGGATGACTGCATTTTTTCATTGACCACTATACCTCGCTCAACAGAGAGTCCAGCACTTTGAGCTAGTGTAACGTTGGGACGAACGCCTGTTGCGAAAACAACGCCATCAGTCTCTATCTCCCTACCATCAGAGAGGATTACCCTGTCTGGTTTGACTTCTGTCAGCTGAATATTTTTATAAACAGAGACTCCCCATTCAGAAAGACGGTCGTTGACCTTTTCTGCCATATCTTGATCCATGGCTGCAATAAGATGAGGCAAAGCCTCAACTAAAGTGACAGTGAGCCCTCTATCGTGAAGGGCTTCCACAACTTCTAGCCCTATAGCCCCACTGCCTACTACAACGGCTCGCCCACTCTTTTCTGCAAAAGCATCAAGTGCACGGGCATCGTCTGCCCCACGCATAACAAAAATATTTTCAGCTAATTTCTCTTTAGAAACATATTCGCGTCCAACCATAACTTCCGTCAGGTCTTGTTTATACCCTTCCTTATCTGATAAAAGACCCTTTACGGGAGGAATCCAGGGAACCGCACCAGGCGCGAGTAATACTTTTTCAAAATAAATTTCAAAGGGACCTTCTGTGCTCATTCCCCTTGCAATATGATTCTCTGCATCTAGCTCAGTTATAACGCCACGAATAGCATCCTCAACGATCTCAGGAGGCAAGCGATCCGAGTTCGCCAAGTCAACAACTTCTTCTTCGGGACCGCCTGGAATAAGTTTTCTCCCAACGCTATAAGGAAGCGAGCAAATGACAGTAGGATCCTCGTTCATCACAATGGAAAGGCTCTTTTCACCCATGCGTCGAAGTGCTATATACGAAAACCTTCCCCCCGGGCCCCCTCCGATAATGAGTACTCTTTTCTTTAATGTCAGCATAACTCCACCTCCGCAATGATTGTATATTAATTTTAACATACCTATCTGGGGTATATCAAGGGGTTACAAAAAAGCCCGGCTTTTCACCGGGCTCAAAAACCTTATTTTATATTGAAGAAAGGCTCTGTACGAAACAAGTTGTCTTATATGGCCAAAGATATTCCGACGTTACCTTGATTGAAGAAAGGCTCTGTACCCTTTCCATGCCATATATAAGTCAACTTTGCTAATAAGCTCCCATGGAGCGTGCATAGAAAGTACCGGCACGCCGCAATCGATAACGTCAGCCCCGCGATTTGCCAAAATATAGGCGATGGTTCCGCCGCCGCCTTCATCTACCTTTCCAAGTTCACCAGTTTGCCACACAACATTGTTCTCGTCGAAAAGGGAACGAATATGAGCCATAAATTCCGCGCTGGCGTCGTTAGATCCATATTTTCCCCGACTTCCTGTATATTTCTGCACAACTACGCCATTCCCCATCAAAGAAGCGTTTCGTTTATCAAAAGGCTCGGGATATGTAGGGTCGAAAGCTCCGTCCACGTCAGCAGAAAGAACCTTACTATTACTAAAAGCACGGCGGAGCAAGAGTTCTGAATAATGCTCGTTCTCCAGAGCCAGAAGTTCTGCCACAACATTCTCATAAAAAACAGATTCCATGCCGGTGCTTCCCATACTCCCAATTTCTTCCTTATCGACAAAAAGAGCAGACGCAGTGTAAAGGGGGGATTCTACATCAAACAATGCCCGTAAAGCAGAGAAAGAACAAGATCGATCGTCGTGCCCATATCCCAATATAAGTCCACGATCAAGCCCTGCGTCACGAGCTCTTCCTGCAGGTACTATTTCAACTTCAGCAGAGGTAAAATCGGCCTCATCAATGCCAAAAACTTTCCCCAGTATTTGCAATACGCCAAGTTTTACTTTCTCTTTGATATCCCCGTCTTCCACAGGGATATGGCCTAAAATAACATTCAGATTTTCACCTGTAATGCCCTCATTCATATTTTTCTCGGCCTGAGCCTTACCAAGGTGAGGCAGTATATCGCTAATAACAAAAAGAGGATCGTCCTCTTTCTCCCCTATATTGACAGAGACAACTGTTCCGTCTTTTTTAACAAAGACACCATGAATAGCAAGAGGCAATGTCGCCCATTGATATTTCTTAATACCACCGTAGTAATGAGTTTTCAGAAGAGCTAATCCGCCCTCTTCATAAAGAGGCTGTGGTTTTAAATCCAGGCGGGGAGAATCTATATGACTGCCGACTATGCGGAGTCCTTCTGACAGGGATTTACTGCCTAAAACAAAAAGCGCCACGGCCTTTCCTCGGTTTACCGCCATTACTTTCATACCTGGCTCAAGCTTTTTTCCTGCTTCTATTACGTTGTTCAGATCTACAAAACCGGCTATTCGAGCCGTCGCCACTATTTGTTCTACACACTCCCGTTCTATCTTCCCCTTATCCAAAAATTGCTTATACTCCTCTGCCAAAGAAAAGACATGGGATTTTTCTGCATCTTTTAATACCGACCAAGCACTAGAAAAAGAATGGAAACCTTTTTCTTTATATTTTTCATCCAAACTAAGATTGTTCACTCCTGCGCCTCCCGCTGTTTAATCAACTCGCTGTTACTTCAAAAACATTGTTTTTCTGAACAAGAGGAACTTTAGTAAGGCGATCTGCCACAGTACTGGCGCCGCACGCTTCTGGTTTGGTTCTACAAATAAAGCCGCACCCTTTGACCATACCTGTTACAGCGCTTACTAAATCTCTCGTAGCGCCATTTTCTCCCACATCAACATGAATTTCAATACTCCCCATATGTTGAAAGAAACTATAATCCTTCACTTTAAGCTCATCAAGAAAACGGGTCGCTAAATCAAGACTCAAAAACACTTCAGTAAACATACGTTCCCGAAGCGAGTATTTCTTCACCTCTCCTCGAGATTCATAAAAACAAATTGCACCGTAACCAACTCGATGCACAATAATAGTGGAGACAAAAACTGTTCTCCTCTCGCGATGCACCTGAGAATCTGTCCCGATAATGAAACGGTATGTTTTACTCTTATCACCTGATACGAAATCCATAACCTTATTTATAGCTTGGCATAAACTAAGGCGACCCCACGTTGGGCTCCTCAAAATATCCCTCCTCCCCCTTAAAAATGATCTCTTTTAGTAAAAAATACATTTTTTTAATTACCAAAAAACAACAGTAGAGTAGCATTTATTTCACTTTTTCACAAGTTATGCTTCTTTCTGGACATAGTAATGACGGCCACCTATTTCCCCATATAAGTAAGGATGATTTCCCAGTTAATAATAAGCCTCAATGCTCATATACAATAATTCGCTTAATTTATAACTATGTATAGTGCTCAAAATATAACCAAACAATAAAAACTAATAATGTTTTATTAAACACTACGCTCCTAACAATAATAACAATACTTAGCATAATATACATATTCAATATTAAATAACGCTATTCTATAAGGAGGTAGTCTATTGAAACTCAAACTTCAGGGCAAGATGCTCCTCTATTTTCTCTCCACAGTCACGATCATACTCGCATTTTTAATTGGTTTTATTGCTTTTTCCGTGCATGGAAAAACATTGAAGGCAACAAAGGTTCTTGTAACGGAAACAGCTCGTTCGTCAGCCTACGCTATCGCCTCAGAAATTGACAAGGGACTTATTACCGCAGAAACTCTCGCCAAAAGCATATCTGGCATAGACCGGCAAGATAGCCAGGCCCGACAAAATGTGTTAGGGATGCTTGAAAATGTTTTAAAAGAAACGCCCCTCGCTTTTACCGCATGGGTCGCCTTTGAACCAAACGCATTTGATGGGAAAGATTCTATGTATGTGGAACGCGACGGGTATCAGGAAACTGGCCGTTTTATTGTAGATTTTGTCAAGAAAAACGGACATATTCAACGTTCTTTTGACATAACAGAATCTTTGTTAAGCAAAAATGGGGAAGGAGATTTCTATATCCTTCCTAAAAAAACTGGAAAAACTGTTGTTATGAACCCCTATCTTTATAATTATTCTGGGCAAAAAGATGATTTTGAGTTTATTACAAGTATATGCACCCCTATTTTTTTAAATGGGGGAATAGCCGGGGTCGTCGGTATAGATATTGATTTAGCTACAGTGCAAGAGATAGTGAAAAACATCAGCGTTGTGGAAGGAAGTACGGCCTCTCTCTATTCCAATAATGGAACTACCATCTATCATGATAATGAAGCGCTTATTGGTAAGAACTTAACAGAACGTACTGATGATTTAAAAGATGTTGGAACCATTTTAACGCATATTCAAAAAGGTGAGATTTATAATATTATTGATTTCTCTAATGCCCTCAGCGGGGAAGCCTATAAAATTTATTCTCCTGTACAATTAGGCAATACGGAAACCCCCTGGAGCCTCAATATCCAGGTTCCCATGTCAAAGATAAAAGAAGACGCCATCATCATGGCTCGCAATACTATTGCGGCCTCTCTTGTTGGGCTTATCATTTTGAGCCTCATCATTATCCTTATCACCCGCACTCTTGTTCGCCCAATTAATGGCGTATCTCAAATGTTGCAACAATTTTCCCATCTTGATTTTTCTTCTAACCAATCTCTGTCATGGATGAAGCAATATATGAAATCAAAAGACGAGATTGCACAAATGCTTCATGCCATGTTGAATCTACAAGAACATCTCTCGGGAATAATAAATGGGCTTCAGGAAGAATCTCAGCGTTTCAGCTCCAGCGCTGAATCTCTCGCAGCTCTTTCTGAAGAATCGGTAGCTTCCATGGAAGAAATAAAAGCCTCTGTAGATCAAGTAGCTACCTTGGCAGAAACAACAAGCGCAGCAGTAGAAGAGACGAATGCCGGAGTAGAAGAAGTAAGTTCCAGCGCGACAAACGCAGCCAAGTCTGCTACAGAAGGTGCCGAAGCAACTGCTCGAACCACGCAAATCAGCAATGCCGCTACTTTGGAAGTTTCTACAGTTGTTGAAGAAATCACAAATGTAGGGAAGCGCTCGAAGGAAACAGCCCAGAGCATGAAAGCTGTTGCAAATGCAGTTGAAACTATTACTCGTTTTGTAACAACCATCCAGACTATAGCAGACCAAACCAATCTTCTGGCTTTAAACGCCGCTATAGAAGCAGCACGGGCAGGAGATGCCGGTCGAGGCTTTGCTGTAGTAGCAGAAGAAGTACGAAAACTTGCTGAAGAATCTGGCGTTGCTGCTGGTGAAGTGGAGACACTTATTAACAATCTACAAACCCAGACTAAAAACGCTTTGACGTCTATAGGCCAGGTCGATGAAATCGTAGAACAAACTATTAATCGATCAGAGAAAGCTAAAAAACAGCTGCAAAAAGCCATGGAGGAAATATCGCACGTAAACGATGTTATGCAAAATATAGCCGCCACAGCAGAAGAGCAAGCAGCATCATCGGAAGAGATGGCAGCTGGAATCGACCAAGTAACCCAGTCGACCGTTCAAGTTGTAGCCTCAGTGGATACGATACGTCAGGCATCTGAAGACACTGCCAAAGCAGGTGAACAAGTTGCTGTAGAATCACAGAGTCTCTCGGAAGGAGCCCATCGCCTGGGAGAGATGATTGCACAGTTTAAGATAGATAAAAACAATCTTTCCCGATCCTTAACCATAGCGGATCAGAGCATAAAAAAATAAAAGAAGGAAAAACTGAAGTGCACCTCCAAATGTTTGACTTTATGTCTAACTTTTGGGGTGCACTTCGCACAAAGTAGTCTCCTTTAATGTAACACCTTAATCTTGAGAAGAATCTTCATTATTATTGTCATTATCGCCAGTTCGTATCTCTCTTAAATAGCCGTAAACAGTATAACGACTTTTCCCCAGCTCTTTACACAGAGCCTCTACAGCTCCCTTCAACCTAAAGAACCCTTTAGACTTCAAAAATGACATAATCTCAAGTTTTTCCCTTTTAGTAGTGTAACGTAAAGGGCGTCCGCCCCGTTGTTGGCGCATTTCCTCGAGGATTTTTTGCAAGAGAGAGCCCGAAGAAGGGACAAAAGTTTCTTCGGCAACCTGAGATGCTTTTAAAGGGACGACACAGGTCAATTCTGTTCCTAAATCCTTTAAAATTTGAGCTCGGGTCATATCGTAGTTAATACATAAAAAACCAATAATCTTTTCGTTCCCATCTCTTAAGAGAGTTACGCTTGATCGTAAAGGCCGCCCGTCAGAGGCATAAGAAGGGTAATTAGCTATATAATGAACGCCTTTATATTCCTCTTCACTACGAAGCAGGTACTCACCGAAATCTGTTAAAGGAGAGTCTTCTGTCCGTCCCGTTAGTTCCCCATGAGCCATCGCCACAATTTGATGCTCTTCGCCGGAAACATCATGAAGAACAACCTCATAGTCAGGACCTAATGTTTCACTTAAAGTTTCTACAATAGCAATAATAGGCACTAAATAAGGATGGCATTTTTTTCGCTTCACTTGATCCATCTCCCTATAAATGAGGGCGGGGAGGCACCCCGTCCTCACATTGTATCATGCCTTTTTAAAGCTACTGAGATAATACTATAAAAGGAAAAGAGAGTCTGTCGATGGAATAGAAAAACTACAAAGAAACTTCTTTCCCTACCCCAGCCTCCCGAGCCTTCTGATATATAGTAAAAGCCGCGACCACATCGAGAGTGGCAAATCCTACAGTTTTAAACAGTGTAACGTCTTTTTCTGTGGATCGTCCCTCTATGTCCCCTACAATCAAACCTCCCAACTCTCCGCTAATTTTTTCGGGAGCAAATCTTCCTTCTTTTATAGGGATAATAAAGTCTCCTGCCTCTGCCAAAACAGCTTCTCTATTGTCTACGAAAACTTTATCCGCTCTTTCTAAGAGACACGAATCAAGCTCCTGCATCTCAGGAGTATATGCTCCAACCCCATTTATGTGGGCTCCATCCATAACCAATTTGCCATTAAATACCGGCTTCCTCGATGTGGTAACAGAGGTAATTATGTGAGCACCCTCGACTGCTTCATCAGAAGTTTGAGCTGCTATAATCCTCGTATTAAATTTTTTGGAAAGGGGCTTTTGGGATTCGACAAAGCGTTGGACTCGTTCTCTATCTACATCAAAGATCCTCACTTCTTCTAGATCGCGAACTGTCAACATAGCTTCCAGCTGAGTGGCAGCCTGCCCTCCGGCGCCAAATAATGCGCCAATGGAGGCATCTTTTCTCGAAAGCAGTTCTGTGGCGGCTCCCGCAATGGCACCGGTGCGTATTTGTGTAAGAGTCGTTCCTTCTATAATGGCCGAAACGACGCCAGTCTCCCCATCAAGCAAAATCATTGTTGCAGGAACTGATGGCAACCCTTTCGCAGGGTTATGGGGGAAAACAGAAACAATTTTAACTCCGCACGTATTTATTTCTTTCGCATAGGCCGACATAAAAAGACTTTGCCCTGTCTGAAGTGTGAAATTCGTACGCAAAGGAACCTCGCTTAGCCCTCGATAATGCATTACAAAAGCTTTTTTATCAGCTTCTATAGCGTCTCGCATAGAAAAAATTTTCAATATATCTTCCCTGGAAATTAATAACATAATAATTCCTCCCTAATAAATATTTTTATGCTACTGCTTTCCTCTTGAAGAACTCTTCATAAAGCATGGACGCTCCAGAATAAAGGACTACAGCCGCAATAACCCACTGAAGCATAGAGAGATTAAGACTTTTAACGATAAAAACGGCCGCGAGGACCCCTGCTATTCCAAAGACACTGGAGAAAAACGTAATTTTACGGCCATATTGACCAAGACGAACGAACTCCATGGCTCCCATAGGAACGGAAAAAGTACAGGCTCCCATCATGATCGGGAAAGCCACTGCAGGGTTTACGCCTAAGGCATAAATAGTAGCCATTGTAGGAGCATATGAACCTATGCCAACGTTGTTAAGAGCTCCATAAATGAAAAGGAGAACAAGCGCAACGTAGAGCTTCCCTCCACTCAAACCCACTGCTTCTCCGCCAGAAGGAACAATATTCAGCTTTCCTGCCAAAATAAAAAAGGCGGCAACTACAAGCCCTGTTCCCATAAAGATACGGATAGTTTTCGCTGGAAGCTTTACTACAAAGCGAGGACCTATATAGGCACCTAACATTTGAGCAACTATGCAGGCTACCAGCGTTATGGGATCCACATGGATAGCAGATATGTATGCCAGCGCCATAACAGCAACAGGAATGGCACACTGAGTATTCAACGTCCCTGGTAATTTGGTATCACTTACAAGTTTCTTGGCCCTGTACATGATGGTAGATAAAGCAAAATCAGAAATTCCAAAGGTCGAAAGAAAGAAAATAATAGCCCCCCAAATAGCTAGAAAGACATTATTTCCAGGTTCAGCCCACGCCTCTTCACGGTGAAGAAAGAAGTCTCGAGCAAAACGTACGGCGTAAAACCCATTCACAAGTGCAATCAACGCTAACAGAACCTTTACCATACCCATCACTCCTTTGAGTTAGTTTCCATATTCGTTATATATATCACGTTCACAAGCATTGTATCCTAATTCAACATTATTTTCAATATGACAATAATGTGTTGAGCCATAAAAACATCTTGACAGCTATAGTTTGATACACTAAACTTTCTTAGAGAGAAAAAGGGAAATGAAGGAAGGGATTGCTATTCTATCGGCTCGAATAGAAGATTACTTAGAGGCCATTTTTGCCTTGGAAATTCATGGACAAGAAGCAACTGTAACCGATTTAGCTGAACGCCTGAAAGTGACAAAAGGGACAGTTGTTTCTGCCATTAAAAAATTAGTAGAAGCAGGCTTTCTCGACCATGAAAAATACGGGGCTGTCGCTCTTACTGAAAATGGGCGAGAGAGGGCCTTGCGTGTTTACAGGCGGCATGACCATCTTAATTTTCTTTTCTCCGAAATTCTAGGAATAGAACGTTCTAAAGCATGGGCTCTCGCTTGTATTATGGAACACGAAATGGATGAACAGACAGATGGTCGGCTTCTCGCTTTAACAGACTTTTTCTGTCAAGCTCAACGAGAAGGGGCTGCATGGTTTAATGATCTGAAAGCAGAAATGGATGATCCTTCTCGACTACCCTGCCCTCTTGTAATGCTAAGGCCTGGAATGAAGGGAACTATCAATAGAATTACTGCTGATGGTCCTCTGCGCAAACGTTTACTGGAAATGGGGCTCGTCCCGGGATCTATTATTACATACATACAAACCTCTCCTCTCGGAGATCCTATTGAGTTTGAAATACGAGGCACACGTTTGGCTTTGCGCCGAAGCGAGGCTGCCACCGTATGGATTCGGCGTGTAAAGGAGGATGACGCTTGTGGTTCCACTCCATCTCGTTAAAGAAGGGGCGCAAGTGAGGATAGAAAGGCTTACTGGGGGATTAGCCTTCCGGAAAAGGATGGCTGAGCTTGGATTGTTGCCTGGCGCGTCCTTTACTGTACTTCATAAGGGAGGTGGCCCCTATTTGCTCAAAGTAGGAGAAAGCCGCCTTGCCCTTGGGCAAGGAGTAGGCGATAGAATTTTTGTCCGAGAAATAGAGAATCAATAAAGGCGGCACTTTTGGGAGCTACGCTCCTTTTTTTCTTAGTAAAAAAATAGTTTGATGAATCAAACTAAAATTTTTCGAGGTGGTGAAAATATGAGTGAATCCGAATTACTGCCTCTTAGTGAATTACCGGCAGGGAGCCTTGCGATTGTTATGCGAATAGAAGGACATCCAGAATTAAAAAAGAAAGTTTTAGAAATGGGTCTTGTTCCTGGCACTCCTCTGGTAGTGCAGCGGAAAGCTCCTCTCAACGACCCGATTTCTGTGGCTTTTCGTGGTTATGAACTGAGCCTTCGCATATATGAGGCAGAAACGGTTATGGTAAAAAAAGTGAGTTGCGGTGGATGTAATGGAGAGTGCAGCAAATGCTGGGGGTGTCATTAAGTATGGGGAGTATTACGCTGGCGTTAGCCGGCAATCCTAACACAGGGAAAACAAGTCTCTTTAATGTACTTACAGGCTCTCATCAACACGTAGGAAACTGGCCTGGTGTAACAGTAGAACGGAAAGAAGGGCACTTTAAATGGGGGGACACGGCGTTCTCTCTTGTGGACCTTCCTGGTATTTATAGCCTTGGAGCTTCTTCGATTGATGAACAAGTAGCTTCGGAATTTCTTTTGCGGGAAAAGCCAAAAGTTACTATCACAGTAGTGGACGCCTCTAATCTAGAGCGGAGTCTTTATCTCGTACTGCAAATGTTAGAGGCTGGACAACCTGTGGTTATCGCCCTCAATATGACTGACATAGCCCAAAAGAAGGGTATTCATATAGACGTGGAGGAACTGGAAAAACAGCTTGGCGTACCTGTAGTTCCTACCGTAGCCCGAGAAAACAAAGGCATTCAGGAGTTAGTAAAGGCTGTAAAAAAATACGTGGAAACTCCCGTTGAAAAACATGGCATAACTATTCCTTACGGTAAAAACATAGAAGACACTTTGAAACGGTTAGCAGAAGCTGTTAATCCATTAGTAACAAGAGAAATAGAAATATCAAAAGATATCGCAGCCCTTCGAATAGCTGAAGGAAATGCCGCTATATTCTCTCTTCTGGAAACTCTTGATAACGACAAAACTATCCAAAAAATTCTAGAAGAAGAGAACGAAAAGCTGGAAATGTCGCTTGGTTATGATCTCCTCACAGCTGTTATAGAGAGACGGTGGAATTATATATCTACTCTCACCGGGAAAGTAATGAAGAAAGATTTGTCTCTAAAAGAAGATGTAACTTTGTCAGATAAAGTAGACCGAATTGTAACCCATCGCATATGGGGACTGCCCATTTTCTTCCTTATTACATGGTGCATGTTCCGCCTCACCTATGCAATAGGAGACCCTGCTGCTGACTATCTAGATCATTGGATAGGGATCTTAGGTGAGTATGCTTCAATATTCATAGAGAAATGGGGGCTCCCAACAGTAGTAGGGAGTTTTATCTCTGGCGGAGTTATCGGCGGTGTAGGGTCGGTGATAGTGTTTTTCCCGCATATCTTCATTCTATTCGCCTTTATAGCCATCTTGGAAGACTCCGGTTACATGGCCAGAGGTGCTTTTGTGATGGACAGAATAATGAGGGCTGTAGGCCTCCATGGAAAAAGTTTTATCCCTATGCTTATGGGGTTCGGGTGTAACGTTCCTTCTATTATGGCAACTCGCGTTTTAGAGCGCCCAAGAGACCGAATGATCACTCTTCTAGTCTTACCCTTTATGAGTTGTTCTGCCAGGCTCCCTATTTACCTCTTGTTTGCTGGAACCTTTTTCGGCAGAAATGCCGGGACTGTTGTTTTTTCTCTCTATGTACTTGGTATTGTTGTTGCTGTTATATCTGCAAAACTTTTGGGGAAAACCCTGTTCAAGGGGGAATCTTCCCAATTTGTTATGGAGTTGCCCCCATACCACGTGCCACAGGTACGTGCTGTTTGGGGAAGTGCGTGGGAACGAGCAAGCCTCTTTCTTAAAAAGGCAGGAACTGTAATTTTTAGCGCTGTAGTGCTTGTATGGATTCTGGCCAGCCTTCCCTTCGGCGTAGAATATGGTTCTTACAACAGCCTTATCGGCCATGTCGGGCGCGCTATGGCTCCCCTCTTCGCTCCAGCAGGCTTCGGCTTCTGGCAAGCCACTGTCGCGCTCCTCCTCGGCCTCCTTGCTAAGGAAGTTGTGGTAGGGACCTTTGGAGCACTTTTAGGGGGAGAAGAAGGCCTTGCAGCTGTCTTACCCACTCTTTTCACCCCTTTAAGTGCTTACGCATTCTTAGTTATGACATTACTTTATATCCCATGTGTAGCAGCTATAGCTGCCTTTAAAAGGGAAACAAACAGTTGGAAATGGACCTTTTTCTTAGTAGCCTACACAACAATCGTAGCTTACGGACTGGCTGTCCTTATATATCAGGGTGGCCGTATGTTTGGGCTGTCGTAGATAAAGGACCTTTTTCATACAGTACCTCCCCTTCAAAACCAGCACAACGAAAGGGCTCCTTACTAAAGGGGCCCTTTCGCTCCAGACTAAAGACAAAATCAACTGCATTTGGGAGTACGCCCCGAATGCAAACCGTTCGCTTCTATCTAGAAGTGGTTAGCAAACACAAGTGGTCACGAACAATGAAGCGCATTGCTTCTTATTGGCAAATGATTGGCGTAGGTGTTGAAAATTATATTATGATTCAACCACATCATGGCTTGTAACAAGCCGTGCACCCTTTGCTTTTAGTTCTTCCAAGGCTTTACAGCTATCGTCTTCCTTTACATTGACACCCTTCATGCCATCAGTAACAAGGTAGACATCAAATCCATGAGATAAGCCATCAAGGGCTGTGCTCTTCACACAATAATCAGTGGCTAAGCCACAAACAAAAATTCGCCGGATTGACTGGGCATGAAGTTTTTCCAATAAATCGGTACCCTCAAAAGCGGAATAAGCATCTTTCTCGCAACATGTTCCTTTATCTATAATAAAAGCCGTGTCGGGAACAATGAGACCAGGATGGAAAGCTGCCCCTTTCTCTTCTTGAACACAATGGGGAGGCCAAAGACCACCCTGTTTTTTAAAACTTATATGATCGGAAGGGTGCCAATCGCGAGAGAAGAAAACTGGAATTTTTCGATTCTGAGCAAGCTGTACAAGACTATTAATAACGGAAATTATAGAATTGGCCCCACGAACAGCGAGACTCCCCCCTTCGCAAAAATCTTGCTGCACATCCACTACGATCAGAGCATCACCAATCGTTAACAACATTTAAACACCACTCCCCCTCTTAAGATTATGAAGCATGAAAGGTCCCTCTGTTCGACCTGCTTTCCAAAACGCAATCCAATGGAATATGTTAAATATGTCTACGAGAGAGAAATCAGACCATAAAAGCCGAAGCTTCCCAAGAGATTTTAACGTTCTTTATGAAGAAACCCTTTTCTTTTTCTCTATAACTAAAAAGAGGCTTGAGTCATCTACTTCTTGGATCAGATATGTATAACTAGTCTGTTCTGCTAATTCTTTAAAATCCTCCGGGCGACAAGTATGCGCTACGAAACCATCTTTACATACAATATGTCCATCTTTGGTTTTTTCCATATCAATCTCGCCGAGCAACCCTTTATCTGCCTGCTCATGGAACCAAGCTAGTCTATGATTCCAAAATTTAGCGCTATAGGTACTAAAATAAGCTCTTCCTCCTGGAACAAGAACTTTAAGGCTCTGGGCAATAAGATTACTTTCATTCCCTTTTAGGGCGGAAATACCGTTCTGGAGGCAAAGAACAACATCAAAAATTGGCCCGAACTGGAGCACATGGGCATCCATCACTTTTATTTCGCAGTTCGAGCAACCTTTTAAATACTCCTCGCCGAACCTTACAGAATCTGGAGATATATCTATTCCCATTATAGAAGCCACATGAGGAGCCAATTCCTTCATGATTCGCCCATAACCACACCCTAATTCCAATACTTTCTCATGATCATGTACATTGCGACGAACAAAATCTATTTCTTCCCGCAAATACTGCTTAACTCGATCAATATTAGTATCGTAAACTTGAAACAGCTTCGCCGAACTCAGGTTCTCTGCGTAGTAGTTACTCACCTCACCACCTCCACTGAACTCTGATGGGCACATACAAGCAGGACTATTTTACTATGTTTTTGAAATATTATTAACAAGAGGCACTTTAAGAATGAGGAAAAGCTCTTATTATCTGAGTCGCCTGCCAAGCAAGAACCCCATGCCTGCCATCTGAGAAGCAAGAACTACGTATTGGGGGAAGTAAGATAGAAGGGCGCAATCTGCTTAATCACAATAAAAACTTACGTAACGCTGTGAAGAAAGCTCTGTAGATCTACGGGCAAACTGCCATTGCAATAAAAAAACCGCTCTTCATATGAAGAGCGGTTGACGAATCTAAATGGCGTGCCAGACAGGATTCGAACCCGTGACCTTCGGTTCCGTAGACCGACGCTCTATCCAACTGAGCTACTGGCACATCTTGAACGGAGGAAATATTACCACGGAACAGGCATTCATGCAACCTTTTAGGGGATATTTTACCGTATTTCCTTCGAGATGAAAAGCTCGTGCAAAAGACGTACACCGTCGTTCTAGAATCGCACTACAATTTTAAGCCCCCAAAAGCCACCCTGACATTTTTAAGGAATTCTCTTTCAATGGGAGGGATTCTGCATGTCCGGAAACGTGGCAAGGCTTTTTCACACCGAGGAAACATGGCAACAAACGGTAGAACGATACATTTTGACAAGGGAAATTGAAGAATTGTCGCCTCGAACTCCCATAACTAAATTTACCGATGATTCGGTGCTCACTGTGGAGGTTGCAGACTGACTGCTAAATGGTGGGGATTATGGAAATTTTCTTTTTGAGTATGGAGGGCATATCCAAACAAAGGCTATGGAAGAAATTTCGCAAAATGGCTCAACAAGGGGGGCACTGAAAACTTATAACAGCTTCAGAAACAGCAGCGTTATGAGAGTGAGCTCCGTTAGCTAGGCCTTCGATAATCTTAACGATGCCCTGGAAAAGGCCGAGGCTAGGGCATCTCAAGTATTTGATACACTTTCATTCAGCAGAGGGCAATTCACCTCGCTTCGAAAAGCTGTTTTGCTACCTCATCGATAACCATGTTTCTGTTCCCCTGATTTGTTTCAGAAGACATCGCTGCTGAAGTTCCAATGCGTAAGAGGTTTTCGTTAAACCTTTCCCTAACATAAACATAGCCTGAGCCCATATTCCCATGTAAATTCAATCAGAGGTATTTTATCAAGTTATCCTCTACTTCAAATAAACCTGGCATTCCTCGAACATTAAAGGCCTTTACCGGGCGTATATTTCGCAAGAGCCACGCATATCCCGCTGGATTCGGCAATTCGTCAAAAAGCGCTGCCTCTGCTTCCATCGCTTCTTTAGAGCTTTCCGCTTGCTGCTTCGCTGTTTGAAGGGAAATAACCGCACGAAGAGCGTTATTTACAGGTTTTTGGGGCTGTAGACTTTTGCAGAACCTTCGAATCATGGTATCTTATTGGTATCAATACTTTGGGAGGTGAACTTTACGATGAACAAAAAAGGGCCTGTCATTTACAGAAAAATAGACAGCGCGGGGAACACGATTACCTGGTATTACGCTCTTCAAGAAGGCGGATCTTTCGTACTTTATCAAAGCAACACTAAGGAAGGAAGAAAAGAAAAGACTGACATACATGGAGCTAATCTCTCCGAACTTCTGGAAACCCTTATAAATAAAACTTCATGCGAATACCGAATCATAGTTGATGAGAAACCATAAAAAAAGCCCAGACCACTCAGGCCTGAGCTTTATATTACTTTTATTAAATGGCGGAGAGAGAGGGATTTGAACCCTCGGAGGCGGTAAAGCCTCACTCACTTAGCAGGCGAGCGCCTTCGACCACTCGGCCATCTCTCCTCCAATAGACTGCGGGGTCTATTCTATTAAGGGAACCCGGTTCTGTCAAGCTCTTTACTTATTTCTTATCTCCGCTCGCTGGCTCACTGGAAACTGGCTCTTGATCACCAGAAGCAACAGGTTGAGAGGTAGCTTCCGCTGGCTTAACAGCCTCTACTGGCTGTGGGAAGATGGTTGTATCAAGAATCTCAATCTTCGCTTCTTCCTTCAAACCACTAATATATTGGCGCTGTGCTTCCTGGTTTTTCTGATTTGTAAGCAACGTCTTAATATCGCCGCTCACTTCGTCGAAAGACAAAATCTTTTCTTCCACATTTTCGCGATTCAGAATAACCATATAGTCGTTACTCGCTATTTCTATAGGAGATGAAACGCCACCAATAGGAAGCTCTTTCAAAGACGCAAACTTATCTTGCAAGCCAGATTCAGCGATAAAAATAGGCTTGTCGTAAGAAATGCTTTCTTTCACATCGCCAGAAGCGGCATTTTTTAGAAGGGCATCCCATTGGGAGTTATCTTTCTTCACTGCCATACTCATGGCTGCTGCAACATCCTGATTGATAAATCGCGCAAAAACCACTTTTCGGCCTGCTGGCTGACGGAAGAAGACATTCTTCCCCTTATCATAAAATTCTCGCACATCATCTGATGTAACAACCACGGAACCAGCTGACTGTTCTATCAACTTTTGCTGAGCGAGCTGTGTTCCAATATTGGCCCTCAGGTTTTCCATCTTAATTCCACTATCGTTGAGATATTTCTGGAAAGCCTCTTTCGTGGGGAACTGAGAGCTAATCTGCTTTACAACCTCATCTATCTCCTCATCAGAAGCTTTTATTCCAGACTTCTGAACTGCTTTCGCAAGCTCATTTTGAATAACCATATTGTCGAGAACACCCTGCCGAAGAGCTGCCAAATCTTCCGACGTAACATCCTTCAGATTATTCCGATCAACGTAATCACGAACGTTGTTCTCAAGAGATGAGCGCATTATCTTTTTCCCATCTATTTGAGCTACTGGATAATCTCTCATACCCTCCTGCTGTGGAGCGGAACGACGACCGCCAAAGCCATACATACCAAAAATAGATAGAACGAAAACAACAACAATAACCAACATAATCCAGCGAACATTTTCTCTTAACGAGCGCATTATCAAAGCAAATCTGCCTCCCTTGACATAAACCGTAGCTAATAACATCTAATGCCAACGGCGTATTTTATCATAGTTTACTACTTAAAGGCTACGTAAAAACCTAGACTTCTGCTAAGGATTTCCCCCATTTTGTTTCTACTTTCAAGGGAACAGAAAGCTTTACAGCAGATTCCATGACCTCAGCCAATTCTTTCTCTATAGATTCCCGCTCTTCAGCAGGACACTCACACACAAGAGAGTCGTGTATTTGTAAAACGAGATGGACCTTCTCTTGATCTTTAAAATGACGATTAAAATTCACCATGGCTATCCGAGCTATGTCAGCAGCTGTCCCCTGAATAGGAGTGTTCACCGCTATTCTTTTAAGGGCTCCCCGATCTCGAGGATTTACCGATACCTCATCAAGGGGGCGAATGCGGCCAAACTCCGTCACAGTATACCCGCGTTTTCTCGCCGTTCTATAACTTTCCTCCACATATTCTCTTACTTTCGGGAAGGCTTTAAAGTATCGGTTAATAATATCCCCTGCCTCTTGTTGGCCTATACCTAATCGACTCGCCAAACCGTAGGAACTCATGCCGTAGAGAATTCCAAAATTAATCACTTTTGCGAAACGACGAAGTTCTGGGGTCACTAACGCAGACTCTATGTTAAATACCCATGAAGCTGTTTCTGTATGTATATCGCGCTGAGCTTCAAAAGCCGTTTTCAGCCTTTTTTCGTCGCAAAGATGGGCAAGAACCCTGAGCTCCACTTGGGAATAGTCGGCACCTACATATATATTGCCATTCGCGTGCGGGACAAGACCCTCCTTCAAACGATTCGACCAATGGCCGTAGGCGGGGAGATTCTGCAAGTTAGGATCTCTGCTGCTTAGGCGACCTGTTCCAGTAGACGTGGATTCAAAAGTTCCATGGATGAACCCTGTTTCTGGGTTTACAGCGCTCATCAAGGGATGGACAAAACCTGACTGAATTTTAGATAACTCGCGATGCTCCAGCAATAGTTTCGGTACTTCGCTTTCAGGCAGATCCATTTTAACGAGCTCTTCCAGCACAGTAACGTCTGTAGAATAGCCTGTTTTTGTCTCTTTTATAGGAGGAAGCTGCAATTTTTCAAAGAGAAGCCAGGCAACCTGTTTTGGAGAATTAAGGTTGATACGTTCATTCCCTTTGTCAGCTATTCGCTCCTCTATCTCTCCAATCCGTTCCTGTAGGTCTCTCTCCAGAGCTTCAAAGGAGTTTGTATCCAGGCCTACCCCCCAACTCTCCATCTTCCACAACACAGGGACCAAGGGAAGGTCTATCTTATCCATTACATCAACAAGACCTTCGTAACGAGCGAGCTGCTCTCCAAGTTCATTTTTAGTTTTCCAAAGCAACCCAGCCCCTTCTATCGGATCGAATATTTCCGATCCCGACCATTCCAAGGGACTATGAGCCTTCGCGTCGGGGTGCAGCAGATAATGAGCTACCTGAACATCCCATACTCTTTCCGGAGCTGGGGCATCTTCTTTCAGGAAGGCCTGCAACATTTTATAATCCGATGTAATAACATGACCATGACGAAGCCATTTTTTTAGAGGCTGAGGAACATCGGTACTTTGTACTACTCCATGCCAAAAGGCTCCGTCCTGAGAGCGAACAACGAGTCTGGCTTTTGAAAGACCTACAGGATAGCTTCCTTCAACCTGACCAAAAAGAGCCAACGTATCGCCTGCGAGGACTTCGTCCAAATTTCCCTCAACGGCATCGCCAATAATAAGCTCTTCTTGCTGAAGCTCAAGGGAGGGAGACTGTTCTTCCTTAACCCTTTGGTATATTTTTGAAAGTCCGAGATGTTGACATAGCTCTTCGAATTTCTCGAACTGTACGTCTGTCTGCCTAAACTCCTCGGCAGTGACAGGAACATCGCACTTTAAGCGAATAAGCTCCCGACTCTTAAAGGCCTGCTCTTTCGTGTTTTCAAACTTTTTTTGTAGTCCTGGCTTCAGATCTTTCAAGTGATCGTAAATATCTTCAAGGGACACATATTGGGAGAGCAACTTTTTCGCCGTTTTCTCTCCAACTCCAGGAACCCCCGGAATATTGTCTACAGAGTCTCCCAACATGGCCAGGTAGTCTGGCATGGCGGAGGGAGGAAATCCCCATTCTGCTTCAAAATTTTTTTCGTCGTAATCTTTAAACTCGGAAACGCCCCGTATGGGCCTGATAATTCTTACGCCGGGCTGAAGAACCTGAAGAATGTCTTTATCTGAGGTCAAGGCTATAACGTCAACCCCCAGACGAGCAGCACTACATGCCGCGGAAGCTATAACGTCGTCGGCCTCCACCCCATCCTTGACTACAATCCGAATCCCCATAGATTCCATGAGTTCCTGAAGGAGTGGAACTTGAACTTTATATTCTTCCGGCGTTGGTTTCCGACCCATTTTATATTCAGGGTATGCTATGTGACGGAAAGTTTTGCCAGGGGCATCGAATACAACAGCCGTCATATCCGGTTTACATTCGTCAATTGTTTTAAAGAGCATATTGACAAAACCTAAAATAGCGTTTGTAGGTGTACCATCTGGGGCATTCAATTCTGGCAAGGCATAGAACGCTCTAAATGCCAATGCATGCCCATCAACAAGAAGTATCGATCTTTTTTTCAGGGTATTCAACTCCTTCTTTTTCTACCACGTCTTTTATAATAACTCAAAGGAATGAATTATTGTTACTCTCGCCATTAATAATGAAGCACCATGGGATATCTTTTTCTACAAGGAACGAAGAGCCGATATAAGCTGGGGTATAACTTGCTTTTTTCTCGAAACCACATGGGGAAGAAAGAAACTCTCCCCCGCAATAGGGATACCGAAAGCCCTGGAAAGGACCTCCACATGACTTCCTACGTACAAAAACTCTGATCCTTCGTTAAGGACATCAGTCAACATTAATAGAAGGATGTCGTAGTCCCCCTCTACCTGGAGCTCTTGCATAAAAGCGATGATGTCGTCCTTTAAGGAGCCCAGTTTTGTGTTATATATATTCACTTGACTTACGCCAATTTTATAATCCCCTACCGGGAAACTCTTGAAGTCTGTATAAAAAATTTCTTTCGCTGTCTTTCCCCCAAGAGATGTTCCCGCCACAAACATGGACCGAGCAAAATCCTCGAGTTCAATACCAGCGATTTGAGCAAGTTCCTGAGCTGAACGAACATCCTCAGAGGTACAGGTGGGGGATTTAAACATCAACGTATCAGATAGGATGGCAGCACACATAAGACCTGCAATATTTGGGAGGATAGGGATGTTATTTTCTTTATACAAATTATAGATAATAGTGGCAGTACACCCTACCGGACGATTTACAAAAATGATAGGCTGTGCTGTCTCTATACTGCCTATTCTATGATGATCTATAATTTCTAATATTTGCGCTTGCTCAAGCCCCTCTACAGATTGAGCTGTTTCGTTATGATCTACAAGAACAACATTTTTTCCGACAAACTCCAATATATGCCGGCGGGCAAGCATCCCAACCGTTTTCTTGTTGCTCAGCACGGGAAAGTAACGATATTTATATTTCAAAAGAGCCTCTTTTACGTCATCAACGTAGTCATCAATATTAAAAGTCACTAACCCCTTAGTTTTTGCTACATAATGAACAGGAACGCTCAAATTTAAAAGCTTGGCGGCTGTAAAGGTATCGTGAGGCACTTTTACAAGATTCACGTTATTCGCCCGAGCCAGCTCCAAAACCTCTTCCGTCACGAGAGCATCGCCTGTCAAGACAAGAGTATTGACCCCTTTTTGGAGAGCTAGTAATTGCACATCCTTTCGGCTCCCCACTATAATCAGGCTCCCTTTTATCAAGCGAGTCTCCACATCCTCAATTTTCATGGCCGCTACGGAAACGTTGCCACAAAAATTATTGCCGGAATCATAGATTACTTCGCCACTGAGGGTTTCCACTATATTTTGTAAAGGGACATTGAACTCTGAGAAATCGTGAGAAATTTCCAGGCTTGCCTTCGCTATATCCCCTAACGTTACGAGCCCCACGAAGGAAAAATCTTCATCCACGATATTAACTGTCTTTATATTATTCTCCATCATAATATGCCATACTTCCGACAACGGAGCGCTCTCTCTTATATTCAAAGGAGTGTCGTAGGCTATATCAGAAAGCTGGGCATAAACATTCTCTAAAAGAGCCGGGACCGGCATGTTAAAGTGATTGAGAACAAATCGGGTTTCATTATTAATAGGTCCAAGCCTCACTGGTTCATAGCAGCTCTCTTGAGAAGTGAGTGTATTTTTATAATAGCTATACGCTATGGCGGAACAGATAGAGTCTGTATCGGGGTTTTGATGCCCCAACACATAAATCGGTTTCATCGTACGAAAGCCCCCTACATAAATATTTCTTTCGAATAATCATCTGTAATCGTACTTTCTTATAGTTATAATACCTTATAATCCAAATAACTTTCATGGAAATTAGAAGGAGCTTTATAGAGATGAAGCAAGACTGCTAAAGAGAGATGCCGACCTCATGGAGACATCGTCGGCGGCATTAGGCGTCTTCGGCGACACGTAGCGACACTACTAAAGAAAGATACCAACCTTATGGCATGCTTCTCTCCCCTATTTCATTCCAGAACATGTATAATAGCTGCGTTAATGGACATTAGACACAAGGAGGAATCCTGAAAATGGATAAAGAGGTTCGTGTCCGTTTTGCCCCCAGCCCTACTGGAGCACTCCATATAGGAGGGGGACATACGGCATTGTTTAACTGGCTCTGGGCCAGACATACAGGAGGAAAATTCATTCTCCGTATCGAAGATACTGACCGAGAACGTTCCACGAAAGAGTATGAAGATACTATTATGGCTGGAATGAAATGGCTCGGCCTCGATTGGGACGAAGGCCCAGATATTGGAGGGCCCTGTGGACCTTATCGGCAATCGGAACGCCTTGAAATATACAATAAATATGCCCAGCAACTTCTCGATGAAGGGAAAGCATACACTGATGGCCCGGCTGTTATCTATAAAGTCCCAGAGGGTTTAACTCTCACATTTAACGATATTGTATATGGTCATATTGAAGTGAGAAGTGAAACTCTAAAAGATATTGTCATGATAAAAAGTGACGGCATGCCCACCTATAACTACGCTGTTGTTGTTGACGACTATACTATGGGCATTAATTATGTCATTCGCGGAGAAGATCATATCTCTAACACTCCCAAGCAGCTTCTTATCTATAAGGCTCTTGGATGGGAAGAACCTCAGTTTGCACACCTCCCTATGATTTTGGGAAAAGACAAGAAAAAACTCTCTAAACGCCATGGCGCCACAAGTGTTTATGAGTACAGAGACATGGGATATATGCCTAACTCCGTCTTCAATTTTCTTGCTCTTCTCGGGTGGTCTGTAGGCGACGATAAAGAGGTTTTCTCTCGACAAGAAGCTATAGACGCCTTTGATCTCTCACGAGTGAACAAACGGGCCGCTGTTTTTGATATGGATAAGCTGAACTTTATTAATCAGGAACATCTTAAAGAGCTGGATCCCATGGTACGCCTCGAAATGGTGGAACCTTTCTGGCGAGAGGCTGGATTGCCAGTGGATAGCCATGACAAGAAATACCTCGCTGAAGCCCTGGAACTTATGGGGGGACGGGGCCGCACCACAAAAGAGCTTGCGGAGTATTCCGATTATTTTGTTTCCTTCGAGCCTGTAAAAGCTCGTTATGATGGAAGCGATCTTACGGAAGAGCATAAGGCACTTCTTAAAGTTTTTTATAGCGATCTTCTTACCTTAGAACCATGGACAGATGAAGCTATGGAAGAATTTGCCAGGAAATGGTCTGAAGAGAAAAACGTAAAGATGAAGATTTTGGCTATGCCCTTACGATGGGTTCTCACTGGCGTAAAGGTGAGCCCCGGCATTTTCGAGGTAGCCCGGCATCTTGGGAAAGACGAGGTCCAGCGACGCCTCGCTCACTACGATCTCGTAGAATAGAATATAGACCATAAAGAAAGGGACTCTCTTTTGCAAAGCTGTACAGCATCCTAAAAGCTGGGGGGAAATCCAGCGTTTGGTGGAGATGCACTTTAAGCAGAGTCCCTTCCTGTTTATTTATTATTGTTGCTATTATGATTGTTATTCTTTCTTTTTCTTTTCTTCTTACTGTCCTTATTTTCAAAAGAAGCCCCAGACCGAATATCCTGTTTTTTGCCCTTCGGAGAAAGTTCTTCCTTCGCAGAAGGTGTAGGTGGATCTTCTTCCAGTAATTCTTCAGGCCGTTCCGGCTGGCCTTGCCCTGATTGCTCCAATTGTTTTGGCGGCATAGACTGTTCCTGCCGGGCTGATTCTGGCAATTCTGGCTGCTTCGATTGAGATGGTTCTTCTGGCTGTTCTGGCTGTTCCTGCTGCTTCGATTGCTTCGCTTCTTCCCGCTGATCTGCCTGCCTTTTTTCAGCCTCAACCTTCTCTTCCTTCTGAGGCGAGCCGGAATCCACTACTATTTGTTCTTTTCGATCGTATGAAGAGATTAAGAACTCCCTCGACATAGACAGACATTTTACCGGACAAATTTCCGTACATTGAGCGCAAAAACAACAACGGTCAGTATGTATCTGTATTTTTTTCTCGTCTGGTAAAAACTCGGTGGCATTTGCCGGGCATACTCGCACACAAAGCCTGCACCCGATACAACGAGCTTTATCGTAGTCCAGCCGACCTCTAAAATACCCTTTCGGCTCTATTGGTGGATGGATGGAGACCTTCCCCGTCTCTACTTCTTTCATAGTTTCTGAAAGAGAATCTGGCATAGACGAGAGGGGGAAGGGGTTCGTAAAAATACGATCGACCCATTGCCGCAAAAGTTGTAAAGACATTCTGTTCAACATAAAATGGCTCCCTCCCCTAAAGCATCACGTCAATGGACACAAGAACCATTCCTGCCAAAGACAACCCCGCTACATTTATCCAATAAAATCGTGAAGCCTGCCATATTTTGAGCCGCCCGAAAGCTGTGCGAATAAAGGTGACTCCCAAAACCTGGACAACGAAAACCTTTACCCAGAAACACAGGAAATCCACAATGAAAAGGGTGGGACCAGAGAGATTCACAAGACGCCCCACAGACCATGGCAAGAACAGAGATACAATAATAGCCGACAATGCCAATGCTCTTAAAGCAAAGGTTATTTTGAGCAATGCCAAATTCGTTCCGGAATATTCAATAATAAGCCCTTCCAATATTTCAGTTTTCGCTTCCGGAATGTCCATGAAACCCTTGCCTGTTTCGCCAGGCACAACCAGTGTCAAGGCAACAAGCAGACAGAGGAGGCCCAGCAAGCCCATCTTCCCTACAATTCCCCACATGGGCACTCCTATAAACGTTTCCAAGCTAAATGGCTGACCAGGGACCCCATGTTTATACGCAACCCATGCCATGGTTGTCGCCACTACTGCCAAGGGAAGCTCGTAGCTCATCATGAGGATCATTTCGCGTTGAGCCCCTACGTTAGCTATAGGGTTTCCACTGGCGAAGCCGCCTACGGCCATGGCAACTCCCGAAAGACTGAGAAGATAGATAACGAGGATCATATCCCCTTCTGTTCCCAGGATAGGAGGCAGCGAACCTATAGGAATGTAAAGAAATATCAGTAACATAGTAGCCACGGCAAACCACGGTGCGCCGTTAAAAGCCCACTTCACCGCTCTGCGTGGAACGATGTTCTCTTTTCCCAGCAACTTCAAAATATCGTAAAAAGGCTGAAAGAGGGGCGGCCCCCAGCGACGTTGCATACGAGCATGAATCACTCGGTCTGCTCCATCAAATAAAATGGCTACCACCGAAACGAGCAACATGAGAGCCATGCCTGCTACAAGCTTCATAACAAAGTTGATAATCATGCCATCCTCAGCCTCCTCGTCTTATCTCTGCACATTTCCAAAAGCTGATTTTTCGAGTAGACCTGTCCCGCCTTATGACTACAACCAGTTACAAGGGTCCGTTCCATGCAGGAAATACAAGGATCGACACTATTGATAATGAGAGGAGCATCGGCTAATTCATTACCTCGGAACATGAGAGGCCATGAGACGGCATTAGCGTAGGTAGGAGCTCGAACTTTCCACCAAAAAACATGCTCATCTCCGCCTTTAAGGCGGATAACGTGGGTATCATCACCACGAGGAGCTTCGATGCAACTCCAGCCAATACCATCCGCCGCTTTCAAAATATTGAGGACTTTTACTAAGTTCTTCTCAAAAACAATATCTCCCTCAGGGAGTCCGTCAATAATTTTTTCTATAATGTCCAAAGATTGGTAGAGCTCCAGCACTCGAACAAGGAAACGATCAAAAACATCTCCATGAACTTCTCCAAAATAATCTTGAGGAACGATAGGCACCACATCTAGATCTGCGTATGCTTCGTAGGGGGCAGACCAACGAAGGTCACATCTGACACCACTGGCTCGAGCGGTAGGGCCTAGCGCACAGTAGCGCATAGCTTCTTCGTATGTAAGAACCCCCACATGTCTCATACGTGCCTTAGCCACAGGGTCTTCTGTTACTACATCGTAAAAAGCCCCAAGTTCATTGCGGTAGTATGCCACCATCTCCTTTATTACTTTTACCACGTCGGGCGTTATGTCCCAACGTACCCCCCCTACCGTCCCTACCCCATAGTTCACTCTATTTCCGGTGTAACACTCTAAAACATCCATGACCTTCTCTCTCAAAAGCATTCCTAAATGGAAGGCCGAGTCGAAACCTATGGAATAACAGGCCACTCCAGCCCATAATGTGTGGGAGTGGATTCTTTCAAGTTCAAGAACAAGAGAGCGAATATATTGAGCTCTTGGAGGAACTTGTATGTTCGCCGCGTCTTCCACCGCTCTAAGAAAAGCCGTTATATGGCTGAAAGAACAGATGCCACAAATCCTCTCAGCGAGATATATTACCTGAATGGGGTTTCGGTCTCTTGCCATATATTCAATGCCACGATGAATGGCCCCCGGCCGAACCCGGGCGTCTATAATTTTTTCTCCATCAAGATCAAGCCAGGCCGTGATCGGTTCTTTTAATCCCACATGCACTGGTCCGATAGGTACTTTATATGTATGGACTTTCTCCTTCGCCATGATTTATCCTCCTACGAGAGCTCACGAATATCTTCAGGCTGTGGTCCCGTTTCATCTCGACGCCACGGTTTAATAGATTCATCCCAATCTTCAGGTAAAAAGATCAAGGCCTTATTCTGAAGACCGTCGAAATCAACGCCGAGCATTTCTCGCATCTCCCGCTCGCTATATTCCACTCCAGGAATTTGGTTGTATAAAGATGGCATGGTGAGATCATTTTTAGGAACAGACACGCTCACTGTTACGCCGAGGCGTTTTCCACGGCCCGCACTGCGGAAAAGAGTGAAATGATAGTTCAAAGTGATGACATCACCATCATCGTTGCCAGAGATGATATGGAAATGCAGGAAGTCGAATGTAAAAAGAGTTTCAACAAGATCAAGGAACTTATCACGATCAATGGCAAGCCATAACTGCGAAAAAGAGAGGGCCTGATCTTTCCCTGCCCGATGTTCCCGCACATCTACAACCACACCGTCGCCGAAGTTTTTTCGAAGAGAGGCTACAACCTCTTCAGTTGTTATGCTATTTTGCACGTAATCATGAGGGATCTTCATGGTTTTTCCACACCTGCCTTCAGCAACTCTTCACGCTTCGCCTCAAGCTTTAAAACAGCTTTTGTCACACCTTCAATAATGGCTTCCGGGCGAGGCGGACATCCGTGAACATACACATCTACGGGAAGAACATTATCCACGGGGCCTTCAAGGTTATAGGATTTATAGAAAACGTCCCCTGACGCACCGCAGTTGCCCACCACTATAACCACTTTCGGGTCGGGCATCTGGTGATAAATTCGAAGCAAGCGATCTTTCATGTACTTTGTAACAGGACCAGTTACAAGCAAAACGTCGGCATGGCGCGGCGTTCCCACCAGCTTCATGCCGAAACGCTCTATATCGTAACGTGGACTAATGGTCGCCACTATCTCTATATCACAGCCATTACATGAACCTGAGTTGCAGGTCATAACCCACAGAGATTTAGGCAGTACTTCCAGATATTTATCCAGCCTCATTTTCCCGCCTCCTACACTATGAGGATCAACGCAGCAATCACAGCAGCTGTTATTACAAAGTACCCTACATAGTCTCTCATGTGACCACTGTGAATGTTCGTTAAAATCGAATAATAGGATTCAAGAGCTTTCCTAAATCCCCAATAGGCAGAACTTGCCGGTACCGTAATCTCAGATCCGTCTTCCGGAACTGGGTTCCCGGACCAATAAATCTCATCTTGTTCCGTTCCTTCTTTATAATCCCGCCTTCCAAGAGAGCGAAGCCAAAGGGCGAAGAAAGACGCGATTAAGAAGAAGATGAGCCAAGAGATCACGTCCCAGTATCCAAATCCTGAATAGACTTTACTCCACACTATAGCCCACCTCCCATAATAGCGCCTATATACCCGCTCTGATCCACCAAGGCTTTCGCTGCCGGTTCAACCAAGTTGGAGAGTACCCAGGACGGGAAGAGAGAAAGCCCAAGAATAACGATGGTCAAGAGAGCCATGCCCATAAGCATACTCGCAGGCACTTCAGAAACCGAAGCATAACATTTTTTCTCCGGTCCCAGGAAGGCAGTTTGAAAGACCTTAACAAAAGAAGCAAGAGTAAGGACAGACGTTACAAGAGCCGCTACGGCAAGGAAAGGATGGAGCGCAAATGTTGACTCGTAGATCAGCAACTTTGACACAAAACCGTTGAAGGGCGGTAGGCCCGAAATCGCTGCCGCCGCTATAACAAACATGAAGGTGGTATAGGGCATCCGCCTGGCCAAGCCCCCAAGTTTATCCAAATCTCGGGTTCCCGTAGCGTAATAAAGAGATCCGGCGGTAAGGAAGAGCAATCCTTTATACATTGTGTAGTTGAAGATGTGGTAGATGCCACCCTTCATTGCCATAAAACCGTAGTCTGCCATAGTCTGGGGATTGCCGAGAGATAATAAGCCCACACCGAGAGCCAGAAGCATGTACCCTACCTGGGAAATGGAATGATATCCCATAAGTCGCTTGACTTCGTGTTGTACCACAGCCATGGAGACCCCAAAGAACATGGACGCCATTCCGAGAACAATAATGACCCACGGTACAAAAGAGCTTCCCATGGTGGTTCCATAGAGGGTATAACAAACACGCATCAATCCATAGAGAGAGGCCTGGCTCACCGCCACTAAAAGGCACGTTACGCCTGCCGGAGCCTCCGCATATGCGTCTGGCATCCACATATGCATGGGGAAGGCACCACACTTCATGGCTAAGGCTACAACGAGAAAAGCCAGAACTAATTTTTCCACCACTCCAAGATGGAGCATACTAGCGATACCAGCCATATTAAGGGCATTGTAACGACCATAAAGAGAGCCTATGGCGATGAGAACCATCATAGCGGAAAGCTGGGATACTAACATATATTTAAAGCTGGCTTCCACTGATTCCGGACGGTCTCTCCAAAAAGCCACCAAGCCAAAGGATGCCACTGACGATATCTCCAAAAAGACAAAGAAGTTGAAGAGGTCGCCGGTAACCATCATCCCGAGCATTCCTGCTGTTTGAAGGAAATAAAGAGATGTAAAACGGCTCAGGCCAGAGAAGCGATCCATGAAATGGATCGAGTACATAGCCCCCGCAAAAGAGGCAATAGACCCGGCAAGGGCCATGAAGGCGCTGAAAGCATCTATCTCCAGAATAATTCTAACTGGGTAGGCCATTCCGGAAGGTAAGGCCAACGTAGCCGTCTCAGCACCCATGACGTATACCAGAACGCCATTAACCGTTACAGTCCTCCAAATCAGGAAAGCCACGATCATTGTGATAAACGAAATACTGACCATCCAAACGTTCCGCAGGGTCTTCCCGCCTAAAGAAAACAGAGGCGTTGCAAAGGCTCCAAGAAGGGGAATGGCCAGGATCATTGCTGGAAGGTGTTCTTGCCAACTCATCCTCGCAACCTCCGTATCTCGTCAATATTCAACGTCCCATAATGGCGATATAACAGCATGATCAAAGAGAGCATCAACGCCGTTGTCGCCAAGGCAATAACAATTGCTGTCAACGTAAGAGCCTGAGGTGTAGGAAGAACCATAACGCCCTCACCTGCTGCTAAAAACCTCACAGGAACTGTGCCACCAGTGCGGTATCCCAAAACTATAAGGAACATATTCGTTGCTGATTCAATAATGCTTATACCGATAGCAATTTTCACAAGGTTCTTCTCCGTCAGCACGGCTATCAGACCCATAAGGAAGAGAACTCCTACTATGAGGAATGGGGCATTACCGATCATGGCCGCTCTCCTCTCCTATCTCGTAGTTATCGAACAGGTGAATTCCTTTAAACATGTAGACGAGAATCAAGGAAAGCCCTCCTGTCACCTCTATACCTACAGCTATATCCATTAAGGCAATAGTTCCCGAAGGAGGGATAATGCCGTGTCCGCTCTTCGCAACTTCAGCAGCGGGAATCGCTACAAAGTTATAAAAGAAGGAGGCGGGCATTCCCATAAATCCCAACACTAAAAAACACAAGAGGCCGAAGCCAAGCATAGCATTGTAAACGCTCTCCTGAAGCCAGAGTTTAAGCGTATTCCAGCCATAAGCCACGAGTAAAAACGCAAGGAATGTGGCCACCACAGCTCCTCCCTGGAATCCGCCCCCAGGCGTTACATCACCATGTATGATAACGTACGCACCGAAGATCACCATAAACCAGGCGAATAAATCACATCCAGTCCGAACAACAACAGAGAGAGGCTTCATTTCTTTTTGCCCCCTTCCCTGAACAAGGCGGTAACTGAGCACACAGCTGTAAAAAGAACGGCTGCTTCTCCGATAGTATCAAAGCCTCGAAAATCGAAGACTATGGAGGTAACCACGTTCTCGGCCGATCGATCAACAAGAGCATGGTCAATAAAATAATTGTCCATAGCCACCTGTCCTGGATCACCGAAGGGATGGATGGAATCCAGGCCTCCCCAAACAAGCCCGCCGAGAATCAATGCCGCAACTATAAAAAGAGTTTTTTTCACCGGATGTCACCTCCGGTTTTGCTCCGCGCTTTTCCGCACCCTCTCAATGCAATGATATAAATTGCCGTATTCAGGCCGGCACCAATAGCCGCTTCGGCAATGGCCACATCTGGCGCATGCAGAAGATAAAACTCTACAGCCATGACCAGACTAAAAACGCCTAAAGAGATGACAGAAGAGAGAAGATCTCGAAACCATACGGCGAAAAAAGCGGATAAAGTGAGCAGTACAAGGACGGCAAGATGGAAAATCTCACTCACTGACAACACCACCTTTACGTTCTTCTTCTTCCGCAAGACGATCAACCACTGCCATTTTGGGGACAATTCCACTTCTGTGCGCAGCCCGGGCAATGGCATGGGCTCCTGTAGCATTCGTTATGAGCAGAACCATCACCGCCACTACGGCGTGGATGATCAAAACTGTAAACCGACTCCCCCCACCTTGGTGTATACGGAAAGCAGCATACGCTATAACGGCCAACGACGTAAAAATGCTTCCAAAGGTCGTGCACTTCGTCGCTCCATGAAGTCTCGTATATACATCTGGAAATCTATAGAGCGAAATAGCCCCTAGCGTATTAAAAAAAAGCCCGATAGTAATAAAAATTCCAACGAGGTATTTCTCCAGCACCCTACATCCCTCCTTCTATGAAACGGGCAATAAACATCGTTCCCACGAAGGAAAGAGCTGCATAAACGATGGCCACATCTATCATTACTACTGAATCGAAAACAGCTGACAGCAAGATCATAATGGCCACAACGAGAGTGTTCACCGTATCGAGGGCAACAGCTCTGTCTGGAATCGTCGGACCAGCGATAAGACGACCGAAAATAACAATAGCAAGAATTCCGAGCACCATAGCTCCCCACATTAATAGCTGGATACTCAATCCGCCAACCTCCTTGCCCACCGAGCGAAAGAACCGTACACTTGTTCCTCCTCTGGAGAAACATCCAATACATTAATCCAATGGATGTAATAAGCCCCATCATCATCTACATCCACCGTTAATGTTCCTGGAGTTAACGTTATGGAATCAGCCAGAATGGTTTTGGCCACGTCGCTCTTCAGCCCTGGGTTTAGTTTCACGATCCCGGGATGTATATCTCCTGTTATAACTCGAGTCGCCACGTCGATATTAGCCTTAATGAGCCCTATGGCAAAAGGAACTAAAAGATAATAAAGAAAGGTTAACCATTTTAGAGGATTCAGCGCTTTAAAACTGAGCGGCTTAGAAGGGCTCCACGTGTGAGACGCAAAAGCGAGGATCGTCGCCAGAATCGCACCAATCCCTATCTCAACTAAACTAATGCTTCCACCAGACCACACGAGCAGCAAATACATCAGAAAGGAAGCTATAAAAATAAACACCTATGACAACCCCCCTTTTACTTGATGGAGAACAGTTTTTTCCCTGTCTCAAGATTGATATATTTCGCGCATACATTATACTCCGTGAAACTTTTCTTTGTAAATAAAAGTTTATCCCATATATCCCCCTCATTCCTCGCCAACACTAGCATATAACAACGGACATGTAGGAGGAGCAGCTCAAGCTCAACACCATTTCCCTCACTTCTTACTATTACCTGCGTGGAACCGCACTCAAACACCTTACGTACTGGCATGTAACCCTTTATTATCAACACTAAACATGAGATAATGTATCAAGATTTTGTTTTTGAAACTTTAGTTCACTTATCCTATGTTTTTTCTTGTCAGTTTTACGTTGTGCCTACAAACTCAAAAGATGCGACTCGTATTTTTCGTTTAAAATAGATGAGGAGTGACATGTATGTCTTTATTAACTCGATATAAAGTTTTATTTGCTGATAGCGCACTGGTTCTCATTGCCCTCTTTT
This sequence comes from Aminobacterium mobile DSM 12262, assembly GCF_000526395.1. Classification (NCBI taxonomy): domain Bacteria; kingdom Thermotogati; phylum Synergistota; class Synergistia; order Synergistales; family Aminobacteriaceae; genus Aminobacterium; species Aminobacterium mobile. The sequence continues at coordinate 917,851 of NZ_JAFZ01000001.1, read as the reverse complement.
GGGGCGTTGGTTTTGTGGCAATGAAAGGTGCCTTAGACAGCTTCCCTCCATTTTACCTTCTCTCTGTGCGTTTCACAGCCTCTTTTTTCATTTTAGCCCTTCTTTTTCGCAAGAGACTTGAAACGCTCACAATAAAACAGATTCGTTCCGGCCTCCTCGTAGGCGTTTTTCTCTTCCTGGGGTTCGTGACTCAAACTATAGGGCTAGAGTATACTACAGCGGGAAAACAGGCTTTCATCACCTCTACCTATGTTGTTATGGTACCTTTTCTTTCATGGGCGATACGAAAAATCTTCCCCGGAACTCTAACTTTTGTTTCTTCGTTCATCTGTCTCGTAGGAATGGGACTCCTCTCACTTCAAGGAGATGGGGAGGCTCTTTTAAATCTTAACAGGGGAGACCTCCTTACCATAGCTTGTGCATTTTTCTTTGCCTGCCATATTCTGGCCATTGAATATTTTGCAGCCTCCATTGACCCTCTCGCTCTAACCGCCCTTCAAATCGGGACGACAGCCGTATTGAGTATCTTTTGCGCCCTCTTTTTCGAGACTTGGCCTGTAGCTGTAGCCCCAAGCGCTTGGGGAGACATTGCTTTCACTGTGCTTCTTTGTACTGTCTTCGCCCTATCTGTGCAAAACGCGGCTCAGCAATTTACCCCCTCGTCTCACGCTGCTATTTTACTGAGCCTTGAATCTGTTTTTGGAGCTCTTGCAGGCATTTTACTTTTGAACGAAACCTTTACAGCTCACATGACTGCCGGCTGTGTCCTTATTTTTATAGCCGTACTTCTCACTGAAGCGGCCCCTCTCATATTTCAACGTTTTATCGCTGCCTCAGGAAAGGAAACAGCGAAAAGCTAATGCTATTCTTTGCCAGCATGCACATCGTCGGACGACACGTCGTCTGAGGTTATGTGCTTCTTTTTAGGGGGCTCCGACGGTAGCTCGCCAAATATCTTAACTCTATCTGCCGGCATAGAGAATTTTATAGTCACTTTATTGCCCTGCACGCCTAGTTCCGCTTCCTCTACTTCTGCAGCAATGCCTGGGAGAACGTCAAACGTTTCTTGCATAGCATCTTTTGCCTCTCCCTCTATAGATTCTTTAAGTTCCTTCCCCTTCTTAATGACACTATCAGCTACAGGAATAGAAACCATGTTTTCCTTTGATGCCTCTTTGGGACGTATATAGTTTTTTAGCTCTCTCAACTCTTCTTCCCGTGTTTTTTGTCGAGGGAGCAACGGAGAATCTGACGGAGATACAATGGCGTTTTCTATATCTTCCAGCGAGGTGGGCGTCGGTGCTGATGGTGTAGGTAATGCAGGCGTTGCAGGAGCCACCTGAAGAGCATCGTGTTGGGTATTCGTTCCATTTTCGTCTAAACCCATCTCTAAAACAGGTGGCTTAACAGGATGCTGAGGAGGAGAAACAGGGGGGGCATCCTCAGAAAAAGATTCACCAACGTCCCCCTGAGTAGCCAGATACCATAAACTTCCACATAAAGAAATACTAAGCGCTCCTATGCATATCAACACAAAGCGATAGGTTTTTAAAGGCTTTCTCACGGTTTTCTGCGCCTCCTATCACCACGCCTCTGGCGGCGGACATTCTTAGCCCCTTTCGAAGATCGAGAGGACGTAACGGGAGTTTTAGGCTGTGCGTGATCTTCGGGAGGAACTAAACAATTTTTTCCCCACCCTATCAGGTCTTCCCGATGCGCGATCGCTAAGGCCTCGCGAACAAGTCGGTGATTTGATGGCTTCCGGTACTGCAAAAGGGCACGCTGCATTTTTCTTTCTTCATTTGTTCGGGGGACGTATACCTCTTCCCCCGTTAATGGGTCTATACCCGTGTAATACATACATGTAGAAAGGCTCCCGGGCGTCGGTATAAAATCCTGTACCTGTTCTGGCATAAAATCAAGATCTCGCACAAACTCGGCAAGTTCAATAGCCTCTTTCAAGCCCGCCCCTGGATGACTCGATATAAAGTACGGAACAAGGTACTGCTTCTTTCCCAACTTTTTGTTCATGGCCTCATATTGATTCATGAACTTTTTATAGACATTCCCGCTAGATTTTCTCATAAGACGAAGCACTGTATCTGATACATGTTCTGGCGCAACTTTCAGCTGCCCGCTAACGTGATACCGACAAAGCTCTTCCAAAAAGTTTCCTTTTTTATCCGCCAATAAATAATCGAAACGTATGCCCGACCGAATAAAGACTTTTTTCACTCGGGGAAGTGCTCGTATCTGACGCAGAAGATGGATATACCCCTCATGATCTGCCTTCATGTTTTTACACGGTTCAGGGGAAAGACACTGCTTATTTTTACATGTGCCCCGCTCCATCTGGCTCTGACATGATGGAGAGTTGAAATTTGCTGTAGGGCCGCCTACGTCATGGATATATCCTTTAAAATCCGGAAGAGTGGTCAATAATTTCGCCTCTCGCAAAATAGACTCCTCCGAGCGACTTTGTATCATTCTTCCTTGATGAGACGCTATAGCACAAAAAGCGCAGTCCCCAAAACAACCGCGATGAGTTGTGATACTGAACCGTACCTCCTGAATGGCAGGAACTCCCCCGTCTTTAGCGTACATAGGATGCCACGTGCGCATATAAGAAAGCTCATATACTTCGTCTAATTCTTGCGTCGTCATAGGTAACACCGGCGGATTCTGTACCACATAAAAGGTCTCGTGACGTTGAACGACAATCTTTCCGCGAATAGGATCTTGCTCCAGATATTGGATACGAAACGCATCGGCAAAAGCTTTTTTATCTCGAAACACATCCTCAAAGGATGGACACTCTTCATAATCCCAGAGCCGCTCAAGAGTACGAGTTTTATAGCATGTCCCGGCTATATCTTGTATTTCAGATACAGGCAATCCCTTTTCAAGGAGGGATGCTACCTGGATTATCTGCTTTTCACCCATGCCGTACACTAAAATATCTGCTTGACTATCGATCAGGATTGAGCGGCGAACAGTATCAGACCAATAATCATAATGGGCAAATCGCCGCAAACTTGCCTCGATACCCCCTATAACAATAGGAATATCACCCCAGAGCTCGCGGATGCGGTTGCAATATACGATTGTAGCCCGGTCCGGTCGGTATCCCCGTTTCCCGCCAGGAGAATAGCTATCTGTACTCCTGCTCTTTTTCGAGGCTGTCAGCTTATTGAGCATAGAGTCGAGGTTCCCTGCCGAAACCATAACGCCGAGGCGAGGACGGCCGAGACGCTCGAAATCTTTTACATTATGCCAATCTGGTTGAGGGATAATTCCTACACGATACCCCTCTCTCTCAAGAATCCTGGTTATAATGGCATGACCAAAGCTTGGATCATCTACGTATGCATCACCGCTGATGAAAAGGAAATCCAGTTCATCCCAACCCCGGGCCCGCATATCCTTCTTGGATACTGGCAAAAAAGTCTGAGTCAAAAAAGTTTCTCCTTTCAAACATAGAAACAAAAAAGTAGTAAGCGTATTCTACCACAGACTTTTCTCTACCTTGACATACGAGACAGGGTATACTAAACATCGTTTCTCTTAGGAATTTTTTCAAGAATCGCCCGTTCAATATTTTCTATTTCCTGCCGTTCCTCTGGAAGGATCGTCTGCATGATCTCTTTACGAAAAGCCATAGACAGTGTTGTTCGAGGCCGTTCCCGCTCACTTCTCGGCATTATCTCTCCCCCTGGAACTTCTCCCCAGGAAAACTTTTTACGGTTATAGTAAAGATCAAGGTCTACAAAACGCTTGCCAGCCTCTGTATATTCGAGACCCATTAAAGCCCGCTTTACAATTTTAGGTTCCCAAAAAGTCAGAATGCGGATACAGTAGACAGAAACGGGCATAAGGATGTGGGCGTAGTCTTTTCCCCATCCTTCCCCAATAATCATGCCTATTTCCAAAGCTTCAAGAGCCAATCTGAGCCGGCGGCTATGGAGCCAATATTGCAGGTCTGCATCGTAGAGACGAATTTCCATTACGTTCCAATCCCGGTATCCCAAACCTGCATTGAAATAGTGGAGAGCCCTATTATTCAATCTGCGGAAGAGTTCTTCAAAAGGCATATCTATATAAAGTATGTCTTCAAAAACATCCCCCTTCGTTAATGCAATGCTCTTTTTCAAGGATTTTTCTGTAAAACAGACAGGGACTCCACTATTCTCCGACACAAAAAGCAGTTCCGGCCCAATTTTCCCTAAACGTCCGCCAAAATCATTTTGTATCTCTTTAATGACAGTGCGATAGTCCCCAAAGACCCGAAAAAAGATGACTCGCGGGAGCCTCTCCACGCATTCGATCATTTCGGTAGCATTTTCGTTGATAATGCGCTCTAAGATTTTATCTGGGTGACTTGTCGTAACGAGGATGGTAGGAAGAGTTCTCGAGGTATCACGACTATTGCTTACATAAAGAGCCGTTTCTTCTTGCTTCACGAAAGCAACCGTCTCTTCAAAAGACATATTCTGCAAAGAAAGTATAGCGGTGCCAAAACGCTTCTGAAGCCACGTTATAATCCGATCTTTATCCCCTTTTAAGATCAGGACGGGAGCCCCTTTCCGAATGAGGTTAATCATAGAGCGCCCCCTCTTTCTCTAAAAATAATTCTGTGGAGATGGACTAATACTTCCACAAGATTTTCCCGCACTACAAAAGAAGCCACGTCGTCATAGAGAGTCGGTTCCTGATTAATAATAATAAGCGTCGCTTTATGTCGAACCGCCTCCACAGGGAACAGGTTGGCAGGCGACACGTTGAGAGACGAGCCGAGAACGATAAAGACATCGCTAGTGGCAGTAAGTTTCTGAGCTTCATTTAAAGGTTCTTCAGGCAAAGCTTCTCCAAAAAGGACAACGCTTGGGCGAAGAAACCCTCCACAAAGGGGGCACGATTTTTCGTGCAACAAAAGATCGGAAGAACCCTCATGAGAACACTTTCGGCACCTAGCTCGACGCAGACTTCCATGAAGCTCCGCTACCGCTTTCGAGCCGGCTTCCTGATGGAGGCCATCTACATTTTGCGTAATGACCGCCTTCAAAAGTCCTCTTTTCTCCCAGTCTGCCAGCACATAATGAGCACGATTAGGCGCCGCTTTCTTTAAAGCCTTGATTCTGCAACGATAAAAGTCGAGGAACGCTCCAGGATTGTTTTCCATTGCATGGACAGATGCAAGCGCCATTGGGTCGTACTGTGCCCAGAGCCCTTTGGAAGACCTGAAATCAGGAAGCCCCGACTCCGTACTCATTCCTGCCCCGGAGAAGGCCACAAGGGAACGCGCTGAGCTGATGGTATCAGCTAAATTCCCGTACATGTTTACTGACACCTCCCTAAAAACAAACAGCCCCTTCAGAAGTTAAAACCACTTTTTGCGCTTAAACCACATACCCATCCCACTTATAATAAGGCCCATAAGCAACCAAACAAATATGTATCCCCACTTCCAATCGAGTTCCGGCATATATTTAAAATTCATGCCATATACACCTACTATAAAGGTTAGGGGGATAAAAAGTGTGGAGATGACTGTTAAAACGCGCATCACTTCGTTCATTCGGTTGCTTAAAGAAGAGAGGTAGAGATCAAGCATACTGGCAATTGTTTCCCGAAATGTTTCCACCGTGTCTATAACTTGAATAACATGATCGTAAAGGTCTTCGAAATAGGCCAACGTTTCTGGTTGTATCAAACGATTGTCTGTTTTTCGCAGCGAATTGACCGCCTCTCTCAATGGCCATACGGCATGTCGCAACGTCAGAAGCTCTCTCTTCCTCAGATAGAGGTCGTGTATGGAATGGGCGTCAGGATTTTCGAGCAAAGCCTCTTCTATCTCCTCTATACTCTCCCCTATGCACTCCAGAATAACAAAATATCTATCGACAATAGCGTCCATAAGAGCGTAAAGGAGGTAATCTGCGCCAAGACGCCTAAACCGTCCAGCAGCACTGCGAATTCGCTCTCGGACAGGATCAAAAACATCTCCTGGCTCTTCCTGAAAAGATAGGATGAGGTTATTTCCCAGAATAAGGCTGACCTGCTCAACTCGTATTTTCAAAGAGACAGGGTCTATATCGAGCATTTTAAGGATGACATATACGAATGCGTCATGATCTTCGGCTTTAGGGCGCTGCTCCGTGTTTAGAATGTCTTCTAACACAAGATGGTGAATGGAAAACCTTTCGCCAATAGATTCCACAACTGGAATATCATGTATCCCCATTATATCGAGCCATACCTCTGTGTCTTCTACGACATTTTTATCAAATTCATCAAGGCTGGATAAAGATTTTTCTGTAAATATATTTTCGCTATACTGCATGAAACGCAACGACGTCTGTCTCGTTTTCTGCTCACCTACATGTACGAGGCTTCCTGGCGGAAGCCCTGTCTTTGCAGTTCTGGGGTTGTGTTTCCCTTTTACGGTCATAACCCTCCTCCTTAGCCTGAATATGGATTTGATCCTATCGAAAAACAACCAAGCCTATAAGGCCGAAAAGTACGAACATCAACGGGGGGCGGTCTTTAAAGAACTTCGTCTGAAAAAGCGCAAGGCCTACTGCGAAAAGAACGGCGCCTTTCCACTGAGATAAAGCGGTTTTCATAAGGGGAATAACGGCTAACGTCAAAAGAGCCCCTACTGCCGGCCGCAAAGAAGCCTTAAAATGTTCAACGCCCCGATCTGAGCTCTTCTTCATAATAAGAAGCACTATGAGCAATATTGTCAATGGCGCTAAAACCACAGAGAGAGTTGCAACAAAAGCTCCTATAATCCCTGCCTGCTGAACCCCCACGAAGGTCGCTGCATTAATAGCTATTGGACCTGGAGTAACCTGGGCTAACGCTAGAACCTGGCTAAACTCGCTAGGGGAAAGCCAGCCATAATTGACCACAAGCTCGTGTTCGATAAGGGGGATAGTAGAGATCCCTCCGCCAAAAGCCCCCACTCCAATGCGAGCAAAGGCTAAAGCCAATAACAGAAGCTTCATTATGCCTTCCCCTCCTTCCTAAACCATTGGACAACCACTCCTGCGGCAATGGCAAAGAGAGGGTGAACATGGAGGTACGTAATGAGAAGGATAACGAGAGCATATGGAAGTAAATTTACTATATCGGGGAAAATTATATTTTTTAACTGGCGCGCCACCACATTAAAAATCAGAGCGGCCACGGCACAGATAACTCCAAGGAAAAAAGCTTTTAGAGCCGGGGAATGCTGATGGGCAAGAACGAAATTAGAGAGCAGAAGAATTACAGTAAAAGGGGGGACCAACACTCCTAGAATCGCCATTACAGCCCCTGAAATTCCACAATAATGTTTCCCTATAAGGAAAGAGGAGGAAACAGCGATAGGTCCAGGCATGGCGGCAGAAAGGCTAACAATGTCGAGCAAGGTTTTTTCGTCCATATCCCCTCGTTTCCGTATTTCCGTTTCAGCCATTCCCAAGATTACAACTCCGCCCCCAAAGGTGACTGAGCTTATTTTGAAAAACATTTTAAAGAGTTGCCAGGGCGTCATAATACGTCAGCTCCTTCTAAAGATGACTCCTATCGTTCATGATGCTTTCCATGTCTATTGTATTATCTTCAAACAAAAGGTTTTCATACCCTAGTTCGGGGACGTTCACCTTCAAGTGCCACTCGAACCAAGCCGCCACAATGCGACGGTGACAAAACTCGCCAGGTTTTTCCCAGCATAAAAGGATAGCTTCAGCACCTATTTCATTGTAGACGGTCCATGGATCAAGTGCGTAAAGCACTTCCTTAAAATAGCTTCGCGCGCAAAGAAGGGGTGATAGCGCATTTTTTTTGCAATAGAGGAGTAAATCCCAAGAGGGGGCCAATGGTGAGTAGATTCTTCCATGAAACCATTTGGGAACTCCGCGACAAATCGCCACTGCATGAGGATTCGCAATAATATTTTTATGAGCAAAATAAGACGTCTTCATTTTTCTTTACCCTCGGCAGAGATATTATTACATCCTCTCGTTAATATACAAAGCAATTTTACATAATAGTATTAACTTTTGCAGCTGAGGAAAGGTAACGGTATCTCTGACAACGGGAAAAGGCTTGTTATTTTAGGAAGATCCAACGCCTGTTGGGCTGGAGTAAAAAATGGACGCCAATAAAAAGATCTTAAGGCTCCGCTTCGATCTTCCACGACGGCAGAACAACTTTCAAGCCAATCTCCCGTGTTGCAGTATAAAATGTCTTTGATCCGCCTCATGGCAGGATAATGAATATGCCCGCAAATAATGCCATCTAACCCTCGCAGCTCTGCTGCTCTCAAAACTTTGTTCTCGTAGCCGCTCATACGTTTCACTATGGATTTCACTCCCCGTTTGAGGCATCGAGAAAATGACCAGCGAGGTCTTTTCCCTGCAAAAGAAAAGAGTCCGCTAATCCCTTCGTTAAACCATAACGTCGCTTCATATGCGACATTTCCCGCTCTGGCAAGCCAATGAGTATGACTGGACACGCCATCATATTCATCTCCATGCACAACCAAATATTTCCGACCATCAGCAGCAATATGCACAACCTCTCTGCGTATGTGTATTCCGCCCAAAGTTGTTCCTTCATATTGGTCAAGGAAATCGTCATGATTGCCGGGAATATAGATGATCTCCATCTTTTCTGACAACTTTAAAAGCAGCTGAAGGATGTAATAAGCCGAGCGACTCTTCAGAGCGTCGTGTTTAAATTTCCATCCATCGAGAATGTCCCCCACTAAATAGAGACGTTCACAAATAATAGAAGAAAGGAAAGAGGCCAATTCTTCAACTTTGCTCCATCTGCTTCCCAAATGTGCGTCTGAAATAAAAACAGAGCGGTATTCCATAATGTCTCATCTTCTCCTTTTCGTCCGGAATAAAAAGGCAAGCTCATCCCTCTTCTAAAGCCTCGCTTCCGAGAAAACTTCTTATGAAGCATCACACTCCGAGAGACCTACTTATGAGGCTTCGCTCCGAGAAATCTCCTTATGCGGCCTCACTTCGAGAGACAATATATATGCCAAGCAAAATTAACGCTCCTCCGCTATAAACAGCCTTTCCCACTGCCTCTTCCCAAATCAGCCACGCCAGGAAAGAGCTGACCACCGGCTCTCCAAGAAGAGCTACAGACACGGCACCAGGATTGACATACCGAAGAGCCCAATTATAACTGCTATGCCCAAGTATTTGGGGGATCAGAGCCATTCCCCAGAAAGCGCCCCATACAGAGAGGTCAAAACCCCGTACCGGCACCCCTTTCACACATATAACACTCCAGAGACAGAGGGCAGCTATGCCATAACAAAGAGAGGTGTAGGTAAGCAACGAGATTTTTCGTCGTGCTATCCGGCCACACAGAAAATAGCATGTAGCCGTCCACGCCCCCAGAAGAGCTAAAAAGTCGCCCCATAGGGCCTGTTCGCCGAGGGAAAAATCCCCCAAACTGATAATCACTCCCCCTGCAAAAGCAATTGCTATGCCTATCTTTGTCTTTTTGCGCACTAAATCTTTTGTCACTATAGGAGAGAGTATAGCTGTCCAGACAGGAATTGTATCTACAATAACAACAGAGCTAGCTACTGAAGTATAAAACAGCGATGATATCCAAAATGCAAAGTGCAGCGCTAAAAATATTCCTGCCAAACAAAGAGCCCACCACTCCCTTGGTTGTAAAAGGGAGATTTCTTTTTTACAACGTAGCCCGGCCAGAGGACAGAGGATAAGGGAGGCCAACCCCACTCGGTATGCTGCGATGACAAGAGGGTGGACGCCATCTGCTAGCCTGGCAAAAATGGCTCCTGTAGATATGGCGGCTATTCCCAACGTTAAGACAATAAAAGGTGGAATGAATGGTTTTTCATTTTTTAAATGTATTGTCATAATACCCTCTTTGTGATTTGATATTAAGTACAGCCTATCACGATAAAAAGAATAGAAAAAGAGCTTTTTCAAAAAAGAGAGTAAATTTTACGATTTAGGTAGTTTTTACTTCCCTAAAACGAGAAAGAGTGGCATAGTATGGATATTTTGCAGAACAAGGTTGTGGAGGTGAGTTAAAGAGTGCTCTATTCCAAGTATCCTCCGGATCTGGTACGAGAAGCTCTCAATTTCAGCTCGCATATGGAACACCTGTTACGGTTAGATATTTTCGATTCAATAATTCACGATCCAACAGTATGGCTCCCTTCTTTTAGCCAAGAAGTAAAAATCCCCTCTATAGCTCATGTCAATGATCGCTTCATTGATTGGAAAGATTTTATAGTATCCCTCTATAAAAGCGCACTTTTAGCAGCAGAACAGAATAACGAAACTGGAGAAAATATAGCTCAGAGATGGCACCAAATTCTTTCTGCTATGGGGGAGGCTGCTTTGCCCTATCTATACGACACCCTTCCAGAACGGCAGTTTATGAAAATAGTACAAATGGAGGTAGTGACATCTAGTATTGCAAGCGCTGCTCCCCACCTGCCATGGGAACTTCTTCCCGGCTGGAGATGGGGACATTATGCAAGTATGTACATCGATATTCCTGAAAAGCATGGGGAGTTTTGGAGCATTCGAGAGGTGAAAACTGGATGGACTACCGCCCACATGGCATCTTTTCATGGCCGAGCCTTTACATCAGAAGCTCTTTTAACAACAAGGACAGAAAGTATTCCTTATGGATTAACCCTTGATACCACTCATAAGAAAGATCGGAACTGCACAATGGAAGATCTCTCTGTCGCTTCGGTATACTACTTGTCTGGCCACGTCTTTCCACAGATCCATAGCTATTTTAAGGCTCCCTTCGATAGCGAAAAAGAAACTCTAATAGAGGGCATTATCGGGAAAGGGACCAAACATCAGGATCCATCGTGGCTCAGTGGAACGCTGCGAAATTTATATCTTCTTTACGGAAAAGTTCCGTTGGAGAGGATTGGGCGCCTTGCCGCACTCCTCTTCAGAAGACTCCAGAATATTCTTTATCCAGAGCAGATCCTTCGATATACTGTTTCAGAAATGTCCCAGTTGTTCTTTCTTCATGCTGGGAGAAATGCAGCGGAAAAAGTTCTCTCTGTTTTTGAAGGGATGGTTCCCGAATCTCCATATTGGCTTATTCCCTCGTAGAAAAAACAGGGACGTTTTCTGCGTTGACATGTTGTCAGGTAAGCCATTCTCAGCGAGCTGGTGTCTGTCGCGTCGGCACATTGCCAGGGATGCCGTCTACGTCGAGGGGTTGTGGACAAAGAAATCTTTTATTTCGGCAATCAGATTTTTCTTGCGTTTCCTCGAGCCTCTGCTAGGATTATGATTGTTTTACACACATGAACAGAAAATAAAAATGCGGAAGCAGGGGTAATTTTATTATGCGCATTGTCATCGTCGGAGCAGGAGAAGTTGGCTACCACGTAGCAAAAAGTCTTTCAGCTGAAGGACACGATATTACCGTCATTGAAGAGGATGAAGAACGGGCACAAAAGGTAGACAACGAACTAGACGTTATTGCTATTCGTGGAAATGGATCTCGCCCATCAGTTCTTGCCGAGGCCGAAGTTGTCCCTGGGTGTTCAGTCGATATACTTGTCGCGTGTACGAACCGTGACGAAGTCAATATTATGGCGTGCTGGATTGCAAAAAGGGCCGGCGTTAAGCGAGTGATCTCAAGGGCTCGGGGCCTTGAATACACCGACAGCCCTGATTGGGCTCGAAGCCTGGGCATAGACGTAATGAGCTCTCCGGAAAGATCTGTAGCCCGCCAGATTATAGAGTTACTAACCGTCAGTTCTGCTATGGATGCAGCAGAACTATTTGAAGGGGTAGCAGGTATTTATGCCTTTCGCATAGCCCATGATTCCCCCCTCATTGGCGTGTCCCTAAAGGATCTCCGTTTTCATTACCCTCAAATAACCGCCATCATCGTATATGTGCAGCGAAACGGCGGTGGCTTTGTCCCTTACGGAGACAATATTTTGGAAGAAGGGGACCTCTGTTTTATAGCCACCCGCAAAGATCAAATATGGCGGTTGGAGGAAATGATTCAAGGGGAAAAGAGTACCCCTCTTCATCGAGTTATTATTATAGGCGGAGGGAAACTGGGCTATCAAGTTGCCCGCCGTCTGGAAAAACAGTATAAACATCTGGATATCCGCCTTATCGACCATAACAGAGAGAAATGCGAACGAATCGCTTCAGAGCTGGAGAAAACGCTGGTTCTTTGCGGAGACGGCGCAGATGAGATGTTGTTGCGTCAAGAGGGAATAGAGGGAGCTGATGGCTTAGTTGCCGCTACGGAAAGCGATGAAGCCAATATTCTCTTTGGTGTGGTAGGAAAAGCTCTTGGCGCCAAAAAGACTATCGCCGTTGTACGCAGACAGATGTACATGCGTCTGGACAACTATATTTCCGTAGATGCTATGGTCAATCCCAACCAGGCGTTAGCTTCAGTTATTATGAGCAACGTTCGCTACCCATCAGGGATGGGAACACTCTCTCTTCTCGAAAAGATAGACGCTGAAATGTTCGAAGCCATTATTCCCGAAACAAGTCCCGTTGTTGGTCTATCCATGGCGGAATTGGGGCTTCCCAAAGGGATTCTAGTAGCTCTTATCCAGCGTGAAAATGAAGTGTTCGTCCCCAAAGGAGAAACAACCCTCCAGGGAAATGATCTGGTAACTCTTTTTGCCTCATCTGAACTTATGCCCATAGCTGTGGAAAAACTTGGAGTGAAATAAGAATGCGACTTCGCCTTGTAGCAAGAGTATTAGCTCTTCTTTCCGCTATGATCTCTCTTTTTATGTTATGGCCGTTAAGTTGGGCTATTCTTGATAAAAGCCAAGATATACAAGCCTTTGCGTTTTCTATTGTGTCAGGTTTTTGTATTTCATTAATTCTCTATCTCTGGGGAAAACAAGAAAACTACCAGGATTTAGGAGTTAAAGAGGCCTTTGCCGTTGTTACTCTTTCGTGGGTAACAGCCTCCATAATTGGTGGGCTTCCTTACTATCTTTATGGGGCGGCTCCCACATTTACCGACGCGTTTTTCGAGGCTATTTCAGGCTTTTCAACAACCGGCGCTTCTATTTTTACAGATATTGAGGCATTACCTCGAGGAATCCTCTTCTGGCGCGACCTTACTCACTGGCTCGGAGGCATGGGAATCATCGTTCTGAGCTTAGCTGTTCTGCCCTTTATCGGCGTAGGAGGAATGGATCTTTACAAGGCTGAGGTTCCCGGCCCCATCCCTGAGAAAATGACACCTCGAATACAGCAAACAGCCCTGCTGCTCTGGGGCGTTTATGTTTTTCTTTCCATCCTCCAAACCATATTGCTCCTCTTTGGGGGTATGAATCTTTTTGATGCTTTGACCCACACTTTCGGCACTATGGCCACAGGGGGATTCTCGCCTAAAAACTCCAGTGTAGGCTATTACAACAGTCCATACATAGACTGGGTCATTACTATTTTTATGTTCCTTGCCGGATGCAACTTTGTGCTCCATTACCATTTTCTTCGGGGGAAATTGAATGCATGGTGGAAAGATGAAGAATTTCGTTTCTATTTCTGGGTCACTACAGGAAGCACCCTCGCCATTACGGCTCTCCTCCTGAGAAAAAGCATCTATACTAATATTTTTGATGCGTTGCGATATGCCGCCTTTCAAGTTGTAAGCGTTATAACCACCACCGGTTTTGTCACAGCTGATTATGAATTGTGGCCTGTTTTCACTCAGTTTTTGCTCCTTATATTAATGTTCATTGGCGGCTGTGCCGGGTCTACAGGCGGTGGAATCAAAAATCTTCGCATTATGGTTCTCGTCCGCCATGCTCGTACAGAACTATATCGGCTTCTCCATCCCCACGCCATTATTCAAACGAAAGTGGCTGGCCATACTATCCCCAAGGAAACAGTGGGGTCCATATCCGCTTTTTTCCTGCTTTATATAGGGTTATTTACACTGGCAAGTTTAATTATGACCTTATTGGGACTCGATTTGGTTTCGGCCATATCTGGAGTAGCTGCTACATTGGGGAATATAGGACCCGGCCTTGGCATGGTTGGCCCTACTAAAAATTACGCCGCCATTCCAGCTGCAGGGAAATGGGTTTTTTCTCTTTGCATGCTTTTGGGGCGATTAGAGCTTTATACCGTTCTTATCCTTCTCATTCCGGCAACGTGGCGCAAATAAAGAAAAGCTCCCGACACATACATGTCGAGAGCTTTATTTTTATTTCTCAACACAGTTTCTAGAAACCTCGAAACTTCTTTTTTCCTGCGTTTCCACAATTATTCCTCTGAAGCGTACATTTTGAGGAACATGAAGCCATAAAGATCGGAACACTTGCCTATGATTATTCCTCTGAAGCATGAGTTTTGAGGAGTATCTTTCTCGTCTGAAGAAGAGCCTCCTTTTCCCCCAGCACGAGCAACGTATCGTAGGGTTGCAATACTGTATGTCCCCTCGGCACGAGAAACTGGTTGTCTCGTCTCACAAGTAAAACAAGGGCATCTTTAGGCAATCCCAGATTCTCCAAAGGTTCACCCACCACATCAGCACTCGGTAGAATTTCAAACTCCCTCGTCTCGCTTCGAACATCATTTTCCGTTTTATCGAATTCCAAAGGGTATCGTGCCCGCAGAACTAACGGCTTATCCACCTTTAGGAAACGGGCAAGGGGCATTAACGTTTTTCCCTGTAATAGAACTGACGTCAAGACTATAAAAAACACTACATTAAATATTTCCTCAGATTTAGGATGCCCCATTAAAAGAGGGAACGTTGCCAATACAATGGGGACAGCCCCACGTAAACCGGTCCAAGCAGATAAGATACGCTCCTGGATAGAGAATTTACTCCCGATAAGGGTCAGAAATAAAGATACCGGCCGAGCCACAAACATGAGGAAAGCAGAGCATAGCAACCCTTCCCACGCTACTGCAGGAAGGTGAGAGGGGAACACCAGAAGGCCCAAGACTAAGAACATGATGATTTGCATAAGCCATCCCACGCTATCGTGAAACCGGATAAGACTTCGTTTATAAATAAAATCGCCATTTCCTAAAATAAGGCCACATAAATACACCGCCAGGAAGCCGTTCCCCCCCAATTTCTCTACCACTCCGTATGTAAGCAACACAATACTGACTCCCCAGAGAGGGTAAAGCCCCTCGTAATCTAGGCGGATTCGATTCATAACCCACGCCGCACCCTTCCCTATAATGAATCCCGCTACAACACCCATAGTTATCTGCATGGCAAAACGAGGCAACAACTCCCCCCAAGAGAGAGTATCTCTTGCCATAATCTGCAAAATACCTAGGGTTAGGAAAATAGCCATAGGGTCGTTACTACCAGACTCAAGCTCTAAAAAAGCTCTGAGATGGTCTTTTAAACTGACGCGCCTCGATCTGAGCACTGCAAAAACAGCAGCAGCATCAGTAGATGAAACGATGGAACCGAGCAAGAGCCCATCTTGGAGGGAAAATCCTAAAACAAAATGAATAAAGAGTCCCATAAAAAAGGCTGAAAGGGCAACTCCCACCGTAGCCATAAGAATGCCCCGTGTCAGAACAGGACGAATGCTCTCCCAGTTCGTGTCAAGCCCTCCAGCAAAGAGAATAAAAGCTAACGCTACAGTTCCTACCATATTGGCAGCAGCTGCGCTATCAAACTGTATACCGCCAGGACCGTCTGACCCAGCCAACATCCCTATTACGAGAAACATGAGAAGGGCGGGAAAACCAAAACGATCGGCGAGCTTACTCGAAAGAATACTTAAAACAAGAAGAACCGCCGTAACTAAAAAAGCTAAAGGAAGATCAAACACCTGCTACCACCTCAATTAAAACCGCGCTTTCCCTTCACCGCAGTCGTATTCTTCATGTGCCATCTAATAATATCTCTATACGTCCTGTCAAGGGACAGGAGGAATATCCCACCTGTCTGGCAAACCTATGGCTAGAGAGTTAGATTCGCCACAAGCCTGCCTGGCAATAAACATCTTTTTACCTGTGTTCTCACCTCTTTTCAAAAAAATCCTGAGCGAAGCTGTCAGACAATAAATAAATCTTTTACCTCTTGACATTTAGAGGGAAATTCCTTAGGATAATCGTGTTACTTATTATAAAAAATGTGTTACATACCCCGTAAAGAGAACGCCTATGGGTCTAAAATGTTGTTACTGTATTTGTTTTTTGCACAAAAAAGTTTGGTTCTCCGATTCTCCTCTGTACCTGTAGGGAAGCTACCCACCTAGCTTCCCTACTTTTTTTGCATTAAATATGTTAAACTTTTTTTACGTTCATACGAGGAGGTTCATCATGACAACAACCAAAAAAAATCTTTTCTTTTTAAGTATAGCTCTCTTCGTTCTCCTCTCTGTAACAATAGGAGCATCAGCTGAAGAGATGCCGGTCATTCAAGCAGAACATTTCTCTGGGGAATTGAAACTGTCTCTTGATGAAACTGCTTCCAAAGTGGATTTAACTCTTTTTTCTGACGCATCCACACTGCAGGCTAAAAACTACGTTATGACCATCTCTTCTTTAGAAAACCAGGCTGGACAACTTCCCCTCACCCTCCGTGGTGAATGGGAATCTCTTCGAGGGACAGTTAGCAATCCCGATGCTCTAGTCTATCAGCTTAACCCCGATTATCCCGATACTTCGTTTTTCTTTATCTCTAATGCTAAAGGACACCTGACCCTGCTAACGCCAAGCCAAGAAGAGATACCTTCGGATATGGGCGGGACCCTAAAAAAAGATCCTTCCGTTCTTATCAACAAAGAGGCAGAAGAACTATTGAAACTTCCCGCAACCTATCAGGGACTTCTTCCCGCAGCTGACGGACCAGGGATTGTTTATACGTTAACGGTTCGTCCAGACAGGCTCTATCAACTCGATATCACGTATATAGAGGCTGAAAAAGGAAAAGACGAAACCTTTGCTTCTCTAGGCTGGTGGTCTCTTTCCAAAAATGGAGGGATAATCACTCTCCATGAGAGCGACACTGAAACAATTCTCTTCGCCATAGATTCCCCTCAGAAAATAACCATGCTCGATTATGAAGGTAGGAGGTCTGTAACCTCCCTCAATTACACCCTTTCTAGAAAGACGCGAGTGGAAGAACACCTCTCCCCTATCCCTATGAAAGGGATGTTTTCCTATATGGCTGACGCAGCCTTTTTTACAGATTGCTTTACTGGCAAAATTTTCCCTGTAGCTATGGAAAAAGGATATTTATCCCTTGAACAAGCATATACCGCCCTTCCTCATGAAGCGGGCAAGCCTGTATATGCCGTTGTCGAGGCCCATCTAGCCATGCGTCCTGCCATGGAGGGCGACGAAATAGAAGAGATGCTTGTTATAGACCGATTTATAGAGGTACAGCCAAACCGAACATGCGATGAGGAAAGCTCCTCTCATCTTGAAGAGAGAGTGTGGAAACTCACACTCCTTCGTGGGGAAACAATTTCAACGCTTAGTCCCTCCGATAATCAGCCAATGACTCTCAGATTTGATGTACAGGCTCACCGTGTTACAGGCTACGCTGGTTGCAACAACTTTTTCGGTCCCTATTCCAGAACAGGCAAGGAGCTTTATATGGGGCCAATAGCAGCGACGAGACGATACTGTGAGTCGGCAATGGAGACAGAAAAACTCTATTTAGAATCCCTCGAGCTGGTTAGCGGGTTCAAAATAGTAGACAACAGGCTGGAGCTTTATCATGATGGAGCTCTCTTAGCGGTTTTTGAACCGTATAATCCGTAAAAACATGCAGGGAGGAGACCTTTTTCTTTCTCCTCCCTCTGTCACTGGGACATAATATTAGAACGAGACGAGCACTCACCAGAACGATTTGCTTATACTTCCCATTGCAAAGAGCTTCATAACTGTCAGGGCTCACTATGTTCATGCAACGAAAAGGACGAGCGCATATGAAGCGCGTCTCACCATGCTACTGCTACAAAATCACCACTCGCTCTTTATCTTCCTCGTCTGGTTCCTTGTAGTTGGGATCTCTAGAAATTCGGACCTTCTGGATCCTCTGTCCGGTGACCTTCACTACTTCAAAACGAAGAGGCCCCCATTCCAGAGTCGCTCCTACTGCCGGGAGCGTTTTAAATTGTTCGAAAAGCCAACCATTCAAAGTACTCGATTCGCTTTCCGGCGTATGGGAGAAATGCAAAAACGTCTCGAAGAGATCCTCTAAGTACGCGTCTCCACTGACTAGATATGTATTTTCCTCCACCTGAGTAAAATACTCTTTGAAATCGTCATGTTCGTCGTAAATTTCCCCTACCAACTCTTCAAGAATATCCTCAAGTGTGATAATACCCGACGTTCCACCATATTCATCTAAAACAACGGCGAGATGGGCCTTGTTTTGCTGTAACATTTTCAAGGCATCCATAAGGGTTGCACTCCCCGCAATGAGGAGGGGGCGAGACATGATACTACGAATATTCACAGACCCCTCGTTAATATACTGGTTCAAAAAATCTTTTTCGTTCAGGATTCCAATAATGTTATCAAAGGTTCCTTCATATACGGGAACCCGGGAATAATGATTTTTAAGCAATAAATTCTTCACGTTCTCAATAGGTTCGTTTACATTCACAGCAAAAAGATCGACCCGCGGCGTCTGGACTTCGCAAACTTCGATCTCAGAGAAGTTGATAGAACTCCCTATCAAATCTTTCTCGCTTTCCGGCAAAACTCCCTCTTCCCCCATGGTCTCCACAATACTCCATAGCTCATCGTGGGTAACGCTGGGCAAAAAAGCCGGTTTGTCTTTCCCTCGTAAAAGCTGGGAAAGACGGGTGGTTAACCACGTTAAGGGTGAAAGTAAGACAACAAAAAAATGGACGAGAGAGGCGGCACCTAAAGCAAAGTTTTCCGCTTTGTCTTTTACAAAAGCTTTAGGAAGAATTTCACCGAATAGAATAATGAGTACCGTCATGAGGAGCGTCGCATATACAGCCCCAATAGGCCCGAAAAGGACCGAAAGAATTCCAGTAGCAGCAGACGTCATAAGAATATCGACAATATTTCCCCCAATGAGGATGGCTGAAATGGTTTTATTGAAATCCTTCGCCAAGCCCAACGCTCGTTTGGACCCTCTCCGGCCCTCCTCTACAAAGCGTTTGAGCCGTATTTTATTGACACTTGAGTACGCTGTTTCACTCGCCGAAAAAAACGCCGAGAGGATGAACATAAAAATAAAAAATAACGCAAATAAAACCACAAAATTATCTATCACTACCAATAACCTCCATTTTAGGCTCCAACACTTCTTCTCTCTCGCAGTTGCTCTTTTTTATTTATTATACGACGCATTATCCATTATGTTCAGACTTGAAACATACACAGTATAATAACAGAATATTAATAAAAGATGGCAAGGAGTATTTGTGTAAATAGTATTATGATGTTATTTTATTGACTTCTTGTCTTATTGAAGCTACAGTGTTAAAGCCGGTTCTCAGGGCGGGGTGGAATTCCCCATCGGCGGTATACCAGTTCAAGCTGGAAAGCCCGCGCACATTTTTCTGAAAGAAAAATGTAGATCTGGTTAAATTCCAGAGCCGACGGTAATAGTCCGGATGAAAGAGGATCAGGCGATCTACTATCCTTCTCTGCTTGTTTGTGGAGAAAAGAAGAGGCCGCTGATAGAGTTCCCGCCCTGCTATTTCTATTTTTCTACTTAGGAGGATTTGTTGAGAATGGATAGTATGTTGCTTAACACCTATGGCTCTCCCCTTGAGCGAGTGGAGAAAGCGTTGGAGTCCCTTCGTGCTGGAAGTGGCGTGTTGGTTACAGACAATGAGAATAGAGAAAACGAAGGAGACCTTTTTTTCCCTGCCGAAAGTTTAACTGTGCCGCAGATGGCTATGCTTATTCGCGAATGTAGCGGCATCGTGTGTCTCTGCCTCACCCCCGAGAAAGTTCAATCCTTGGAACTTCCCATGATGGTAACTCATAACTCCAGTCGATTCCAGACTGCTTTCACCATCTCCATAGAAGCTGCGGAAGGGGTAACAACTGGCGTCTCAGCCGCAGATCGAGTGAGAACGATTAAAGCCGCAATAGCTGACGACGCTCAACCGTGTGATTTGCGACATCCGGGCCACGTGTTCCCACTGCGGGCTCAACAGGGAGGCGTTTTGGAACGAGACGGGCATACTGAGGCAAATGTAGATCTTATGAGGCTCGCCGGATTGAAACCGTACGGGGTACTATGCGAACTCACTAATAGCGACGGAACAATGGCTCGTTTGCCTGAAGTAGCGGCTTTTGCGAAGAAACATAATTTCCCCGTTGTAACTGTACAGGATATTATTTTGTACCGGAAAGAGAATGGAATGTAGCCGGCAACCACGGAACGAAACCTGTCATGGCGACGACTATCACTACGGCTCGCGGCAGTATTTTAGCCGGCAACAAAGGAACAAAGTGCTGCCAATAGCAAGGATAGAAGCAAGGGCGGGGCTCATCAAGGAGATACAGAGAGGAACCATCAGAAACCCCGCTCAACGAACATCTGCTGATGAGATTGTTCATACAAGACACTGCAGAGAAGGGCCTAAGAAACCTCGCAATCAACGTTTGCTGTGAGGAGAGGCCGTCAGAAGAAAGAATTGAGACGACTTCTCCACTTTGATTGCGTGTCAGCGTCTTAGCTTTATCGCTTCTACTTCTTCCATCGCTTCAATGTAGGAAGGAACTCGCTTAGCATTCTTTGGGCTTCTTCTTCATCGAAACCTGACTTTAGCATATGGGGAATACAAATATTGATCATTTCTTCCATCGTCACGTGAGGTTGAGTGAATTCACCATTCTTATAACAATAGATGCAATAGTCGTGAGATACGGTGCCATCCCCCTCTGTTCCACGAAGGGAGTTTTCAAGGGGCATACCACAACTCTGGCAATATTCCTGCATTTTTAAAACCTCCTTAACCAACAGAATCTTTTTAAAGAATAACAAATTTTGTTAGCAAAAAGAAGTGGAATATAGAAGTACATTTTCATTAAAGTATACATATTTTTATTCATTTTTTGTGCTATATTATAGAAGTATCTTCCGCGAAATGAACATGCGCAAATATGGTAACTGTCCAAGTGTTGTTGTTTTTCCTGAAAGGGTGCATTAAAAGTGAAGTACATGTTAGATCCTCTGCGCGGGAATATCTTTCCTGTGTTCTTTTATTATTCCTTCTTAACAGTTATAGGAATGATTGCCGTGTCCTCAGCCAGTGCTGTGGATGCTGCTTTTCTTGGCAATAAAGTAGGAGAAATGGCCTTGGCCACCGTTAACTTATCTCTCCCCTTCGTTATATTATCAGGAGGGATTGCCTACATGATGGCCATAGGAGCTTCTGTTAACTGTGGGAAATATCTTGGCGAAGGAGATCCTGATACAGCTTCTTCTATCTTTACGAAAACGTTACTGGCTACTTTTGTTATCGCCGCAAGTATCTCTGTAATAGGAAGATTGGGAATAGATACTCTGGTAACCATCCTTGGCGCAAGTCCTGAAATCGCTCCCTGGGTTAAAAAGTACCTTTCTATGCTTTTGCTTTTTATTCCGTTTCTTACCTGCGGTATTTGCCTTTCTTACTTTGTACGGGTGGATGGACGACCTCTTCTTGCCGCTGCGTCTATGGTTACTGGAGCCGGTATTAATATCTCTCTTGACTGGCTTTTTGTTATCAAGCTTAATACTGGCGTGCAGGGGGCCGCTCTCGCCACAGGATTGTCGCAAGTAGCCTTATTCAGCATATTATTGCCGCACTTCCTTTTAAAAAAGGGAAAGTTGCGGTTCAAAAAAAATGGTGGATCCTGGAAAGAAATTCTTTTTGCCGCATATAACGGCTTCTCTGAGTTTGCTAACGAAATATCCGCCGGCATTCTCACTTTTATCTTCAACTGGATCATGATCAAGAGAATGGGAATCTCTGGTGTGGCTGCTTATACTATTGTAAACTACATACTCTATCTGGGCTCCATGGCCTGTTATGGCATTGGCGATGCTATACAGCCTATTATCAGTAAAAATTTTGGGGCAGAAAAATCAAACCGCATCTCTTCCTTTCTCCTTGTTGCCTGGGGAACCGTTTTTTTAATAGGGATCGGAATTATAGCTCTACTCGTTTTAGTTCCCGATAGGATGATCGACCTCTTTACCAATGGAGAGGCTGGAGAAACAACCCGTATCGCCAAGGAGTTTATCGCGTATTTCTGGCCGGCATTTTTGCTTATTGGCGTAAATATAGTTTTTTCATCATACTTTACGGCCATGCAAAAGCCGCTTCATTCAGCGGTTGTTGCCATATCGAGAAGTCTTGCACTGCCAGCTATCTTTTTGATGGTGCTCCCTCTTTGTTTGGGAACGAAGGGGATTTATATGGCCATTCCCTTTGCCGAAGTAGGAACTTTTCTAATGTCTCTAAAGCTCTTTGCCCCGAACAAGCCTCTTCAGCTTGTGCGGATAGACCGCCTCTACAAACGACAAGAGCTCTTTATAAAAAAAGAGATATCTTCGTCCCAATATCAGTAAGAAAGAAGGGCCTTTCCGCCTCATCACTCACTGGCGGAAAGGCCCTAAAGATATAAAAATTATCGCACTATCATTCCTCTTGGGGTTTCGTCGTCATCTTCAGGAGGTTCTTCGCTCGTTTTAATGCGTCATCCATACTTTTACAGAAATTATCTCGCCCAACTTCAAATATCAATCCTGACCGTTGAAAAGCCTTTAAAGGCTGGGAATGGACTTCCGAAAAAATCAAATAAATTCCCTTTTTCCTGCACTGCTTATATAAAGACCTCAGAGTATGTATCCCGGTGGCATCTACCGCCAATACATTTCGCGCCCTGATAATAAGAGCTGCGGCCGGTTCCTCCATATTGCGGATAGCGTTCTTAAATCTGTGGATCATCCCGAAGAAAAAAGGCCCATTGATTTCAAAAATCTCTACTCCTTCTGGAACATCCCGTGGTGCAATAGCATAAAACTCTTCTTCCGCAACAGTCTTCCCTTGCACCCTTTCTGTAATGACGTTGACATCTGTATTCTCCGACATTCTCCAAATGAAAAGAAGAGCCGCTAAAACAACTCCAACCTGAACTGCTACCGTAAGGTCGACAAGGACAGTCAGAGCAAAGGTCAGTATTAATACGCACGCGTCGCTTTTCGGGCCTTTACAGATAGACACAAAATTGTGCAATTCGCTCATGTTATAGCTAACAACCACAAGAATTCCTGCGAGTGCGGCGAGAGGTATCAGCTTTGCCACTGGTGCAAAAAGTAGAAGCAACAAAGACAGAACAACTGCGTGAATGACCCCGGCAACTGGAGTTTTAGCTCCGCTCTTAACATTCGTCGCTGTACGAGCAATAGCCCCTGTAGCAGGGATGCCTCCGAAAATAACGCTTCCTACATTTGCTATCCCCTGAGCGATAAGTTCAGCGTTAGGTCTGTGACGATCACCTATCATCCCATCGGCCACAGTTGCAGACAAAAGAGATTCTATAGCCGCTAGAAGCGCCACAGTAAAGGCCGGCTTGGCGAGATCTCCTATCTGAGAGAACTCGATTTTGGGGAAGGACGGCGCTGGCAACATACGGGGAAGTTCCCCGAACGTGCTTCCGATAGTCTCTACGTTCAAAGCACATACATGAGCCACAAGAGTAGCCACGACCATACCTATCAGCATAGCTGGCAGTTTGGGCCGAAATCGCTGTATTAAGAGGATAACTACTATGGTTCCTATCCCCACAAGCACTGTTCCAAAGCTCATAGTATTGAGGGACTCGAAATAGACCTGCCATTTCTCTAGAAAGGCAGCGGGAACTTTCTCTATTTTTAAACCTAATAAATCGCGAATTTGTGTGGAAAAAATAACAACGGCAATGCCTGTGGTAAATCCAGTGGTGACTGGAAAGGGAATAAACTTGATGAGACCGCCCATTCTAAAAAGGCCTAATAAAATAAGGATAATACCTGCCATTAACGTACATAAAGCCAAACCTGAATACCCATATTGAAGTGTTATGCTTGAAATAAGAACAACAAAAGCCCCTGTCGGGCCTCCTATCTGCACCTTACTTCCTCCAAAAAGCGAAATCAGAAAACCAGCAACAATGGCAGTAAAAAGACCTCGCTCTGGTGGAAGACCACTTGCTATCGCAAACGCCATAGCCAGTGGCAACGCAACAACGCCTACAGTCATTCCAGCGAAAAGGTCCGCAAGGGCTTTTTCACGGGAATACGCCTTGATCTCCGTTAATAACTTTGGTGTGTACACATCAATCTTCCTTTGCTCAATATTTTAATATTTTTAGGAATAAATGGGGGGTACTCCGAGTGTTAAAAAGCAACTCTTGTTAGTTTATCATTGATCTTAAGAAAATCAATTTAAATTAACGAAAAGGTTATAGCGCATATATTCTATTTATGGGCAGGCAAAAATTGTACTTCGCATAAAACATGGAAGGGTCGCTTTCGAGGCGCAAATGACAGGAACGCAAACGAAAGGCACAAAGGCATAATATTCGCCCTCATAAAAAAACAGACCTCCCACGAGAGAGGTCTGTAATCTACGTAATTGGGAGAGACAAAAGTGTCTCTCTGAATCAACTTCCGAGCCTAGACAGAAGCGGTACTTCGAAGGGCTTTAAGCCCGCGGGAAGTACGGAGCATAATCCGCTCTACAGCCCAGCCGTTGCGAAGTTCTGCTGTTTCCAAACGACCTTCCGGGGTCATCCAGAAAGGAACTTCATTAACATAAACAAGCTTCTTACTCATACAATTACCTTACCTTTCCTAACAAATTCCGAAAAAAGCGACACATGAAGTATGACGTTTCGGTACCGCCCTAACTACATGACGGGACGTGTCGCAAAAAAAAACGCTATATCTTTTCCAGATGGCTTTTAAACCACCCGATCACAACCTTGTTATTATAGCACATAAATTTATTATTACAATCTAAATTAAAATTTATAAATCTTCAGAGAGTTATTCCAATTTTTGGATATCCCAATAGAAAGTTTCTGAAGAGCTGGGCTATTATACATGATATAGCACACATCGCGCTGATAAAATGCCCCATATCAATACATGGAGGCCAACCAGCTCAAAGCCAAGAGGGGGAATTTAAAGAGCCACTTCGTCGGTAACAAAAATATCCATGGAGCCGTTATAATCGCAATTGTAAGAGTAATTGTAAGAGCAATTCTGTACCGTTGGTATATGGCTGGTATATGAAACCTATTGGCGCAAAGAGGCTTTGGAGAAGATGTAGTCAGGTATTTCAACGTCAAATTCGATAGTATCTATAATATATTCTGTGCCTTCACCAGAAGCCAGCGCATCCTTAACTGTCGCCCTTTTAGGGTACCATCGCTCTTGAACCTGAAATATTTCGTTAATGGTGAAGGTCTTTAAAAGCTTGCCACTTTTGGCGAAACGATCCTCTCGTAAAGGAAGAAAGTTCTCTTTATCCACCCACATCTTTCGCGAATAATAGGAAACTCCTTCTTTTTTGGCCGTAAGCTCAAGTAGGTAACAATCTCGCTCGCCTAATTTGTCTTCGCCTGTTCGCTCTTTACCCACCTTTCCCTCCCCCACAAGCTCCACATTGTACATGTTGCTGAGTTTGGGATCTTCCATATAATCTTCGTAGGATATGTCAGACCCCATCATGGAGCGCCGAAGCATATGCCCCGCTATTTTTATGATGCGATCGGTTGACGGGGTGTACATCCAAAGCTCATCTTCGAGTTTGAGCATTTTCGTCCCTTTTTCACGGGGAGGCGAAAGGAATTCGCTAAAGGCCTTTTCAGTGCCCTGCACCCATGAAAGCACTTGTAATGTGCGGGAGCCGCGCTGTCCCTTCACAATCATAGTACTTGTCACCTTCCGATTCTTGGCAACGTAATTTTCGTCAACTTTTTCAAGAATCCCCTCGCCTGTAAGGGGAATGAGGTCCGGAAGGGGCCTCTGGAGATCTTTAGCGTCGGTAAAAGCAGCGACACCGACAGTCTCAACAACGCTACATTGAGCAGACGACAACACTGCTAACAGCACCGCCACAGCGATAAAAACTATAATCAGCACCCTTTTCAACGAAGCAACCAGCGCAAACTTTCCGATGTGGCCGCTCGAATGCGACGCAAACTTGAGCGCTGATACAGACGTGCCTTCAGGCGAAAAGGCTGTAACTGCCGATATAAGCATAGCTATGTTATACGCAGCTATGTTCGCAGCTACATGTCCCACCGTTTTATGCATTGCTATACCTGCCACCGCTACGTGTAGCGCCGCACACACCGCCATATTATGAGGGTAAGCTTCAGCCAAGGGGATCCCCCATTCCCTAAACATATTCTTCCTCTTCATACTTCTAACTCCTTAATGAGCTGGGCTGTCTGTCTTTTATAGATGCCAATACCGGCAAACATGGCCCCTGTCACCGACGCAAACACTCCCGGGAAAAAACCGATAATATAGCTTGCCGGCGTAACCTGAGCCCGTATGATATTGGAGATAAGCATACTCGATTTCGGCATCATCTCCCCAAAATTTATGCCTGTGTACTGCATGTAATACGAAACGACGAGGCCCAAAGCGGTCCCTAAGACGGAACCGGCAATTCCGACAAAGAAAGACTCAAGGATCATTGAACGGTAAAGCCGCCCCTTGGATTCCCCCATGGCAAGACGAACGCCTATCTCTCCGTACCGCCGCAACCCGTTCATCAAGCCTGAATTCCAGAGAACAATGGACATGGCCAAGACGAAAATGCCAACAATTACGGCTTCCATGGCTTCAGCATAATTCAAATATTCCTCAAAATTATTCTGCTGGCCAAGAGACACCATCACAGGAGAAAACTCATCATCTGCCATTGTAAAAGTCTTGTTGAACCGCTGCGCAACATTGCCCATTCGTCTGCCGGAATAGAGCATGTCGTGGGTGTATCCCACAATCTCACCTGCGCTGTCAGTCATATCGAGGGCATTTTGCACGTCTCTGATATCTGCTATGATCGTGCCCCTATCCATAGGAATCATGCCAAAATAGACGGTTCCGGCAATCTTAAAATTGTACGTTGCCATAGCGCCATACATGGTTGAACTAATAAGCGTCACCGTGCTGCCAATATGAAGACCCATTTTTTGAGCAAATTCATCGCTTATCAATATTTCATTCGGACCTCTTGGGTAGGAACCCCGCACCATGGCCTTCTCTATGTTAAAGAGGTTTTTTTCTGGCGTATCTTCGCTAAAGAGGTCAATTCCAAGGCCCATGACAGGCGCCTGAGCCAGAGTTTCTCCCCTCTCGTCAGGGACATCGAGAAGACCGCCAAAGCGTATCCGTTGGGCCCAAATCATCTCTTTTTCATTCTCTTTCAACCATACAAGCAGCGCATCGGCCCCGATAATCGCCAAATCGTTGGGAACTTGATCGGCAAGGTCTCTATACGCCTGAGTCATAACCTTGACATGGCCCGTATCGAATTTCGCCGTTGAGCTGATGAGGTCGCCCATAGCTCCCTGCATGAAACAGTAAAGAAAAACTGTGAGGAAAACGCCGGCACTCACCATTAGCACGGGGAAGAGACTACGTGAACGATCTCGGATCAGCCCTTTTAGAAGGAAAGAGATCATGATATTTTCCCTTTCAGCGCCTCTGTAGGCTGGAGTTTCGCTATTTTGCTCGAAGGGAGGAAACTAATGGCTGCGACAACGACCATCATTAAGAGTATCGTCGTGAGAACGAGCTCTAAGGAGTACACGGGAAAGAGCTTGTCGGAAAGGGCGAAACCGTATCCCTCCACCATCTGGGGGATGGCAATCCCCTTTTTCGACACATACGTTAAAAGAGGCATACCAAAGATGAGGGCAACGACGATAGCCATGGCTCCCTGAATTACACCTTCCAGCGTAAAGACAAAAATAACCTGCATTCTCGTCATGCCCAAGGCAATCAAGGTACCAATCTCCTTTCTTCGCCTGAAGAGAGAGAGGACCTGAGTATCGAAAATGGCGAGCATGCCAAGAAAGAGGAGAATAGAATAGATAATAACGCTTGAAATTCTCTTCGTCTTTATCATTTCCGTGAGGTCCCTCATCAAAAAAGCCTGGCTTTTAAAAGGCCACTCCTGAGAGGAACCTGAACTTTCAGTTTCAGGGCTCACAACATGGGATCTTGCGCCGATGGGTGGCTCCTTATGGGGGAACTTGGTCCCTTCCCCAACAGCTTCGGAGCTCACAACCACGAGGGTCGCTTCATTTTTCAAGGCCGTCATGTGCTGCAACGTCTGAAGGGGTACCCAAATAATTCCGTTGTCGATAGACGGAACCCGAGTATCCATAATGTAAACAACCTGGCCCTCGGTTGCATCGAAGGTCCCGTGAGCATCTCTCCAGCGTATAGTCAGATAATCGCCGATAGCGATATTTTTGCTCTTCGCCATTCTCTTTCCGATGAGGATTGGCAGTTCGTAAATATCGGCGGTATTTACTCTGAAAGAACCACCGGCGCCACTCGCTCTATCAGAGCCATTTGTATTATTTGGGCTAACAGAACCAGTAACGCCATTCATTCTACCTGCGCCGTTTATGCTAGCGGAAGCAACTGAAATGTGAAGATAGCGCGTGGGAATATGGAGAATGGTCTGGGCAGGATCGATCCCCCGAAGTTGAACCGACTGAGCACGTCCAGCAGGGTAGATTGTGGCCTGGCGAATAAGAATAGGTGTCGCCCTTCTCTCTTCGATCAGGGAAAACAGATTTTCTGGAATAACACCGTGTCCATTATCAATGGATAGAGCGTCGTAAGGGTCGTAATCTTTATGCCAGTATTGTCCGCCTGCGATTTCGTCTTCAATCATCGCTCTGGACGTCTGGGCGAGCATACCTGTATAAAGCCCCTGGAAACCGACGATCACAACAATGGTCATCGCAAGCACAGCCACGTTGAGCCATGTTCGAAGTCCCGCTTCCTTTATATTGCGATAGGCTAACGTAACGCCAACGCTAAACATGTCTGCTCTCTCCTTTGGAACGAGGCGCACGGTGATCATTGGAAACATCACAAGCCACAGAAGCTGATGCTGATCCTACGTTGGGTCCCGATAAAGCTCCATCACGGGACGTGAGGTTATCTCTGGGAACAACCTCGCCAGTGTTGAGCGACATAGAACTCTGCGAGGAAACCTCAGAGCTGGAAACGGCAATGATTTCGTCTCGCGCTACGTGCCCGTCAAAGAGATGAATTTTACGTCTCAAGTATTTCATGACCTTCTCGTCGTGAGTTGCAAAAATAAAAGTGGTTTCAAGTTCCTTGTTGAGCCGCACCATCATTTCCAGAATGTTGTAGGAATTCTCGCTATCAAGATTGGCCGTAGGCTCGTCTGCCAGAATCAACGCCGGACGTTTCACCACAGCCCTGGCCACTGCCACCCTCTGACACTCTCCTCCTGAAAGCTGCGCCGGCTTGGAATTTACCTTATCTGTCAATCTCAGCCATTCTAGAGCATCGTAAACTTTCTGCCTTCTCTCTTTAGGCGGCATCTTCAAAAGCAGCAATGGAAATTCTATATTCTCGTAGACGCTATAGACTGGAAACAAGTTGTACGTCTGGAAAATAAAACCAATATGATGGTTGCGCAACGCCGCAGATTCCTTGTGAGAAAGGTTTTCTACGTTTTTATTGATAACCACCACATTTCCTTCCGTTGGAGCGTCGAGAGCCCCAATAATGTTCAAAAGAGTCGTCTTTCCAGATCCGCTGGGACCGATTAATCCGCAGAATTCCCCCTTCTCGAATTCGAGGGTTACATTACTCAGCGCCGTAAAGAAATGGCTGCCCATAGGATATCTTTTTGTCAGATTTTTTATGGTTACGATAGACATGAACAGGCCCCCTTCCCTAATAGTTGTACACAAAGGTGAGAACAACCCCGGTTCCCGAATAGACGCTGTTAGCATCGTCGCCGTTGTGAAAAGCCGTTACGTTAATAAGCCAGTCATCGTATGTGCGCTGCCAGCTTACGTTGGGGTAGAATTCTTTTTTTTGCCAGTCGTAGTATGTCAGGATGGTTACGGTGTCGAGAATGCCAGTGCTGAAGTCTATGGAAAGGGCGGATATTTCATCGTCATTTTCATGATTCCATATGTCACTGCCGGGCGATCGTATAAAATGTTCTGCCAAAACGTGGACGCCGGAACCAACATCAAAGGTGTAGTCGGCTCCAAGGGTAAGACATGTGGTGGAAAGAGTGTGTTTGGAGTCTTTTTTGAGGCGGCTCATGACGAACTCAAACCAAAGACCGATCCCCACGTCGAAACTTCCATCGAGTGCGTAACGCTGCTCCAGACCGTCTTCCAAGGTTACTCTGCGGGGAAAAGCAAAAGTGTTTGAGTTCCACCACTCCCGGTCGACACGCCTATTGTGATATGTAAAGGCCATCTCCCCATTGGCTACTGGGAACTGGTAGCGTAGGCCAAACTCCGGATCGCCATTTCCGTATAAGCCCCACACCCATATATTCGAATTGTTGGGGAAATAATAGCGTCCAAGAAGGGCGTTGACCCCGTCAGTTAGGCTCAAAGGGTCGCGGGGGTCTATCTGGTCGAACCATTTTAAAGAACGAAGGATCTGAGCCGGTCCGAAATTGATTCGCTGGAGGCCGAGGCGCACTTCATACCTCTCGCCGGAGAGACGCACCCAGGAGCGATACAAATCGGCATGGAATTTGTCTTCCAACTCTTTGAAGGAACCGAAGGTTGAGAGGGTGCGGATGTTGAAAGAGACGAGAGCGTCAAGGGTCTGGGCTGTTTGCGTTGTTTGCGTGCCTCTGTTTAAGTCTGTTTCGGAGTCTGCGGCGGTATCAGTTTCAGCGCCCGTTTCAGCGCCCGCGCCAAAACTTATTGTTATTTCGGGAATGTATCGGATACCCAACGAACTGTCTGTGTCGTCGTTGTATGCCCCCCAGAGAGAGACCTGCCCCGAGTGAGAGAACACGGTGGCATAACTCACAACAGGCGCCCATATGCAAAGGGCAAAAGAAACAAAAACAAAGGCAAACAACAGCTCACGGGTACATCTGGATTGACAGCCCATTATTATATTCATGCCTATGGTTAACCTCCTATCACTTGAACTCTACTTTTCGCAAGGTTAACGTTGGGCGAGATGAATAAATTGTTTATATAAGAATACCATCTGAGAATTTATTTATGCAAATTTTGTTTGTTTTTTATTTTAGAAGGTGGAAATCTTGACGAACAGGCGTAATGGCGGGGGAGATTTTTCACACAACACGAAACGTTTCCTAGCTATAGTATTTTTCTTATTCAGGTTTTAATATAAAATATAAAAAGGGCGAAGATACGTAGTTTAGAATCTCAAGGCTTTCAATAATCCCAGCGAGAGTTTAGGCATTACATGCGAAGATACATAGTCTCGAATCCGAAGGTTTTCCACAGTCCCGATGTGTATTCAGGCATCGCGGGCAAAGATACATAGTTTCGAATCCGAAGAATGTTGCTTTGCGGCCAATTGGCCTCGAGTCCAGAGCCGTATCCTTAAAGTTGAGGTGCCATAATTATGACAAACACAGTAAATGTGACAGTCGCAACAAATGCAACGAATTCCAAGGGTATTGAAACTTTTACGGGATAGGCGGTTCGTTTACTATGGATAACAGCAAAAGGAATAACGTAAATATTTACGAAATATCCCTTGGCATACTGGCAATTCTCTCTGTCGTTTTGCTTATCATTCAAGAACGAACAACACTTCCCCTTCACGAAGAAAAATTATTGGACGACATTGATTTCATAATCTGGTGTGTTTTCGTTGCAGATTATTTTCTCCACTTGTTTTTGACAAAAGATAAAAAGGACTACGTCAAAGAGCATGTAATAGAACTCACGGCAATTTTACCCTTTAACGCCCTTTTCAAAGGCGTTCGAGCCATTCGCCTCTTCCAACTCTTCCGTGTACCCTCCTCTTTTCTCTTTTTAAGAATTGTTAAATTGTTAGCCTACTTTGGCCGAACCCATCGTTATCTTTCCCGCTTTCTGAGGCGGAACAACTTCCAATACGTTCTCTTCATCACCATTTCCATGGTATTATTTGGAGCGATAGCTATCCGCTATTTCGAAAACATAAATTTCCACGACGCCCTCTGGTGGTCTTTTGTTACAACTACAATAGGGTATGGTGATATGGTTCCTACAACTACAGGAGGACGAGTTATAGCAACTATATTAATGTTGGTGGGAATTGGCTTCATAAGTATTCTTACCGGAACTATCGCCTCTTTTTTCATTGCTCCCGACAAAGAGCAAGAATCGAATAATGATTTTATAAATGTAACCATACATAAGCTCGAGAACTTCGATAATCTAACCCTCAGGGAAGTTCAAGATATTTGCCAAGTTTTAATGAGCTTAAAATCCAATGTCGTAAAAAATAAGCTACGTTAATAAATATAGCTCTAAAAATCTGGGGCAAACATATATAGAAGCGAAAGTCTCTGCCAAAAGTTCAGACTATAGTCAGGTCTCCACAAGAATTCTGAATAAAAACAGGATACGCCATGAAGACCATGTGGCCTCCTTTTACGTGGATTTATTAAGCAATGGGAGGGATGATGATGGAAAACTTCGAACTCATGGGGAAATTTTACCTCGGGAACGAGATAGATCCCGCAACAGGGAAAAAGAGCAACACACTCGTGCTCTACGACTCGAAAGACCTGACCACCCATGGGATGATCATCGGAATGACGGGAAGCGGCAAAACGGGCCTTGGAATAGCACTCTTGGAAGAAGCCCTTATGGACAACATTCCAATTCTCGCTATCGACCCTAAAGGAGACATTACAAACCTTCTTCTATCCTTCCCCGAGCAAAAGGCCGAAGAGTTCTTGCCGTGGATCAACAGGGAAGACGCAGCGGCACAGGGACTTTCTATCGCAGACTATGCCTCCCTGGAAGCCGCGAAATGGGCGAAGGGGCTTGCCGACTGGAGAATTGACGGAGCGAGAATTAAAAAAATGAGGGAATCCGTCGACTTCACCATCTATACGCCTGGGAGCAGCGCAGGTGTGAAAGTGAACGTGCTTGGTTCCTTCAGATGCCCTGGGGATAGAATCACGAGCGATAACGAGCTTTTCTTAGAAAAGATTCAAAATACCGCCTCCACTCTCCTCTCTCTTCTCAACATTGAATCTGACCCTCTCTCTGGACGGGAACACCTTCTTCTGTCAAAAATATTTGAACAAAGCTGGAGAGAAGGCAAAGATGTCGATCTGCCGCTGATTATCAGCTGGATTCAGAACCCTCCATTCCCTCACATTGGCATTATGCCTACCGATACCTTTTATCCACCGAGCGAACGATTTAAACTGGCTCTCGCTCTGAACCAGATCCTCGCGTCTCCAGCGTTCAACCAGTGGATGACAGGGGTTCCTCTAGAAATAGGAAGCCTCCTCCACACTCGGGAGGGGAAACCACGAGCTTCTATTTTTACCGTCTCCCACCTTTCCGATAACGAGAGAATGTTCTTTATCTCCATGCTTCTAAACGAAATTGTTAGCTGGATGAGGTTGCAGACAGGGACCTCGAGCCTTCGAGCCATTCTTTATATCGACGAAGTCTTCGGATATATGCCTCCTGTAAAAGAACCTCCCTCTAAAAAACCTCTCATCACCCTTCTCAAGCAGGCTCGAGCCTTCGGTATCGGCGTGGTTTTAGCTACTCAAAACCCTGTAGATCTAGACTATAAGGGCCTTTCAAATATTGGAACGTGGTTTATCGGACGCCTTCAAACACAGCGCGACAAAGACCGTGTTCTCGAAGGAATGGAACGACTCGAAAGCGCCTCAGGATGTGACCGGGAATTTCTCGACAAGGCCATTACAACCCTGAAAAAGAGGGAGTTCCTTCTTAATAATATCCACGAAAACAGCCCCTCCGTCTTCACGACCCGCTGGGCCATGTCGTACCTGCGAGGACCTCTGTCACGGGAGCACATTAAAATACTTATGGAAGGAAGAGCGCCGGCATCTGGGGCGGGGGCGGAAACGTCAGAGCCGGCGTCAATGCCAGCTCTGACAACATTAGCTAAAGCAGCGACTGAAGCAACTCCGACAGAACCTGCCACAGGGCCAGCAGAGCAAATTTCGGCAACATCCGTACCACCAGCGGCAACGTCAGCAACACCAACAACGCCACGAACGTCGATCAAACCAGCCATATCCCCGAATATCCCCGAATTCTTCGTCGATACTCCGACGGGAGGCGGTTCCTGGGTCTATAAACCTTTTATTATAGGAATCGGCGACATCTACTACTCCAGCGCCAGCCTCGAAATCGACACTCACATAACATACACGCTGGGGACAGAAGCACCTGACACCTTTGACCCTGATTGGGAAAGAGGTTTCGACCTCGACATCGCTCCAGAAGAGCTGCGAACAACAGCCGCTGGGGGCATACCTTTCCTTAAACTTCCCAAAACTCTGGCTGAACCACGCAACTACGCTACATGGGGGAAAGCCTTCCAACGATGGATCAGACAGAACAAACCTCTCGTCATCTATAAGAACCAACCCTTGAAAATAGTCAGCCTGCCGGAAGAAAGTGAAGCCGACTTTACCATACGAATTGACGAAGCCTTGCGGGAAAAAAGAGATATTGAAATCGAAAAGATACGGAAAAAATACGACAGCAAAATGGCCACTCTGCAAAAACAGCTCATTGCGGCGGAACAGGCCATTGAGAGAGAAAGCGAACAGGCGAAACACCGGAATATGGAGACAGTTATCTCTTTCGGATCGGCTTTAGCAAGCGCATTGTTCGGCAGAAAAAGCCTCACGGCGACATCCACCTACAGAATGGGATCTGCCCTCTCCAAAGCGGGACGGCTTAAAAAAGAAAAAATGGATGTGGCAAGAGCTGAAGAGAGATTGCAATTTTTACAGAATCAAATGACAGGCCTCGAAACACGGCTCAACGAAGAAATTGATATTCTCACGAGAAACATGGAGAAATACAAAGAAGCGACACGGGAATCTCTGGTGCGCCCTAAGAGTACGGATATTACCATCAAGGCCTTCGGTCTTGCGTGGATTCCGGTGAGAATCAGAGAGTGACGACGAAATGAAACGTACAGAGGCCGTGCAGGCAGCAAGTTTTGACGCCACCGGTGTCAGTGCGGCCTTCTTCTCAACAAGGAGGGAAAGCGCATGAAGCCAAGAAAAGTAAGCGAGAGAGTTCAATGGATGGGAGCAATTGACTGGAACAGGCGGCTTTTCGACTCACTCATTCCTCTTCCCGACGGAACAAGTTATAACGCCTACCTGTTGCGCGGTTCCGAAAAAACGACTCTTATTGACACTGTAGACCCCGCAAAGGTGGATATTTTGCTTGAACAGCTGCGTGACATTCCGCAAATTGACTACCTCATATCGCTCCATGCAGAACAGGATCATTCAGGTTCCATACCCACAATTTTAGAGGCGTATCCCCACGCCCAACTCATATGCTCTCAGAAAGCGCAGGAACTGCTTATCGATCATCTCCACGTAGCGAAAGAACGGATCAAGATTGTAAATGACGGCGAAAAACTCTCGCTGGGAGACTGCACGCTCGCCTTTATTTACACTCCGTGGGTTCACTGGCCCGAAACGATGGTGGCCTATCTGGAGGAAGAAAACATCCTTTTCTCCTGTGATTTCTTTGGATCACACCTTGCCACGTCAGACCTTTACGCTGGCGACGATCCCTACGTGTGCGAAGCTGCCAAGCGGTACTATGCGGAAATAATGATGCCCTTCAGATCGATTATCAAGAAGAACATGGAAAAGATTGGCGACCTCGATGTTAAACTCATCGCACCGAGCCACGGGCCAATCTACAACAAGCCTCAGTGCATCCTCGACTACTACCGTAACTGGATTTCAGATACAGTTGCCAACAAAGTAGTGATTCCTTACATATCAATGCATGGCAGCACCGAAAAGATGGTAGAGTATCTCGTCAGTTCCCTGGCAGAGCGGGATATTAAGGTGGAAAAGTTCGAATTATCGTCAACAGATATAGGAAAACTCGCCATGGCCCTCGTTGACGCCGCCACCATTGTCATTGGAACACCTACAGTCCATTTCGGGCCTCATCCCATCGTCTTTTCTGTAACCCAACTCGCCAATGCCCTCAAGCCTAAAGTGAAATATGCGGCTATTATCGGGTCATATGGCTGGGGAACCAAGGCTGTGGAACAGATCGCCGGGCTCATCCCCAACCTTAAGGTTGACGTGTTAGATACGGTCATGTGCAAGGGATATCCTCGGAAAGAAGATTTCGAGGCATTAGACAGGCTCGCCAACAAGATAAAGGAGAAACACGCTCTCCTTTAAGTTAAAGCCGGAACAGACGAAGGGGTCGCTGTGAGTTGGGGCACTGCTACACGCTTAGGCGAGACTACAAATTGAGGCGCCACTGGTGTTAGTGCAGCCTCTTCTCAATAAGGAATCAAGTTCGCCCGCCTGGCCATAATCGTCAGTGGCTTAGAGTTCTTGCCAACGAGGAGGGGAAAAATGCCTATAACGCTGAAACGAATTTACGATGAAGCGGATTCCAGCGATGGACACCGCATTTTGGTCGATCGTCTATGGCCCAGAGGAGTATCAAAAGAGAAAGCAAAAGTAGATGAATGGATGAAGGAGGTTGCCCCATCAAACGAGCTTCGAAAGCTTTTTCATGGCGGGGGACTCTCGTGGGCTGAGTTCGAAAAGCAATATCAGGAAGAGTTGGAAACACACATTGAGGAGCTCCGAGCCCTTGCAGAGATAGCGAAAACACTCAAAGTAACGCTGCTCTACAGCTCTAAGAATAATGAGCAGAACAACGCAACGGTGCTGAAAGAGTTTCTTGAAGGCATGGAGGCTACGTAAAGACACGCATACCTCTAACATGTATTCGCCACAACGGAAGAGGGCCAACGCATATTAGGGTATACAAAGATACGTACATATCCCCCCTGACACCGAGCAAATAGATTTTGCGCTGAAAGCGATCGGCGGCAAAAAATACGCTCAAGTCGAGTTTCGTGGTTTTCCCCCTTCCCTTCAGATTTAGCTTTTCCAAATCCATCCAAAATACAGCAGGGTTCAGCACCGATTCAAGATAGTAGCGACGGGCCTTAGTGTCCGCCACTGTGCGTCAAAACGTGGAAGAGATATTCGGTTTTTCCAGGTCGACGCTTCTCAGGGGAACTGATATGTGGCATATTAAAAAAACTGTCGCGATGACCCGTTCTAGAGAGTCTACTTTGGGGGTGACATCGAGGTTCCAGCTGATGCGTGCGAAACGGTCTGAAGCCCGATGTATTTCATGTAAAAACTTCATGCCGCCAACACTCTTCCAATAACTATTGATGGTCAGTTGCTCATTAAAGGGACAAGTTGGTCATGACTCATATATGTGCGATCGTGGTAAGTTACAGGTTTGCCGCAAAACTTCCTTTTCGCATGGATATATTGATCTGGTTTGAAGGCTGATTGTATAGGTTGGGTAAGAAATTGCTGTGTCGTATGCTTTTATGACAATGGAAGAGGTCTGTACTAAACTAAAGTTGGCATAATTTTATATATATTTATACAAAAAGGGATTGTCAAGTTGTGAGGATGATATAGGTGTTATCACACATCTAGCCACATCCCTTCCTCATTTTTTAAAGCTTTATTTTTTATAATTGAGTTTATATTTTATTTAATAAAAATTTTTATAATAATTTTTAATTTACAGTGTATAATCTAGTAAACATTAAAAATAAATGTTTAAGATTCTTATGTTTTTATGTCGAAATTTTTGTATTTTACTAAACTAGCTTAGAAAAAAATTAAAGTATGACACTAACAAAATCAGTAGAAGTATCAATGACGAGGGAGGATATGAAATATGGGAATATTACTAGAAAGATGTTTCCATCCTATAGGGCAAGGAGCCTTCTACACAGAAAAATTCTTTGATTTTGATAGAGATAGAAATAATTTCTTTAACGTTGTTTATGACTGTGGTACAGAAACTAGTCAAAAAACTATAGTGTCAGAAATAAAAAGCTGTTTCACTTTCAAAGAACAAATAGACGCTGTTTTCATTTCTCATTTACATAATGACCACGTTAACGGCCTAAAATATCTAATAGATTATTGTGATGTCAAAAATATTTTTCTTCCTCTGTTAACTGAGGAAGAAAAGATAGAAGCCCTTCTTCATAATGCTATATATAGTAGGAATAACGTATTTATTCAAAATTTAATCTCTGCACAAGATGTCAACCGCATACCCGACTTTAAAGGGAAAGTTTATTTTATTGGGTATGAAGATGAGCGTTTTAGTGATGAAGGTTCTTCTTTTAGACTTGACCCTGACGATAACCGCTTCAATAGAGAAAGCTCATCTAAGAAGAACGGACAAAAAGAACCAATTTTAAAATCAGGAACAGAAATAACAACATGTCTGGGAAACGAATGGACTTTTTCACCATTTAATTATAAAGCACGCGATAAAAGTACGTTGCTAATAAAAGAGTTAAATGACAGAGGGATCTCCCTGGAATCTGCAGATGACTTTAAAAAAATGTGGAAAGATATTAAAACACAAAAAAAATTAAGAAACGCTTATAAGAATCTAAATAGGGAACTTAATTCGAATTCCATGACACTTTATTCTGGACCGAAACATGAACCTTTTTATATGAATTACATTAAAAAGGGATCCTTTTATTATAAACACTGGATGGACTATGAAAGCTCTTTAAGTTTTTTACGTTTTTTACATCTTTATGATAATTATTTACCTTACTATTATCGAGAGTATTTTAAATGTCCATTCTTAGAAATTATTGATGATGTCCCATGTTTTTTGAACCGTTGGAATAAAATTAAAGACCAGCCACCTCTTGGATGCCTTTATCTTGGTGATTATGACGCTAATAATTGGGAAGAGCTAAACAATAAATATAAAAACTACTGGGGAAAAATTGGCATGATACAAGTTCCACATCATGGTTCACCGCACAATTACAATTTTAAGTTAAATAAAAAAGAGGCAGACATTTTTATTATATCGGCTGGAGGAAATAATAAATATGGACACCCTGATCCTTCAATTTTTAATTCTCTATTGAATGATCGTAAATTCCCTTTTTTAATTTCAGAAAATAAAAATAGCGAAATTAGAATTTTGGGTGAGTTCTAGTTTTCATATTTTCACAGTAGCCACCAATATAAAAAATGTTATAACCTGTTCTTTACAAAAAAGCGCACCTCCAAATGCTGGTTTCTATGTGTCTTTGGAGGTGCGCTTTATTATTACGTTTTCCTTCTTTAGCGTATAGCGACGCTGAGGCGTCTGCCCTTCGAGCGATATCGGAGAGAAGAGGCATCTGTAGAGGAAGCCATGATAGGAATGTACCTGGCAGGAGTTTCAGTAAGACGTGTGAAAGACACCACGGAAGCCCTTTGGAGAAGCAAAGTCAGTCCCTTCACCGTAGCGCTATGAACCAGAAAATTTATGGGCACATTGGAAACTAGAGAAACTGTCCTTTACAGGGAGGATACCCGTATGTTTACCTTGATGGGATCTGGCTGAAAAGAAGCTGGCTCGGCTTTCTCCGTTGCCTGAAGGAACGTGGATTAAAGGGAGTCCATCCCTTTATCTCCGACAAATGTGTGGGACTTGTGGAAGCCTTGGGGGAAATGAGCCGAAATTCGGCACTAGTCCCAAGAAAACACGGTAAAAAGAAGCAATAAAGGTAGTATCAATATTCTTTCGCGAATTTCTTTCCAGACCAAAGAATTCACAATTCGTTAGGAGGGGGATTTTTCCTTCACCTCATTTTGTCAATGCTATGTAGTGAGGTCTTGCCATCTCTAACATAAAAGCTAAATTCCTATCTAGAAGTCATGGGAACTTCCCCCAGATTCTTCTCCGAATCTTTTTGTTAATGTACTCTAAATGATATATTATTACTATTATTAGTAATAATATAAACCATTTTAGTGGCCCTTGTAATCGCAACATAAAAATCTTTGGCGCATAGCGGTTGACGCATATCAACCAAAACACACTCAAATTCTAATCCTTTGGATAAAACGGTACGAGAAGCTAAGAACCTAAATTTCGAATATTTTCTTTGTAATTTAGGATTTCGTCTAATTTCTTCTGTAGCCTTTAACACAGAAATGTTATGTATTTTACTATATCGCAATCCTCTTTTCATTTCAGCTATTAATTCTTTTCTATAGATATAAAATTTGCATTGACTCTCAAACCATTCGATTATTGAAATTATTATATCCTGAGATTTCTTTTGGCATAATTCAGTTATCAAAAATCCTAGATCTTTGTGTTTCTTAATTTTTGAAAAATCGAGATCCCTCTTTTCTAAATGTTTAAAATAAGAAGATAATTCCGAAGAAACGTGAGTAGCAGATTGCGCTAAAAAAGCTAACACTCTATATCCAAGTTCTGCTCCACGTAGAGAATCAAAAGAATATGCATATTCAAATAGATCTCTACACTCTTGAGCTTCGTCATTTTGGAAAAGACCTCTTGTCATCCTAGAAAATTCAACCTGTTGAGATAACCACTGTGTTATGAACGTAACACTATTAAATGGTGATGTGCATTCCCATATCTTCTTCCATGATAAAGCATCTTTGGAGATTATTTCAACAACATTATCAATGTTTCTAAGATTTAATGTAACGGTATCCCCATTCAAAACTGATAACATTTTAGAACGAACTTTTGTCAGCCACTTACCCAAAGCAGGATTACTCTTTTCCCATCTCCAAGGTTTTGTTGATAATTCAATAATTGGAAAATCAATCAATTTCCAATCTACTAGTTGACCAGCCCATCCAAAAATAGCTTGCATCGGATCTCCAAGCACAATTATTGGGATAAAACTAGAAATAGTTGTAAAAATTTCATGTTGAATTTGAAGGCAATCTTGATATTCATCGACAATAACTTTTGAATATGATGCTGAAAGAACATTCTGCGCCCATTCTTTTCCAAATATTATTTTTGCTCCCGCATATAGTTGCTTATAGTCTTCATCGCATGGTTCTTCCTCTATCTGTGTAAAGTGAGCAGTTGATGGATAAGCAAAGCACCAATACATACAAAACCCGGCAATTGTCAATACTTTATATTTAGAATTAGGAATTTCTCTTTTTCTCATTCTCTTGCGAACGGCTTCAACACCAGCGTTTGTATGGGTCAAAACAAGACATCTACCCCTAGTTCGTTTTACGATATCTACAATAATTTCAGTTTTTCCATGTCCAGCAGGGGCAACAATCGCAGCAGACGGCATATGCTCCAAGTCTTGTAATTCAGTTATATTTGTCATTTTTTCCTTATCCAATCTACTAATGCATCAACTGTCTGTTTTAGATTCGTTTTACTATCAAGCTCAGACCAATGTGAAAAAACAATATTTCCAATTTCCTGTCCAAGTCCAATCCTCTTATACCAATTTTCTTTTTTAGCAATAGTTCCAAGTTGTTTTCTTTGAGTTTTAGTAGTGCTTTTAATTTCAATAGTGTCTTCGATTTTTACAAACGAAAGATCTTGAAGTTTCGTCTTTATGCGTTGAATACCTTTATCTTCAATTGCAACAGATAGCAAATTTTTAAGCATCGTATTACAACTGTCACAAAAAATTTGTTCCTCAATAGAATTACCTGTTGCCCAAGAATAGATAGGAATATCATATTTTTTACAGGCAATATTTTTCTCGGATTCTTGATCTTCTCTGTCAGAATCCATGAAAACACATACATCGTAACCACAACCCATAAGCTTTTGGGCTGTTGTTAAAACATCGGATCCAGACCCATTCGCTGTAGTGACCCCTTCATAGGCCATTCTGAAATTATCAGTGTTACTTAAATAATCATCTAAAGCTCTAATAAATCCAACTTCGGTTTTTCCCTCACAAACAATTATCCGTTTGCTCAAAAAAGACTCAGGATTAGTCCTAATGATTCGTTGCATCGCATCTATATTTTCTTCATCTAGTAATGAAAAAACACTTGTTCTTCCTGAGTTAGAATGAACAATAAGCAACTCATTCACACTACACTCCGCAACAACAACAGGAGAATGTGTTGTCATAAGTACTTGTCCATTATCCTCATGAGTTGAGCGAAACTCATTTATTAAACTACGAAGTCTAAATGGCTCTAGCCCAGTCTCTATTTCATCTACTAATAATACTGTCCCATCTTCAAAAGCATTGATGTTAAGTCCCATAGACAATAGACGTTGGCTTCCAGTCCCTCTTTGTCTCAAAGGAACATTGTTATCAAACAACGCCGCAGAAGATGATATCGATCCACTATTCATTATTAGCCGGCTTATTACTTCTCCTTCAAAACTGACTCCATAGCGACGTCCTACATCTAAAACCTGTTCTGAAACAACATTTAACTCCCTTAATTCAGAATGGCTTGCAGCCTCTCTTAGCGTAGTAAGTAGAGCCTCCTTAATAGGAACTTGAGCAGTTCCATATTTTTGTAATGCTGAATATCTTCCCCACACGAGGTCACGACCACAGTTTTCACCCACTGACCCAAAACTCATACTTTGCCTATCTCTAGTTGAAATAGGTTTGGGATCTAGACGATTACATATGACACTCCAATGTGGTTCCAAATCCTCACCGATGGACAACTGTATAGATAAGCAAGGAGACTCTCCTTCCGCTGGTTCATCATTTCCTGGTTCATCAATTCCTGGTTCATCAATTCCTGGTTCATCAATTCCTGGTTCATCAATTAGATTCTTTCTAAGATAGAGTCCAAATTTTTCTTCCGATAATAAAAAAACTGGAATTTCAGTTACTGTAACTTCAATCTTTATCGGTTTAGTCAAATCTCCATTATAGAAATCTGTATCTGCAACATTTATGTTCCAATTCGGCCACAATGCCCATTCTATTGCCCTGAATAGGGTCGTTTTTGTACTATCACCAGCTCCAATAAAACACGCTATTCGTGTATTATCGGGAAATAAAAAATCACACGATTCAATTCCTCGGAAATGGTCCACTTTTAGTCGGACAATCCGCATCAGCACAACCCCCTTCTGTGTAATGGAATTTTCAATGAAAACACGCTTGATTTGTAACCAATTTCTCCATTCTTGGGTTCTGAGTAGAAATGAGAAGTCATCTTCAAATTTTAAAGGGACTGTTTTCTTAATATAGTTTTTCTTTAGCACAGTAAAATAGAAAGAAATTTTCAGGATGTGAAGTAAAAAGTTAAAACAAAAGAACTAGCACTATTTTTTCATTTAAGGTTTTGTTGAACGCTATATTGTAACCATTTACATTAAAGAGACTAACCATATTGTTTTAAGTACTTCTCGCCTTATTTTTTAATTCTTCAATATATTCAGGATCTATACCCCAAAATTCAGCAGCTGAAATAATTTGATTCAAGTACTTTCTACTTGGTGGAATATGAGAAGAGGAAGGTTCCTGAACCTGATAGGCATAAGCCATTATTTGTTTTCTTTCATATCCATCCATACAAACTGTTAATTCTTTTCTGATGTAACAATTCTTTTCCATATTCTTTTTCCTATTTGGATCATACCCTTCACGTTTATCAAGTAACTCTAATTCTCTTTCATCTAACTGGTATACTACGCCCCAAACTCTTGACCCCACCGATTCAACTATATCTGCAACTCCACCACCCCGTTTAGTAGATTTCCGCGTAAATGCTAGTTTGTAGTTTTCTAAAAGAGCTTTGCATAAAAAGCAAGAAGAAGGGCAACGATTTTGCATTTGTTCTTTATCCAAATTGGAGCCATACGCAAAGTAAACAATCATTTATTTACCCTCACAATTCTTTATTATTACCTCCATTTTTTTAAGGAAATTATGCCAAAGTCCTCTCTTTTCATTCCACTCAGATCTCTTTAGATCTTCGCAGTAATTTTCCAAGACTTTCCTCATCTCCCATAAAAATTTTGTTGCGTTAATTTTTTTTCCCTCAACGGATATTAATTCGCCGTCACGACAAATCTTCCATCCGTCCGTTGTTTCTGCTTGGTGTAAAATGCCACATCGCACTCCTACATAAAAACTTTCACGAAGACAATCATTGTTAAGCTGAAAGTCTTTGTTTTCTTTAAAGAAATCTAGAAAGACATCTCTAGTCTGCCCCCTAGTATCTGGCAATCCTTTTCGAAAACTTTGAAGGGCTTCGATCATCAAACAACAA
Organism: Aminobacterium mobile DSM 12262; assembly: GCF_000526395.1. Classification (NCBI taxonomy): domain Bacteria; kingdom Thermotogati; phylum Synergistota; class Synergistia; order Synergistales; family Aminobacteriaceae; genus Aminobacterium; species Aminobacterium mobile. The sequence continues at coordinate 873,522 of NZ_JAFZ01000001.1, read as the reverse complement.
ATTGCCATAGTACAAAAACCATGTTTTAGAGGACGATATTTATTTAATAAGAAGTCGCTTTTGCAATCGCTTTTGCAATCGCTTTTGCAATCGCTTTTGCAATCGCTTTTGAAGTCTTCGTTCATTTCCATATCCATTGGAATAATAAACCGTTCCATAAAACGATTCCTAATAAAACTAACAAGTTTATCTTTATTTCGCTCATTATAGTGATCTATAAACTCTTTAATTGTACAATTTTTAGCTAAACTTATTGGATACAAGTCTTTCGAAACATTGTCAAAAAGCCTTTTTTCTACCACAACCTCACTAATTGAATCTTTGCTCATTTCATGTTCCCCCTTTCAACTATGGCTATTTCTTCAGGAGTAAGATCGTAGAGCTGATAAACAAGCTGATCAATTTGTTTTTCCAAAAGACTTACATCTGAATTGGAGTCCTGTTCTTTGTGTGTCAATATTTGAATAAATAAAACTTCAATTTCATCAATGACTTGAATATTTTTAGCTGTTCGTGGGGGAACTGGTAGAGGATCAAGAGCCTGTACGCTAACAATAACATCCCCTGTTCCTGTTTTAGGAGCTTTATTAAACAATAACTGGTTTCCAAGTGTACTATTAATATAAGCGCAGAGAAATTTTAAATTAGAACCAGTCATAATACATGCACTATCTTGTGCATATATGTTGTTAACATCATAACCAAACCGCAACACGGAACCAATCCTTTTCCACACAATCTTTTCTTTTTCAAATTCTGGGTAGTAAGAGCAAGCGCGCAAATTCCACCAATTTTTACCTTTATCATCACGTTTCCGCGCTTTTTCTTCAAATTTTAAAAGGTGATTGAAAATTGCAGGATATAAGTTAGGTACATCTATATCAAAGTCTGTGGCTATTAGCCATTTCCCGGCCCATTCATAACTATACCGTTTAATATCTCTTCCCCTTAATATCGGCTTTAGTATTTCTGCACTCTTGGGATCTTCAGCAACAAGCCGATCACGGGTAGCCGTATCGATAATAAAAGCTTCGTTAAGACCGGTTAACACTCCACGATAGATTTTTACATCCCATTCCTTTAAAGGTGTACCTACTCTTTCTATTTTCTCTCTTAGCTTTAGCTCTGCGTTACTACCTATAAACCATGTATCCTCGCTAAGGTTCTTTAACGTCACACCATTTCTTTGTAAAGCTGACAAAATATTAAGATGAGAGTTATCTTTACAGGAAAGAGTTACTGCTTGCAAACAATTTTTATTTCCACTTTTTTGAATCACGAATATATTTGTATCTACTGTTGCCGATTTAAAAATATCCGGGCCCAGATCTATTAATTGCAAAGGGTTGTATTCTCCAAAAAATCGTCGGATTTTTTCCCCGTAGGCAGCACGCATCCATTTGTTGGAAGTGATAAAAACAAGGTGTCCCCTTTTTTTAAGTATATCCATACCTTTTTCATAGAAAAGACAGTATATGTCACCATTGGAATCATGAACTTCAAAGTTTTGATTTTTATAGGCTTTTTGTAGCGGGTTGCCTCGTAATTTTTGGAGTTGAATATAAGGAGGGTTGGCAATTACAACATCAAATCCTCCGTTTCGGCTAAAGATTTCAGAGAAATTAATTTTATAATCCATTGTAACTAGATAGCCAAGGCTTCGAGGAGTATTTTTAAAGAGCCCCAAGATACCTTCATCTATTTGATTGCGTAATTCCTGTTTTTTCCTCGGGTCAACTTCACCAAAAAATTGTTCTTTTAGCTTTTCTACTTTTTCAAGTCCTATTGGTGTGTATGGATAGGCTAATAAAGAATCCCCACAAACAATCTTATAGTCAAGGTTAGGAAGAGGTTTGATATCATCCATATTATCCTCATCCACAATGAGAGAGAGCCAGAGACGCAATTTAGCTATTTCTACAGCACCTGGATCAATGTCTACGCCATAAAGAGAATGTTCAATGCAATGACGTTTAAACGCATAATCCCCGCGAGAAGAAGAACCCTGTTTTATGAAAGTAGAGAGTACATTTCGTGTTCTAACAATCTCATTCATCATTCCTACAGGGAAAGCTCCTGAACCTACCGCTGGATCACACACTGTAATATCCGCAAGTTTTTGATCGATCAGGTTAGCGTTATCGCGAATAATTTGGGGTATTTTATATGAGTAAGTGCGCGTTTCTCTACCTTCATTCACAACACGAGCTTCATTTTCAGTAACCTGTTCACCAATATAAATAAGTGTTTCAATCTCCTCTTTGTTTATTTGAGGCATTACGACTCCATCAACATTTAATTTCAATTGCTGGTTCCCCAAGACACTCATCTGGGTTCCGCATATTTCTTGACTAGAAGAATTATTTTCGTTCAACTCTGTACAAAGATAATTAATGAGACTTTGTTGGCACATGTAATGGACAATTTCACGAGGTGTATAATAGACGCCAAACTTTTTATTGAACTTAGATTCTTCGCCCTTTTTGCCATTTTTCAATGTTTTTCTGAACTCATCAAAGTTATCTGGCCGAATAGCATTAAATTTTTCATATGTCTTGCCCAATAATTCTGGATCAATAGCTACTTCCTTTTCTAATGGCTCATCCTCTCTAACTGTAAAGTTGTAGCGATCGAAAATATCTAAAATTCCATCACCAATGTCTCCTTCCCTCGTTACATGGGTATTTGAAAAAAGCGTATTTGAAAGTTTTATATCAACATCTACCCAGTCATAACCACCTATAGGATCAAATAAACCACCATTAAGAAAGGGGATTTTACAATTAAACCGGCTATAATAATGATCATCATGTCTTCGATCGTTACGCAAAGCCTCATAGAAAAGAGGCTCCATTATATCGTTAAAAAAATTATCATAATCTCCATGCTTTTTATCAAATAATTCACGTAGAAAGTGCTTCGACCCAGTGCCCCAATCCTCGCCCCGAGGGACTCCGAACCATCCTTTTTTTTGCAAGAAATATAAAAAAGTAATTTGGCCTAGCAGCTTTTTTGCAAAATTTACTGTATCGATGTCATGAGCGTCAAAATTCGATTTAACTTGTTCCTCTTCTCTTACAACTCGATCAAGTTCTTCTTTAGTTCGAATAAAAAGATCACGATATTTAATAAAAAATTCTTCCGTAACAGTCTCTATATCAAAAGCGTTTTCCAACTCTTGAAGAGTGGGATTATGTTCATCATCATCTAAAATATCTATAAGTCTGCTCTGTACTGTATGACTTTTTTCATTAGCACCTACAAGGAATGACCAACGTTTGGCTGAAGTAATTTCCTCTCTTATCCTTATGTTTCCAGAGGGTGTTTCTTCAAATTTATAATCCATCTTTACCAAAGAAAAGCGCCAATCTTCTTCGTCTGGAGAAATGTAAGCAACTAAGGCTGCATCTTTTAGGCTGTCACCTCTGCTTCCGTTCAGATACCACGCAATAAAATTACGTTGCATTGTCCTAGCGCGTTCTAAGGAAGTATCTTTCTTTAAAGTAACAACAAGAATGTCGATACTATGTTTTCTATCACTATATTTGCCTATTCGTTCAAATTTTTTGATGTATTGTTTATAGGCGTCAGGAATATAATTACCTTGATAAGTAAAAGGAGCTTCCTCTATTCTATTTAGAAGATTTTTGATAAAAACTATAAAATTATCTTTGTTAAACGCATTTTCAAACGTTGTTTTTAGAATTTCCCGAGCTTGTTCGTTATTCACGTTTATTCACCTGCCAAGTATAAAGACAATATTACTTCCCGTTTCCCCAGAACAGTAGATTTATCTTCTGCATAATGACTCTCAAGCAATCGTTCAGAAATATTAGACTGAAGTACCGCCAAAACTTTAAATGGATTTAGGCTTTCGTTTTTCAGATTCTGTAATGCCTTCCATGTATTTTTTATAGTTTGTTTAGGTAAGCCACCTTCTGCTAATTGTGTAATTATTCTTGCAATGTAAGCTTCTTGATCTTCAGTAAATCTTTGAGTACTATGCAACGTCGCTTTTAATACTTGAATAATTTTAGTTGAATTATCTCTTCCCCTGCTCTGTGGCTTAACAACCTCATCTGTTGTAGCTGCAACAAAAGCAGTTTTGTTTTTATCTAGCAAATCATAAAAATCACGTGGAATATCCTTCTTTTTTTCATCTGGAGTGCTTTCTAACAATTTAGCTGCTGCCATAAAATCTAATTCCCTAGCTTCTTCTTTATCTCGAGAAACAAAAAATTTCTGCAATTTTCCTCGACAAAAATAAGTTATAAGAGATCTATCAAATTCGGCATTTCGCTTTGCAGTGCGAGCTTTTTTAGGCAGGTGCTTTATCTTTTCAAAAAGGTCAGGGGATCCTTCTCTGATTTCGCGAATAACTTGCAGATATTTAAGTTCACTTTCTTCATTTTCCTCTTCGCCCTCCAAAGTTTTCGACGAGGTTAAGCGGTCAAACAACTCATGGGATCCTACAGGCTCACCTTCAGTTAAAAGTTCTGCATCACCGCCAAGAAGTGTCAAAAAAGCATTAATCTTGCATTCCGCAGCTTCTTTGAGCTTGATTTGGTCGTTAGATTGCGTTGTAGGGAAAAAATTAAAAGTGTAAATAGAGTTAAAGGGGGTATCAACCCTATTAATTCGGCCAACTCTCTGCATCATTCGCGTTGGATTCCAAGGAATATCATAATTAATAACAACGTTCGACCTATGTAAATTGACACCCTCAGAGAGGACCTCTGTCGATATCAATATACGATAATCATCTTTTCTAACACGGGCACGAGCGTCAAAATTCGCTATTACTTTATCTCGAACGTTTTCCCCAGAATCACCGGTAAATAAAAGAATTTCTCCAGAATATTCTTCATTAAGATTTTCATACAGATAGTTAGCTGTTTCTTTAGATTCTGTGAAAATGATAAGATGGTTTTTTTTCAAAACTTTATTTGTTGATAATTCTTCTTTGAATTTTAAAAGCTTCGGATCTCTATCTATCTGTTCCCACAATTTTTTAATTCTTATAAGAATATCGCGATCATGTTCCAAATCTACTTTAAGTTGCTCACTAAAATCGTTACTGTCATACCCATCTGCCTTGCCTTCATCAATCAATTTTTGGATAGCTACATCATCATCATTTTCTAATAGTTCAAAAATTTTATTTATATGTTTCTTACTGACATAGACATGACCATTGTTTAATTCCTTCAAGAACATCTCATAGGAATGAAGAAATCTCTGCCCAGTATTTCTAAAGGCAAAAAAACTGCTTTCCAAACGCTTAACGAGGAGAATTTTCATAAAACGTCCCATATTACGCTGAGATTGCTTCTCTAGCTGACTAAGTTTACCTTTGTAATAGAGTAAGGGCATATATCGAGCGTATCTAAATTGATTGGCAATTAGATTTATAGTTTCATTAAAGACTTTGTCTTCTTTCTCGTCAAGTTCATAAAAGAGAGGCTCCGGCTTGGACACTTTAGGGAATTTCAGCCCTTGTTGTTCTATATCCCGAGGGAAGTAATTTACTATTTCTGTTCGTGTACGACGAACCATGAGATACTTCAAAACTTTGTCTCGTATTTCCCGAGCATTCTCTTTTACTGTTTCTATATATTCTTCATAATCTTCTTTCCGATCCAATTTTTTTAGTTTTTTATCAAGATTAGTAAAGAACGCTTCTAAATCAGGTACATTAGGAATCGTGCTTTTTTTCGTTTTCTGGAATAGTTTGAGCAGGCTGAGTATATCCTTAGGAGAGTTATTGTAAGGGGTTGCTGTAACTAAAATAACTCTTTTCCCCCGACAAATTTCTGCAAGTTTTTCATACGTTACCGTTGCTTCAGTTCTAAAGCGATGAGCCTCATCAATAATAATATTTGTATATTTATCAGTGCCTCTTTGAAGTAAATCATCCAGCTTCCCTATAGATTCATAATCGGCAGATACCTTAAAATCAGAAAAGACATTGGGCCACGACCCAGGGTTGGATTTTTCTATAAGTACAGGGGGAGCAATAACAAGAGTTCTGCCATCTAATTGACCTGCAAGCATGGCAGAAATATATGTTTTACCAAGACCTACGACATCGGAGATAAAAACGCCTCCATATTGCAGCAAAATCTTCTTGGCGTTCAAAACAGCTTGTTCTTGGTATTCGAGTCTTTTAAAGCCTTCTGGTAAATACTTTACAAAGACTTCGTCAGTTTGATTAAGTTCATCTTTGAAGTATTCATAAAGAAATTTTAGATACAACTGATAGGGTGTAATGTTTTTAGTCAGCCACGTTTTATTTTGAACAGTTTGAACATATTTTTCGTTAACATCAACAGAATCAGCCCATAATTGGTCAAACTTCTTTTTCGCAAAATCATAATCACTTCTGTTTTTGAGCTCTACGTTAAATTCTAAATTATCAACTAAGCCTGCTTGAGTAAAGTTGCTTGATCCTGTAATTACACGTCCCGTATCTCTATCGTCTTCTTTAAATGTCATTATATAGAGTTTGGCATGAATGTTTTGTGATGGATAGGCCCGAATCTCAAGTTTGCCTATTTTAATCCATTCTATAAATTTCTGTACCCCCTCTTCTACCTTCCTGTTATCTTGACATCCGTCCATTTCTTTTTGTACAAGATTTTCAAATTCCTGCTTGGTTTCAGCATGTGAGAAATCAAACAGTTGCTGCGTTGATTTATTGGCTTCCTCCATCATGTCGAAAGTTCGCCTATTTGTGTTGATGCCAATAAGGATTCTTATTTTCTGGGTACTTTCCAAGGAAGGATAAATTGCGTAGAAACCACTTGAATAAAAGTAGCCAACTAAACAATCAAAGAAATCTGTGCTTTTAATCACTATTTTAAATCGTTCTTTAAGGCTTTGATCTTTTTCATTGGTAATAAACGAAAGATCAGAATCCATTTCTACTCCCCTCTATTCTTCTTAGATACATAAAATAGGAAAAAGAAAGTATGTCGGTCAAATTAAGGTGTAATGCATATAAAAATAAGTTTTCTTAAATTCAGGAGAGACATTAACAAACTATAAAAATTTATACCACTATTAAAACCAATAAAATTGTACCATCTTTCTGTTTTTGGTGTTGAGTTTAATAAATATACGTAAATACATACGGGTTCACTTTACAAACATGAGGTTACTGGATATCCAGCCCAAGGAGGCTTCGATGAACAATTTTTCGCCAGTCCCAAAAGCTTTTTATGTATGTATACGCCAATGTGCGCCAGAGCGTGGAAGAGATATTCGCTTTCCAGATCGACAATTCCCAGGGCATCTGCAATTGAAATATGGTCACGTTCCCTAACTCTAGCTCAAATTAAATTTACATTATGTCAGAACTATAGTCCTCTCAAAGGTAGGAATATAGCAAATCATGCCTCATTTTGGTACGTATTAAAAAGTATCAAAATGTATTGTAAAGTATTAATATGTATTGACAATACGTGTTGATGCATTGCAATAAGAGTACCAAAAAGGTGGCTGTGGATTGGGTCGTACGATATCATCAAGAGAAAACATTGCCATACTGAAAGCAAAAGGATGGGAGAAGGTTGCTTCCATTGGAGATCCTGTCCAATTAAAACACCCTCACAAAAAAGGGAACGTTACGGTAAAACATCCAGAGAAAGATATTTCAGGAGCCTTACTAAAAAGTATTGAGAAACAAGCAGGAATACGACTCAAGTAATGATTCCTTCCCCAGAGGAGGAATAAGACAATGGCAGACCGCTATATTTACTCAGCACTTTTCACTATGAAGAAAATCAAGTGGGAGTAACATCCCCCGATTTGCCTGGGTGCGTTACGGTAAGTAAAGACGAAACAGATGCTATCAAATGCGCAAAAGAGGCGTTGGGGCTACATATCTACGGCATGGAAGTCGATGGGGAACCAATCCCCACTCCATCATCTATTAAAAGAAAGGGCGCTGCTTATGTTCTTATCGAGGTTTGGATGCCACTCATTCGCGCGTCTATAAAAGAGTACAGCGTAAAAAAGACGCTTGCAATACCCGCATGGATGGATCGTGCCGCCAAAGAAGCGGGAATCAAAAATTATAGTTTGATGCTTCAAGTTGCAATTGCGCAAGAACTCGGTATAGATATTAAAGCTGAAACGCCATTTTCACACCCCGCCCCCACCATTGCATGATTTAAAACAAACCATACCGCTACTTCCCAACAGGAAGGCGCTGCTGCACATTTTTGCGTGTTCTGAAATCCCGGGCCTTGATAAACAGAGGCTGCGCCATCTCTGCCAACCGTGAAACAATCCGCTGCCCTCTTTCCCCCAACATCTTCTCAAGCTGCGACATAGAGCACGCATTCGTGGTAATGATCGTCTGTTTCCCCGACCTGTATCGCGCGTCGATAACAGAAAAAAGCCTCTCGCTTACCCAGCTTGTAGACCGCTGCGCCCCCAAATCGTCGAGAGCCACGCAATCCGCATCCTTCACCACCTGTTGAATCGCGTCTGCGGTTCCTTCATTGTAGCCTGACCGAATTTCGTCGAGCAAATCCACCACCGGAACGAATAGAGCCGCCTTCCCTCGACTGACCGTTTTTTGCACCATAGCGATGGCAAGATGGGTCTTCCCCACGCCAGTTCCTCCACCCAGAATTAAGGAGGCGCCGTCTTCCACACTCGCCATTGCCAACCCCTTCGCCGTCCTGATCATGGGGTCTCCGGCCGTTATGAACGTACCGAAAGTGCAGCGTTTCATGGCCTCTGGGATCTTGCTCGCCCGAATGAGTTGTTCCGTTTCTCGCTGCCGTTTTTCCCTCTGGCGATTCACACAATTCCCCACCTCAGCTACAATAATCTGCCGTCTAAAGATTTTTTTCACTGAAATCGACCATCGGAGCCCCTTATATTTACACAATGTGATTCCCGGACATTTGGCACAGAACCGTTGCTGCTCTTCAGCCTGTATGAAATCTCCCATGGAGCCATATAAATCCGATTTCGTTATAGATGGATTTTTGAAAAGTCGCCGCACATACGAGAGAACTCGTTTTGTCATGGCAACTCACCTCCGTATTTTTCAATCAAGGCCTCCTGCCGCCTGGCCTCCCACTCTTTCAAGTCGGCCGATCGTTGCTTTTCATATGGATCTTCAGATGTGGAAACCTCTTGAGTTTCAGACTCGCCCTTTCGCCTCGATGTTTGATATTTCAAGCTTTCGTAAATGTATTCAAGAGTCAGGCTGTGGAGCGGACGGTTCAGCTTTTCATATCGTGCCACCGCCCTTGCGATCTCATGGTTCACACGTGCGGGTACATGAATTTTCTCGAGGACTTTGAGTGCGGAAAGTTCTTGTGGGGTAATTTCCTTCCTTCCCGTTTTGAGTAGGAAATACTCCACCGTTGCACGCATTACTTGAGGAACTTCTTCCAGTTCCACTGTCGCTTTAGGAATATATTGCGTGGAAGCGGTTGGTTGGGATTTTGCGTTTGATGTTCCGTACAAGCCACCTGAAGGACGCGCTTCTGGAGAGAATTTTTCTCTCTTCTCTGAAAGAGAAGTATCTAGTTCAAGTGATTCTAGTTCCGCCACTGCCTTTGGCGCACCCCCCTGGTGTACGTCATGCGCCCTTGTAGGAGATGCATTTCTCGCTCGGTGGCCAATGAGTGTATATTCCGAAGAGAGCTGACGCTTATTTTTGTATCGAGGAGTTCTCCTCAAATATTTTTTCGATTGCAGTCGTTTTAAGCTCTCTTGAGTGGAGCGCACGGAACACCTCGCATATGCGGCAATTGTTGCCACTTTAGGAAAACATTTTCTCTCATACGTAGACGCAAAGCTGCAAAGAACGGCGTAAACGGTTTTGTCGATAGGAGAAAGGTCTTTATCACGAATGACGCACCGGTCTACACACGTCCACCAAAAATCACGAGTGTCGTTTAGAAGTGTCTGGTCTGCCACAAAACTTCCCCTCTTTCTAATGAATTGCCACGTAACTGAGACAATGCAGCCACGAGAAACTCTCCGTGAGCTTGAAATATTTCCGGCGTTCAAGCAGTTCAGGCGGTTTAAGCAATTCGAATCTACATTCGGCCTGTGATTCAATTTGATGTTGGATCTGAAGCTCGGGCCTATATCTGCCCGAACTGTGGCTCGACATGCTGCTCAAAAAATTCCCGACGCTCAAACTCGCCAATATTTTTAAAAAATAGAGTCTCTCTATATGTATAAGTGTGCTCGTGGCATTGAAAAAACAAAAAGTGAAAAGTTTTTGGAGTTTTGAGTGGGAAAAGTAATCATGAAAGGAAGTTTTCTCTTTGGGGATTTCAGTACAAAAATTTAAAGCATGGGGAAGCCTGAAAAGGAAACTTCTCTTTGAAGTTTTCGAGGCAAGCGACATTTAGAAAATTATTTCGCAGGTAAGGGCGAAGAGGTACGGGAATTTTTCTGCGCTTATATTTTGAGCAGAATGGTTTCCCTGAATAAAAGCGATACTTTGCAGTTCGTATATTTCTTTTTATGAGCAGCAAGGGAATTTGTGGCTTATATACGATCAGCAAAAAGTTTTGTGGCTCGTAGAAGCCATTTCATGAGCAGCAAAAACTAAAAAAGAAGGAACAGCCCCTTATCGAGATCCACTCCTTCTCTTTTGTTTTTTAACTTCAAGCAGACCGGTAACGCCTGCATTATCTACTAAAAAGCCACTTCGGCCTCTTCCATAGCCTTTATAGCAGCCCTACGCGCCCTCGCAACATCCCGGGCCCGTCAGTCTGCTCTTCCCACCCGACACCGGCTCCACCTCAATCTGCGTGCTGATCCTCTCTCGCAGCGCGGATACATGTGAAATCACGCCGATCAGCTTTCCTTCCTGCTGCAAGCCAGCTAAGGTTTCGAGAGCGGTTTCCAAGGCATCTTCATCTAACGTTCCAAACCCTTCGTCCAGAAAGAGAGAATCGACCCTCACCTTCTGACTCGCCATCTTCGAGAGTCCAAGGGCCAGGTTAAGGCTCACAATAAAGGTTTCTCCACCAGAGAGGTTTTTCGTCGATCTGACCTCCCCCGCCTGGTAGTTGTCGATAACATCAAGCTCCAGCGGTTGTTCCTCATTTTGTATCAAAAGGTAGCGATCTGTCATTTTGGCAAGCTGCCGATTGGCATGAGACACCATCAATTTGAAGGTCTGCCCCTGCGCAAAATTCCGATACTTTTTGCCATCTGACGACCCTATCAGGCTATGCAGTTTAGCCCACCGATTGCACTTTTTTTTCTGCTCTTCAATAGCCCCCTGCTTCTCTTTCATGCGCTCTTTGGCCTGGCTGTTCAAGGCAAGCTGCTGCTTCAACCCCGCAATAACGTCACGAAGAAGCCTCAGTTTTTCTTCCCACTCCCTAAATTGGGGCTCAAGCTCTTCACGCCCCTCATCTGTCACCTTTTTGGCAATTTCAGCCGCCAAACGCTCTTTGCGGTCTTCCTCTTTGGCCTTGAGTTCCGTCTGCCGGTTGTCGAGGCTCCTTGCCCTGTTTGCCAGCGCCGCCCGTTCCGAAGATGTAAGGCGAGCCTGCAGGAACCGCGCCTCGTCGCAGAACCCACCCGCATGCAAAGAGATATGAAACGCCGATTCGAGCTCGTCAAGCAGCGACGCTCTCTCCCCAATCTTCGTACTGAGCGACTCTATGCTTGCCTTCGTTGCGGTCAGCATCTGTTGCGCTAGGTTAAGCCGATTTCGTGCCTCTCTCTCAGCCTCCTCAGCCTTGGCAATCTGTTGGCTCATACGCTCTTCTTCTTTGTCGGGGTCTTTATCTCCGTAGAGATTCTGGCGCTCAGCCATTGCGCTCGTATATCCATCTTGAGCCGACTGTAAGGCCTGCTTTTTCTCTGCCAAATCCATCTTCTGCGTCTCAATTTCACCATCAAGCTTACCCAACGTCTTTTCAAGCTGAAAGAGCTCTCTTTCTACTTTTTCCTTCTCATCGACATGGGTCTGCAATGCTTCAAGCCGTTCGTGCAACGCCCCACGCAATGAAGAGATGTCTGTCTCTGATGTGAGATCGACGCCGAGGGGGTGCAGTTTCTCTGATATAGTTACCTTTAAGCGCTCATAGTCGTCTCTCATCTTTTGTAGCGTCTCATTCAAGTCTGAGAGATCTTTTTCTGCCCTTTCCTTCTCTTGTGTAACGAGCCGAACATCGCTTTCCAACTCTTTTAGTTTGCTCGTGGACTCCCGCTCAGCTGCTTCACGCTCTTTTACGTCCTCGCCCAAAGCTTCTGCCGCTTCTATAAGCCCCGTCAGCTCATTGATCCTTTTCTGCGTTCCATCGGGGAGAGGAATATTCCCCTCAGCATAGGGATGGGCCGTAGCTCCACAGAGTGGGCACGGTTTGCCGTCCTCAAGTTGGGCTCTGTAATCTTCAAGTTGCGCTATCTTTTTGAGGAGGTTCATTTCACGCAGCAGGGCTTCTTTTTCGGCGCGATATTCTCGAAGTAACCGCCCTGCCAAGAGAGTTTCAAGCTCTTTTTGCGTCTCTTCGTGAGCCTTGACAGTCTCTTCAACCTGCTTTTTGAGAACGTCATTCTTTCTGACACACTCCGCCAGCCTTTCGCAACAGGTGACACGGTCTGCCTGAACTTGTCGTACCTCCGCCTCTTTCTGGGTCACGGCCTTCTTTTTGTCAAGAAGATAGGTCAACTGCTCTTCTATTCCCGTCAAACCGCTTACCAGCCACTCATCTTCGGAGTGGGTCTCAAGGTATTCATGAACACCTTTCAACTTTTCACCGGCTCTACTGTGTTCCGCTTCCTTTACCCCCCTCTCCTTCTCCTTTGCCTCAATCGCCTCGGCAATCCCCGTACACTTCTTGGTGCACGATTCCACGTCTTCCCCTTTCAGGGCGAGATTTTGGTCGAGCAAACGCACATTTTTAATAAGAGGAACCTCTTGGTTCAGCTCTTCTTTGGCCTTTTGGGTCTGCTGCTCTGCTTTTTTCAAGCTCTCTTCACACTCTTTAAAGGAACCCTCAAGCCCGGGAAGCTCCTCTTCCAGCTTTTCCAACGAGGCGCTATCATCGCTCTGAACCTTCCGAACCTCTGCCAGTCTGGCATATTCGCCGTCAAGTTCGGCCGCTTTCTGGGCATGGTCAAGGCGCTCTCGCTCCGGTTGGAACTTTTCCATTTCGGATGCGAGCTTTGCGGATTCCTCAGCGAGAGAAGCGATCTCTCCATGAAGTGTTTCTATATCCTTCAGCCACAAAAGGGCGCGCTCCGTCTCCTCCCGTTGAGCGGCGAGGGTGGTCTCTTCTTCTCGTTTTTCGGCTATCTCGTGCCCAATCTCGCATTCCCGCTCGGGAGTGAGAAGTTCAATGCCAGAAGCCTCGGCTTCCAGCAGGCCTAACGCATCTTTTTCGCTACTATGACGCTTCTGGACACGTCGTGAAATTTCAGAATAAATCTCGGTGCCAGTTATCTGTTCAAGTATTTCTGACTTCTGCTCCGGGTTGGCCTTCAGGAAGGTATCGAAGCTGCCCTGCGCAAGGAGAACCGACCTGGTGAAACGGTCGAAATCCATTCCAATTTTATCTACAATAACGCCCGGAACCAGGCTTTTTTTCGACTCGATAACTGTGCCTGGCCCATCGTCTTTCACTTCGCTGATCTCATGATGTGCATCGACGAGGTTTCCATCAATCTTACCGTGGGCGCGATGCTGCTCCCAGAAACAACGAAAACGCCCTGCCTGAGATTCGAAAACAACCTCTGCAAAGCACTCCGCCGTCTGACGAGACATGATTTCGTTGCCGCTCTTTGTGATCCGCCCGAGTCGAGGAGTTGCCCCGTACAAAGCCAGGCAGATTGCGTCAAGGATGGTGGATTTGCCGGCGCCCGTCGGCCCCGTGATCGCAAAGATGCCGTGCGTCATATACGCTGGATCTGTAAAATCGATTCGCCACTCTCCGTAGAGAGAGTTCAGGTTTTTAAATCGGAGTTCAAGAATTTTCATGTCCAGCCCTCTTATTCCGCATTAACGTCGTCTTCATAAAGAGACCTGACTATTTCGTTGTACGCTGTGACAAGCTCTTCCCGCTCTTCCTGAGGAACATCGTGATCGTCGAGGCAGCGTTCAAAAATGTCGTTCACTGTCAGATCGTCGAGGGTCTCGTTTTCCTCAAGAGCCAGAGTGGCATTTTCCATAACCTGCCTGTTTTTTATTCGCCTAATTTCCATGGAACTGCCCAAGATGGCCTCTTCCATGACCTCCCGCAGATTCCCCACGATGCTCGTGCCCGTATAGTCGATCTCAAGCCACGCAAAGCTGCCCTGTCCCTTAAGTTCCTCAATTCTCGACTCTATTTCATCAAGGGAACCCACGATGCGTTCCAAAGGCTGAAAGCACGGAACCTGAATGTCCCGAACGTCTGGCATCGTGCTGTTGAAGTCAACAATAATCACCCTTTTATTTTGACGGGCCTCACCGTAGCCCATAGGGATGGGAGAGCCACAGTAACGGAGGTGATCAGTATTTCCCACACGCTGAGGGACGTGGAGATGTCCCAGCGCAAAATAGTCGATGGATGGAGGGAAGCGGTCGGCCGCCACATGAGCCAGAGAACCGACGTATAACTCTCTGACACCGTCTCCGTCCACCGTTGCGCCCCCGACCGTAAAAAGGTGCCCCATAGCGATGATAGGAATGTCTATGTCGCTACTCTCCTTGAGTTCGGCGCGCTTTTGCTCTGCGATGTGGCAGACGACTTCATAGTGATTTGCAACGCCTTCGATGAGCTTGTCATTCTTGTCTTTAATTGTTTCGCCAGCCTCGACAACGCGAATATCTTTATCCCGAAGGTACGGAACCGCACAGACGATGGCTTCCGGCTTTTGGGTCCTATCTCTCAGTACGATAATTTCGTCTTCAGGGTTATCTGTTATGGAACCCACAACGTGGACGTTCAGGGCCTTGAGAATCTCTTTGGGGGCATTCAGAAAGGAGGGGGAATCGTGGTTTCCCGCAATGATGACAACGTGCCGGCAGCAGGAACGGGAGACTGTGCAGAGAAAGTTGTAGTAAAGCTCCTGAGCGCGGTTGCTGGGGGTGCTCGTGTCAAAAACATCTCCGGCGACAAGCAGTGCATCGACATTTTCGGCTTCGATAGTTGTGCCGAGCCAGTCTAGAAATTGGGCAAACTCGTCGTAGCGTTTGCGCCCGTAAAGGGAGCGTCCCAGGTGCCAGTCTGATGTATGGAGAATCTTCATTGGGCTTCCTCCTGTGAAGTAATTGAAATAGTCTCTTCTGCTGATGCGGCTGAAACTGCTGACAAAGCCGTCGCGGCCAAGGTAGCTGAAGCTGCCAGAGTAATCGAGTCAGTCGAATATGCCACCACAAACAGTACTAAAGAAACCGCCAGCACCGCCCCAACGGGACCAGCCACGGTTTCTCTTTGAATTATAGCTGAGGATTTTACATTCTCAGCCTCTTCTTACGCATATTTTTGTCCAGGCCGCCACAGGCACGAGCACGTGATAAAGGCATAATCACATGGCAAAGACGTAAACACGCACCAAATATGCAAATTAATATATATTGTACCTCAAGTTATTTCCGGCGAGGCAGAAAGATGGGCTATAAACAAATAAAAAAGGAATGAGCCCGATGGTACCCAAGCGCCTAAGCACCGAAGTGTCGAACCCATTCCTCTCAAATTACTTAGCTATTGATTAACATTGAGGTGCTGAACAATGTGTTTATTCATTTCTCCCACGGAGAAATATATCTAAATGCCTCAAGACGAACACGTCTCTGTTTGTATGTCACAGCAATGTGCTTCTAAAGGTAGGTAGGTCAAATCACATTGCATACCACCCTTTAGAGAGCACGCATTATAACCTAACAACCTCATAAGAGACACGACTTGCCCTGCAGATTGACCTGAATAGCAACAGACAACCACCTTTTTATCTTTCGGAATTTCATCCAGATGATCTCCTACCTCACTCCAAAAAACATTGATAGCGCCTTCCAGATGTTCTTTTTCAAAATCCTCTGGCTTCCGAATATCAAGAATATAAACATCTTCTCTACTCATAAGCTCTTTCAACTGGTCGCAACTGATAAGATTATTGCATCCTTTTTTAAGATCTTGAAAATAAACCGCAACTGCCTCTTCGATGGTCTTCAAAACAAAACCTCCTTTTATAAGTACTTAGATAACGATAATCAATATCAATAATAATTTAAAAAAAAAGAGATTTCAATAACAAAAACATTTTATATATAAAGAACGGATTGCCTATGCAATTCTGACCAAATGAGTGCGAACACCCAAACAGCAAAAGTGCCTGTAGTAAGTACACGCAACTACTATGATCGGGCATTCCTTAGAAAACTACCGAGCACTCAATACCCAAACGGAAGCAATCTGACTTGATTTGCTGGCTTACCCGAGCGAAAAATTCCTCCGTCATATACTCTTCCAAACTGTATTTTTTGTAGACAAAATCCGCATAGTGGTAGTTCATGCGATCCACCAAAATGTAGTCAACAGCCTCTGTCAGCAGATTAATCAGTTTTTCCGCACCTGGAAGAATCGGGGCAATCATTGCATAGGTCCGGATTCCCTGCCGATGTAATTCAATAAGAGCGTTGATTCGCTCTGGTATAGATGGCGCGGCAGGCTCAAACAATTTTCTTATATCGTCATTTGCAGTTGTTATAGTAAGCCCTACTTCCACGTTTTTTGCTTCTTTGAGTATATCCATATCTCTAAGAACCAAAGGAGATCGGGTCTGGATCACCACGGGCCAATCTTCGCGAAACAATATCTGCAAGCATTGCCTGGTGAGCTCGTACCGTTTCTCTAAGGGCTGATATGGGTCACAGACACCGCTGATCCAAACTGTCGCCTTCTTTTTCTTGCGTATTTCTTTTTGCAGCAACTCTGCAGCATTGACCTTCACGTCAACGAACGTACCCCATGGTTCCTTGTGACCAGTGAACTTTTTCATATACCGGGCATAGCAGTATGTACAGGCATGTTGGCAGCCGACATAGGGGTTAATGACATAAGGGTAAATTTTTGAGGCTGAAAGAATGCTCTTGGCGTGTATCTCCCGAATAATCATGAAAACCTTCTTACGTGCGTGGATTCTGCACTACTGGTAGGGAATCTACCGTCGAGATCTTCCAAGTTTAGAACATGCGCCCATACCTTATCTTTAGAATCCATATTGCCCCACCCCTCGTTTGCAAAAGACGCCTAACAAAAAAACGCTATTGCAAAGATTATCGCACGACCTTAATCAACAACAAAGCTCTATCCGGTGAGACGAGGGGATTTGAGAAAGCTGAATCAAAAAATAATCGCGCAACACCACAATAAACCTAATAATATTGCCATAAAGCTCGACTGAAAGTCCACATATCGACACCAACTCTTGAAGCCAAGAACGGTTCGATCTCACAAAAATCGAAAGTTTTACTTTGGGAAGCAAAAGCAAAAGGCTATACACCGTGCTCAAAATGCTATGCCGCTGACTGAAAGAAATGGAAATGTGCTGAAAAAGGTGCGGAGCAGATCGCAAAGAAGGCCACCCTCCAGCAACAATAGGTTTAAAAAACGCTTGACAAATCCCCCCTTCATGATAAAAAATAGTAATTAATTACTTTTTTATGGAGGTTTACATGAGCTCATCAAGCAAATATCTTTCGGGAGAGAAACGACGGGTGATGACGGTAGAAGCGGTGATCGAGTTGGCTGGCGAACAAAATCCGAGCGAAATTACCACAGCCGCCATAGCCAAACACATGGGATTGACTCAAGGTGCACTTTTTCGTTATTTCCCCAACAAGGATGCCATCTTACGAGCAGTTATGGAATGGGTAGCCGAGCGATTAATGTCTCGCATCGACAAGGCGGTACACGCAAAAGCCTCTCCTCTCGCCGCTCTTGAAAGCATGTTTATGGCACATGTGGACTTTATAACAGAGCATCCTGGTATTCCACGTATGCTATTTTGTGAATTGCAACGTTCTGAAGAAACCGTTCCCAAGCAGATGGCACAAACGCTTACCATGCGTTATAAAGAGCGCCTCAATCATTTCTTTGAACAAGGTAAAAACTGTGGAGAGCTTGACGGGAAGCTTGATAGCGAAGCTGCAGCTACACTTTTCGTAGGCTCTATTCAAGGGTTGGTCATGCAATCGTTAATAGCTGGAGATGTGAGCCATATGCGCCGCAATGCACCAAAAGTTTTTGGCATCTACCAGCGAGGCATTAGGAATACACTATGAAAAAATTGCCTTTCCAAATACGCACACTGGCACTGATAGCTGTACTTGTGCCTCTATTTGCGCTTTTTGTCTATGTGGCCTTGCGTTCGGGGCCACTTGCTCCAGTATCAATTGTGTTGGCCACAGTCGAGAATAAGAGCCTCTCTCCTGCTCTATTCGGTATTGGAACCATTGAGGCTCGTTACACCTACAAGATTGGCCCAACGTTCGCGGGCCGGGTCGAACGTTTGGATGTACACGTAGGTGAACATGTCAAGGCGGGACAAGCGCTTGGCGAAATGGATCCGGTGGATCTTGATGAGCGTATTAAGGCTCAAAATGCCACCCTGAAGCGAGCAACGGCTCTCTTAAGTGAAACGCAGGTACGTAAGGATTATGCCAAAACACAGGCTTTACGTTACGAGCAGTTACTTAAAGCGGGTTTCGCCAGTGAGGAGATAGCAGACACTAAACGACAAGAGCTGTTGGTTGCGGAAACAGCGCTAACTGCAGCACGTGAGGAGCTTTCCCGTGTACGTGCCGAGCGGGAGGCACTAGAGGCGCAGCGCAGTAATTTGTCTCTGATTGCACCAGTTGACGGATTGATTATTTCACGTAATGCCGATCCAGGAACCACCGTAGTTGCTGGTCAAGCTGTCGTGGAATTGATCGACCCGTACTCACTGTGGGTCAACGTCCGCTTCGATCAAATTCGTGCGCGAGGTCTTGCCGCCGGTTTATCAGCCCAGATCACATTGCGTTCCCAGGCAGGTGAACTGCAAACAGGGCGTGTTCTGCGAGTCGAGCCATTGGCAGATGTGGTAACTGAGGAAGTATTGGCCAAAGTTGTATTCGACCACATTCCCGATCCTATGCCGCCAATCGGCGAACTGGCCGAAGTCACGATTACATTACCAACGCTTGCGGAAACTCCAGTTGTCCCTAACGCCGCCATTCATCATATTGATGGCAAATTAGGCGTGTGGCAAGTCATAAATGGTGACCTTCGTTTTACTCCAGTTTCACTAGGAATCGCTGATTTGGAGGGCCTCGTACAGGTACAAGAAGGGCTCAAGATTGGTGACCAGGTAGTGATCTATAGCGAAAACGCATTGAACGAACGCCGCCGAATTCGCATCGTTGATCATATCCCGGGGGTAACGCAATGATCAGTTTGGCAGGGCGAGATATCATGCACTCTTGGGGAAAGTTCGTCTTTACCGCCATGGGACTTGGACTCCTGATTGGCGTTACATTATCCATGGCCGGCATCTATCGTGGCATGGTGGATGACGCTAAGGTGCTGCTCGACAACAGCGGTGCTGATCTCTGGGTAGTACAGAAAGACACGCTTGGTCCTTATGCTGAATCATCAAGCATCTACGACGACATCTGGCGCGAGATACGAGGCATGCCGGGAGTGAAACAGACAGCGAACATCACCTATTTCACTATGCAGGTGCGCAAAAGCAAAGAAGAAAGAGATGTGCGCGTCATGGTTACCGGCGTCACACCTGGAGAAGCAGGAACGCCGGGCTGGCCACCCTATCTTGTAGCAGGACGTCAGATCACTCGGAGCCATTACGAGGCCGTTGCTGATATCGCCTCGGGATTTAAACTTGGTGAACATATCCAGATCCGTCGTAACCAATACACCGTGGTCGGCCTGACCAGGAGGATGGTTTCTTCTAATGGTGATCCGATGGTGTTTATCCCGCTTAAAGATGCCCAAGAAGCCCAGTTTTTAAAAGACAATGACGCCATCCGAGAACAGCGCCGACGCACAGCTGAAAATCCAGCTTTTAACCAGCCTGGAATGCCTGGTTTACTTGATACGGTTATTGCCTCGCAAAGTACCAACCCCTACGTCAATGCGATTTTAGTTCGGATTGAAACAGGCCATGCTCCAGAAGAAGTGGCTGAATCGATCCGACGCTGGAAGCGCTTGACGGTCTACACTCGAGATCAGATGGAGGAAATTCTTGTCGGCAAGCTGATCGCCACCTCGGCAAAGCAAATTGCGATGTTCCTTGTGATTCTTTCGATTGTGAGCTCGGTTATTGTCGCCTTCATCATCTACACGCTGACACTTGGGAAAATAAGAGAAATCGCAGTGTTGAAACTGATCGGCACAAAGAATCGCACCATTATCGGTTTGATCGTACAACAGTCCATCGCGCTGGGCTTGATCGGTTTTGTGGTTGGGAAGATCTCGGCGACCCTGTTGATGGCACCTATTTTCCCCAAATATGTGCTGCTAGAGCCTCTCGATTCAGTCCTTGGTTTTATCGCCGTGATTATGATCTGCATTCTGTCGAGCATTATAGCCATTCGTGTCGCTCTTAAGGTCGATCCGGCTGAAGCCATAGGAGGTTAAATATGACGGGTAAAGGCGTTCGCATCTCGGGGTTAAGAAAACGCTATGGGAGTGGCGATACTGCTGTAGACGCATTGAAGATGGTAAACATGCATGTTGCGCCAGGCGAAGTTGTTGGGCTGATTGGACCTTCAGGTTCCGGCAAGAGCACGTTGCTTAAATGTTTAGGGGCTGTGATAGAGCCGACTGCCGGGCAAATGATGCTCGGGGATGATGTTATTTATCACGATGGCTGGAAAATCAAAGATCTTCGCGCGCTACGTCGAGACCGTATCGGCTTTGTATTTCAAGCGCCATATCTGATTCCTTTCCTAGATGTTACCGACAACGTTGCCCTGCTGCCTATGCTGGCGGGGAAACCTAACGCCGAAGCGCGTCAACAAGCAATAGAATTGTTAAAAGCGCTTGATGTGGAGCACCGCGCCAAGGCCATGCCCTCTCAACTCTCTGGCGGAGAACAACAACGAGTAGCCATTGCACGCGGCTTGGTCAATCGCCCGCCGGTAATATTGGCCGATGAACCGACTGCCCCACTTGATAGCGAGCGTGCGCTGGCGGTCATCAGAATCTTGAACGATATGGCCCAAAGGTTCGAGACTGCCGTTATTGTGGTTACCCACGATGAAAAAATAATCCCCACCTTTAAGCGCATTTATCACATCCGTGACGGAGTAACCTATGAAGAGGAAGGTCAAGGGCGCAGCTTTGAGTGAAAGCTTCCCAAGGAAGCCATTTAACTACCAGGCGGTGCAGAGAGAAGAAAGAGAAAACCCGCCACCCTGGGAATACCCCAAAGAGACGGGTTTGTCTTTTATAATTGGTGGAGGCGGGGGGAATCGAACCCCCGTCCGACAAGGGCCAGCCATGGAAGCCCTACGAGTGTAGTTCCTGATTTAGTGTCGGATGCAGACTCCCAGGAACAGGATTCTGCGCTCCCAAGCCCCCTTGTCTTTCTCGCAAAGCCAGAGACACTCTCCGCGAGGCATTCACCTTATTGTGACGCCTTTCAGCAGACCGGTGACTGATCTACTGAAGACGTGGCTGAACTAAGCAGCCAGTGCGTAATTATTATTGTTGACGTTTATTGTTGTTCCGCCGTTTAGCGAGGTTGCGGAGTCCTCGACTCGCTCTTCCAGACCCTCCATCTTGCCGTCGAAACCAGTCGCCCCCTTAATCTCTTCCATCACGCCTGATAGCCCGGGCCATCGCCCGTTTTGCATCTTTCTCAGCAATGGCATCACGCTTATCGTGTTCGGCCTTACCCTTCGCCAAAGCCAGTTCAACTTTAGCATGCCGTCCATTTTTCATATAGAGAGACAAGGGTACGAGGGTTAAACCTTTTTCGCGAACCTTACTATTTAACCGAACAATCTCAGCTCTATGCACCAATAGCTTTCGATCTCGTTCAGGTTCATGGTTATAGTAACTTCCTTTTTCGTAAGGGGAAATATGCACTCCTATAAGCCAAAGTTCTCCGTTGCGGATCATAGCAAAACTGTCTTTTAAATTTACTCTACCCGCACGCACAGACTTTATTTCGGTACCTGTAAGTACAATACCGCACTCAAAAGTATCGAGGATAAAGTAATCATGGCGTGCCTTTCTATTAACCGCAATTTTATCGATAGCCAAAATATTTCCCTCCATTGCGGATTTTAGCAAAATAGTCAGCATTAGTCAATTTAAATTTTTCCCTTAAAAAAAATCCTGGCCATATCAGCCAGGATCTATTTTTATTTATGGTCGGGGCGAGAGGATTCGAACCTCCGACCTCCTGGTCCCGAACCAGGCGCGCTTACCAGACTGCGCTACGCCCCGAACGGCGAGATTGTATCACGCAGAGATCAGCCAGTCAAACCCCTTATCGAGCCCGATCGTCTTCACCATTCGGGCCATTTGAAGCCTCCTGAGACCCCTTGCGGAGGTTCCTCCAGTTCAAGCGACCGCCTGGATGTGTCTCCTCTCCTATAGGGATTTCTGTCCATCCCCATGGGGTTACCATAACAAAGCGGAACACGATCCCCTGATTGAAAAGAGCCTTAATATGGGCCGAATAACGAAGAAGGTCGCTAATCATATAGCTATCGCTCACAAGCCAGACACGCTGACACACCTCACGGCCAAAAAGAGAGGCATAGTCAATAGCCATGCGAATTCCATCCTCAAACTGAGCTGGCCCTAATGCCAACACTACCGCATCACAATGTCCCGAAGGTTTTCGCGTAGACGGAATCAAGTCGGCGAACTGATCTATCCATTCGAGGCGGGAGTACAAATTATCCATATCCACCTCGAAGGGTTCCTCTAGGTACGGCATCAAAATATCTCTTTCGCTTTCTTTACATTCCTCTCCAGACAGAATATCTTCCATCCAAAGCTGTATGTCTGTTATAAACTTCAGCAGATAGGCCGGATATCCCTTACCAGACATGGCTACCAAAACATCGCGCACCGTCCACTGTTCAGATCCGTTGTTATTTTTTTCGCCCTGAGGCTTTGTCATTCGAGTACCTCCAAAAGTACAAATCAAACGTTATTGAGGAGAAGCATAACATAAAGTGTGTCTGATTACACGAGTTATATTACAATATTTTTTATGGTACAAGAGAAAAATTCCAATATTAAGGAGGAATAAGATGAATCTCTCTAAACTATCCTGTCAGGAAACCCTCTTCCTATTCATAGATATCCAGGAACGACTTCTTCCAGCTATATCCAACGATCGTGAGGTGAAAGCCAATACTCTCCGTCTCCTTCAGACGGCTGCTGTATTCAAGATCCCCCTCGTCTATACGGAACAATACCCGAAAGGGCTCGGCAGAACAGACAGTGATATTTTGGAAGTCCTTGAAGGTCACGCTCCCGCTTTCGAAAAAACTCACTTTTCTTGCTGCGATGAAGAAGGTTTTGTGAAAGAATTAGAGTGGCATAAACGGAAACAAGTTGTCCTTTGGGGTATAGAAAGTCATATCTGCGTTTTAGCCACAGCTATGGACTTATTGAGGAATGGATTCTCGGTTTGGCTTGCAGCCGATGCCTGCGGCAGTAGAAAGAATGATAATCATGAGATGGCTTTGCAGACTATGATTCAGGCAGGTGCTCTTGTTGTTCCTACAGAGACCGTGATTTATCAGCTGATGAAGAGGTCTGGAACTCCGGAATTCAAGGCTCTTTTGCCTTTATTCAAAGAATAAAAGACGCCCACTGAGGGGGGGATTGTTGTGTCTGTCGATAGACAGAAAGCATTGGAGCTTCATCGAAGAGCTCGCGGGAAAGTAAAGACGTACCCGACTATCAACATTCGGAACGAGGACGATCTGGCTATAGCCTATGCGCAAGGAAGCGTTTACCCTGCTTTAGAGATTCAGGAAGATCATGACCGAACCTATGAATATACAGGGAGAGGGAACAGGCTCGCCATTATTTCTGACGGAACGGCCGTGCTAGGCATGGGCGATATTGGGCCACATGCGGCCCTTCCTGTTATGGAAGGGAAAAGCCTTCTCTTCAAAAACTTTGGAGATATTAGCGCCATTCCTATGTGTATCGAAACTCATAAAACAGACGAGATTATAGAGTTTGCCCGCCACATAGCCCCTTCTTTTGGAGCTATTGACATTGAAGATATCTCAAGCCCTGCCACTTTCGATATTGTAAAAGCGCTGCAATCCATTGAGATCCCTGTCTTTTCCGACGATCAGCAGGGCACGGCAGCTGTAGTCCTGGCCGCTCTCACCAATGCGCTGGCCGTGGTGGGTAAAAAAATAACTGAAATCAAAGTGGTTATACAAGGAGCTGGCGCTGCGGGAATAGCGGTGGCAGATATGCTTCTTTACGTGGGTGTTCCCAACGTAATAGTTCTGAACAGCAAGGGAATTCTTGGGGCAAACAATCCTTTTATGAATCACATACAGCAAAATATGTCAGAGCGCACCAATCCTGAAAAACTTCGTGGCGGGCTGGAAGAGGCCATAAAAGGTTCTGACGTGTATGTCGGCCTTTCCTCTCGAGGAACACTCCCACCCAGTTTCATCAAAACCATGAACAAAAAACCCATTATTTTCGCCTTGTCCATGCCTACGCCGGAGATCACGTGGGAGGAAGCTGAGGCTGCCGGGGCATCTATTATCGCTATGGGATTGACGACAGCAGCCTATAACGCCATGCCAAACCTCTATATTTACCCAGGCCTTGTACGGGGATTGCTGGACGTTCGCGCTACAGGGCTGAATAAAAATATTCTCATCGCAGCTGCTCAAGCTGTAGCAAGCGAAGTAGACAAACGGCGTCTGAACGAGCGACACCTTCTGCCAGACCTGTTCTCAGACGAAACGGCCCCGCGGGTGGCGGAAGCTGTAGCGCAGGCCGCCATAACGGAAGGGTTGGCACGAAAACCCGTCCCCCCAAAAAAGATTTACGACGATACATGGCAGCGACTTTTCGGAGGATACTTACTTCGGATGTAAAAAAAGAGTGGGGGCCAATAAACGCCCCCACTTTCAGTATAAATTCAGTTCTAATCTTCCAGAACTACGATAGGCTTAATGAGATCTTTTGGTTTATCCTTCATAAGGAGAAGGGCTTCCTCCATTTTATCGAAACTCTTAAACTCATGAGTAAGCAACAGGGACGGATCTAACCGACCATGTTCAACGAGGGAGGCCAAACGCTCCATACGAACCCGTCCTCCAGGGCACAGGCCGCCTCTGATAGTTTTGTGGGCCATGCCACATCCCCACTCCAACCGAGGGATTAACAGGTCTTCCCCTTCTCCATAATAGTTAACATTAGAAATGACAGAGCCAGGTTTTGCCATCTTAACGCCCTTCTTGATCATATCAATTCCAGGGGCGGCTACAACAACTCTGTCCACGCCTTCTCCATTGGTGAGCTCCATAATCTGTTCTACAATATCTCCATTTCGGTAATTAATAATGTCTGTAGCGCCATAGGCTTTGGCAACTTCTACGCACTTGGGCCGGCTTCCTACCGCAAAAATACGTCCAGCGCCAGCAAGGGCGGATCCAGCTACTGCCATAAGCCCCACTGGCCCAATGCCTAAAACGGCAACGCTCATTCCAAACCCAATCTGCGCCAGCTCTACTCCATGAAATCCGGTGGTTACCATATCAGTAATCATAACAGCAGCTTTGGAGGAAACGCTATCAGGTAGCAATGCAAGATTCATATCAGCATCGTTTACATGGAAGAACTCCGCAAAAACTCCATCTTTGAAGTTAGAAAATTTCCATCCGGCAAGAAGACCATTCGAGTGCTGAGGAAAGCCTCTCTGTACAGCAATGGAACGCCAATCAGGAGTAATGGCAGGAACAATAACCCTGTCTCCAGGCTTGAAATCCTTGACTTCCGCCCCAACCTCCGTCACAACCCCAACTGCTTCGTGCCCGAGTATCATATCTCTTCTGTCTCCAATCGCACCCTCAAAAACGGTGTGGATATCTGATGTACACGGAGAAACAGCGATAGGACGGACTATAGCGTCATAAGGACCGGCAACTGGCTTGTCCTTATCAATCCAACCTGTTTTACCAATTCCCAACATAGCAAACCCCTTCATAACGTAATCCTCCTTCCTAGATTTAACACCTCTCAACTTCATGAAATCGTTACTACATTCACACAACCCCATGTGTCATTATAACAAAAAAATATATATTGGCAATAAAAATAAATATTTTTATTATCTTTTTATATAAAATGTTTTCTTTGTTCTATATTCTATGCTCAATTTTTTCTACGCTGTGCATTGGAATTTTTGTGATTTGTATTGTATTTTCCTTTAACTTTTATTCAAATTTATGCTATACTTTTATATGTGAATAAATTATCAAAACTATGGAAGGAGCGATTTTAGTGGAGCGTCTTCTCGAAGGGGCATTCGCGGTTGTCACTGGAGCTAGCAAAGGTATTGGAAAAGGGATAGCAAAAACCTTTTTAAATCATGGAGCTACTGTTATCATCACAGGTCGGACAGAAAAAGATCTCCAGAACACAGTTAAAGAGCTATCGAATTTCGGCGCTATCTCCTATATAGTCGCTGATATAAGTAAAGCCGCTGATATTAAGAATATGGTAGATACTGCAATAGAAAGGCATGGGAAAATAGACATTCTCTGCAGCAATGCAGGAATATTCCCCATGTCCCTTATAGAGAACATGTCAGAAGAGGAATGGGATTATATCAATACAGTTAATGTGAAGGGGATGTTCTTGGCTGTTAAAGAGTGTATTCCCTATATGAAAAAGCAGGGGGGCGGCAATATTGTTATTACATCTTCCATTACAGGCCCCGTTACTGGATATACTGGATGGAGTCACTATGGGGCAACTAAAGCCGCCCAGCTCGGATTTATGCGGTCTGCCGCAATAGAGCTTGCCCGATACGGCATCAGGATCAATGCCGTGCAGCCAGGGAACATTGAGACTGAAGGGCTGCTCAGTATGGGAGAGGAATACTATAACACCATGAAGAAATCTATTCCTCTCGGATTTTTAGGAAAACCTGAAGATATAGGAAACGCCATGGTCTTTTTAGCCTCTGACCTGGCGAAATTTATTACAGGGCAGACTATTGTCGTTGATGGAGGGCAAATTTTACCAGAATCCTCCGATGCTATGGAAGTACCCATTGAGAAATAAATAGTAGCATTTAACGGCCAAATCTCGCTGTTGCGGCGCGACTATGAAAATACCTACTGAGAAATAAATAACCTTACGTTTTCAGCCACTGTTCTCCGTTATCAGGACGAGCAGTGGCTGTTTTTCAAACCAGGCACCATTTCATATTGAAGGAGGCGGCGTTTTAAATCCGTGCCGCTGGGGCCGGCGTACCCACCGAGTCTTCCATCTTTACGTATAACTCGATGGCAGGGGACAAAAAGAGGCCAGGGATTTCGCCGGAGAGCATTTCCTGCCGCACGAGCGCCATAAGAATTTCCTGCCAAGGAAGCTATCTCCTGGTAGGTTCTCACCTCTCCCCTTGGAATACATGATGTTATCTCCAATACTCTCATGCTAAAGGTTCCTAGAGGGGCGATTTGGCAGAGGTTAATGTAGAAGGGGTTCCCCTCCCAAAAAGCTTTCCATGCCTCAGTTATCCATGCAGGTGGTACAGCGTGAGAAAAAACCGACTCTTTTTTGCCGTTAGGCGAAAGAGAAATAACACCATCATCACACCACTCCACTATCCAGTTCCCTAGAGGAGAAGCGAGGAGACTCCACTGTTTTCCCGGTATCTCTCCATATCTTTGCACAACCTTCATGACTCTTTATCACCACCGGAAACGAGATAATAAAACCACTGTTCCAGCTATTGTTACCCAAAGAGAGTGTCGCTCACTTTTCCACACCGTCGCCCAGTTATATGGTCCTCTTAAGCGATCCTCCGGCCATGCGACAGGGAAAAAACGCCCTGTCTCTTGGCAATATTCGTCATATCGCTCACCAAACTTGTCTCGAAGAAAGCTCTCTTCATAGGGCACAATCCAGATTCCATATATGAGCGCAAAAGAGAAGAGGAAGAGCGCCACAACCCAAGGCCCTGCTAATACGGCCCATCCCAGACCTATAAGGCCGTTCCCTACGTAAAGGGGATTTCGTACCAGAGCGTAGGGCCCCCACGTAACGAGCTGGTCGGCTTTGACTTGTTCTCCACGATATTTCTGAATACATCCCACAGCCCAAAATCGTAAGAATTGCCCTATCGCCACAAGCAGAAGGGAAGGAAGAACTCTTCCCCAAACAGGTCGAGCCCCTAAGAGGATGAGGAGATACAGTCCTGTCCACAGCCCCCCTCGTAAATGGAAAACTTTGGCGCGAAATGAGTTATGCGTCATGATGAGAACACTTCTCGCTTTCTTCTTTAAATATTTGCTCGCTCGTGCCCCAACCTAGCAATCGGATAGCCACAATAGTACCCATCCCTATAGCCAGGTATTCTGTAAAAAAACGCCATAGAATTGCCATAATGCCTGCAATATTCCATGGAACCAACAATCCAAAAAGAGCCGCTCCTCCACCTTCGGCTACACCGCTCGCTCCCGGAGTCGGGATAAAGTAAAGGACGAACATGAACACGGCCTGAGTCATAAAGGCCTGGAGATAATTTACCGGCAGGCCTACAGCCCAAATGAGACAGGGGAGGACAGAGAAAAGGCAGACCAGGTGCAGCGCCGAGAAAAATATGGCTTGAAGAAAGTAAGGAAGGCCCGACGAGAAGAACAGCCTAAAATTCTCGTTGTAATTATCGATCTCGTGATTCACTCGACGAACAATGCAAAGCACTTTTCGAGGTCTAACCAGACCAATTTTTTTCAGCCAAAGAGTCAGTATTTGCCCCCACTTTTTCATAAGTTTTGGGCGAGTCAAGCTGAGAACTACCAAGAGCCAAGATACTGTTACAAAAATAGCCACATAGGTAAATATGCTCTTTAAAAAAAGACCCTCTCCCAAAAAATCAGGGACAAGAATGAGGGAGATGGGCACCACAATTCCAAGCAACAAAAGGGTTAATAGAGTGCGGGTAAGGGTAATTGCGACTCCTTTGCCAATAGGCATCTTATGTTTGTAAAGCACAAAAACCTGAAAGGGGCCGCCCCCGCTCTGCATTGGCGTGACTGCACAGCCGAAGTAGTGAAGCCATGTAAGTATAACCCCAAGGCGAAAAGTCACTTTTTCAGACGCAGCTCTGGCGATAGCACAAAACCGTAACGCATCAAAACACCATGCGCAAAATACGAGGGCGAGAGCCATAAGCAGCGCTATTTTCTTTGCGGAAAGGAGCATTTTAACTGTCTCCTCGTCCACACTTGAAAGAAGGACTATAGCGCTCACGCCGAAAGTCAATGTTAAAAAGATGACAAGTCCTTTTCGTAATGTCAAAAGTTACACACCTCTCATGGGGTCCTTTTTCATACCCCTCTTTGAATCTCACTCGCAGAGATACTGTATATAGAGGGCAGCCTCGTACAGTCCATCCACGACTGTTCCTGTTGGCAGGTCTCCGTTACTCTTCTCTTCCATCGTTCTGCCATATCCAGTTCGAACCAATATGAAAGGACATCCTACATTTTGAGATAAAAGCAGATCCGGTTCGTTATCTCCCACAACCCAACTCAAGGAAAGGTTCAATGCCAAGTCCCTCACCGCCTGCATAACCAGGCCAGGGGACGGCTTCCGACAAAGACACTGTTTCTTATACGGAGGAGTCCCAAAAAGGGGATGGTGGGGGCAATAATAATATCCATCAATGGAGGCACCTTCATCCTCAAGCATACGTTCAATTTCTTTATGACAAGCCTGAACGAAGGGTTCATCAAAATATCCTCTGGCAACGCCGCTCTGATTAGAAATAACTACAATGCTAAAACCTATATCTCTTAAAATTTTTAAAGCATCAACAGCATGAGGCACAAGCTTAATTTGACTCATTTCAGACAGATACGGAACATGCTCTATTAAAGTGCCATCCCTGTCCAGAAAAACCGCCGGCTTCATAAGATTATTGTATGGCACTGCGAGCTAAGGAAAGAAGTCCCTCTATGTACGGTGACAGTCCGTCAAGAAGAGGTATAACTTCATTCCGGATAATATATGCTAGTTCCAGCATCTGCGCCTTCTCCAAAGCTAGAGATGCCTTTTTCAACGCCCCCTCAAGGTGTGCCCAGGTCTCTTTAAGCTTTCCATCTCCAAGATCTTTATCCTCAGCGCCGAGCAAGAATTGAGAGTTCCGCATAGTATGCAGCAACCACCCAATTCCCTCTATCCCCTGCTGGAGGCTCTTTAACGCCTTATCCGTTTCTTCTCCCTCGAGAAACTCCACGATGCGTTCCATGCCATTCAACAGGGCAGGGAAATAAGATTCTGCACTCTCCAGAGATTCCAATACACATTGGCGAATGGAGGTACTTAAAAAATCAACTGTCTCCACCCCTTGACAGGAAAGAAAAACGTCCTCTTCAACCTCTTCTCCGTCCACTTTAATAGAGTGAAGAATCCGCCCCTTGTCCAGAAGCCGTTGCTGTACCTCTTTCAATAGGAGCTCTTTATCATCTAAATTCAGCTCTAGTTCTTTTCCGTCAATGGTTATTATCAATATTTGTTTCCTCCCTCTAACGCCCGCAAGGTAAAACGCCTTTCCACCAATCGATCATATCCACAACTGTTTCTTCGAGCTTCCGGCAAGGAAACCAGCCTGTATCTTTCTTTATTTTGGAAAGGTCATTCCAATAAATAAGCTCGTCAACAGCTCGAACCAGTTCTGGGTCTTCCACAACGTGGACATTTTTCTCACAACCCTGTAACACCACGTCAAGGAGGTGCTGCATAGAAACGGCTTCAGCGCCAGAAATATTATACGCTTCTCCGCTTTTCCCTTTTTTCTGCAAGGCCAGAAAGCCTTCTACCGCGTCTCGCACATCAAGGAAAGCCCGCTTCGTATAAAGATTCCCCACTCTGAACTTCGGAGGAATAAGGTCCAAATCTATCTGGGCTCGGCGCATGGTAAAATCGGAAACGACCTCTCCCCTCCGTCGCCTTCCAACGCAATTCCCGATCCGCATCCGGATAATGTCAAGGCCATGAGTCTTAAAGTAGGTATACCCTAACAAATCTTGACCAGCCTTAGACATACCATACACATGAGCTGGGCGGAACGGCTGATCCTCCGTAACTGGCGCCTCAGATGGATCAATGAAGCCGTAAGCAGCCGTGGAAGAAGCGAGCAGAACCCTCGCCTCATGAAGATCGAGCTTGAGCATTGTTTCGAAGAGATTGAGAGTTCCTATTATATTAGACTCTACTGTATATTCAGGTTGTTTGTAGGAAGCCATGGGATAGCTCTGAGCCGCCAAATGGTAAATTACGTGCGGACGAACAATATTCAAGGCTTCTTCCAGATGATCCCGTTGCCGGAGATCAATATTGAAAAGACCTTTCGCATGCTGGCGAGGGACGCTCATATCGTTGGTGGGGCGAAAATAAGAGCCCCAGACCTCGAAGCCCTGACGTGCCAGAAATTCCGAAAGATGGCTTCCTATAAAACCGCCAATTCCCGTAATAAAAATTTTTGTAGACATTCACAACACCTTCTTTAAGCCTTCAGAGAGGCTACAAAACGAGGAATTTCTTCTTGTGCTCTCTGATAATCTTCTGGAACTCCAATGTCGATAAAATATCCTCTGGACTGGAGAGAATGAACTGGCTGCTTTTTTCGCAAGAGCGTCGGCAAAACCTGTTTCTCCCAAGAAAGACGCCCTTCTGGAAGAGATTCTACCACGTGTTTCTTGACTACATATACTCCACCGTTCACAAACCATTCTCCTCTTTCATCGGCAGGAATAGTAACATCCCCAAAGCGCAATACTTTCCCCGCCCCATCGATCTCCACTGGATCCATCCTCTCTATAGACGGCCCTTTTCTAAGCCCTATAAGCACATGAGACCCACGTTCTCGGCTTGTAGAGAACATAGACGGAATATCCACATCCAGAATTGTATCTCCGTTCAGGAAAAGGAAATCATCGTGGTGTATCTGCGGAAGAGCGAAACGCAAAGCCCCCCCTTTATCCAGAGGTGCTGGCTCGAGGCTGTAATTTATAGAGAGCCCCCAGGCCCTTCCATCTCCACAGTATTCCATAATTTGCTCGGCTTTATAGCCTAAAAGCAAAAGACATTCACCAATCCCTCTGCGCGAAAGGAAAGAAAGCAACCAATGAAGAAAAGGTTTACCCTGAATAGGAGCAAGGGCCTTTGGGCAGTCCGAAACAACAGATCGCAGACGAGTGCCGAGACCTCCTGCCAGAATTACAGCCAATTCATGGTTCATGAGGGAATAAAGCCTCCTCTACTAATTTGCATAGAATATGTCCCCATGTGATATGGAGTTCCTGAATGCGGGGAGTGTGTGGGGAAGGAGCCGCTAACAGGACAGAGGAAAAAGGCACCATGTCTCCACCCTTCTCGCCAGTCATTCCAATAGTTTCGAGGTTATTTTCACGCCCCCACTTCATGGCTCTTACCACATTGGAACTTCGGCCGCTGGTAGAGATGCCCACTAACACATCTCCCGGCTCAGCCAAGCCTTCAAGTTGCCTCACAAAAATCTCCTCGTACCCAAAGTCGTTGGCAACTGCCGTCATAATGCTTGTATCTACCGTCAAAGCCATAGCTGGCAAAGCCCTGCGGTTCCTCTCAAAACGGCCAACCAGCTCTGCCGCTAAATGTTGAGCGTCAGCAGCAGATCCTCCGTTGCCACAAAGAAATATTGTTCCACCATGGGAGAGAGATTGTATGAGGATATTAGCTGCTTTTTCAACCTTTTCGGATAGAGCCAATGCCGCCTTTTTAACGCATATAGCCTCTTGCAGCTCTTTTTGTATAACTCCAATCATGGGACCAGCCCCTTCAAAACCTTCTTAAAACGTTATTCTACCACGATGAGAGGAGAAACCCCGAATATGTGGTGCAAAAATTCTATCAAGACATTCACCTCTTTGTCCGATAATTAATATAAAGGATCATACAGAGTAAGGAGGATACGCTATGGCTAGTTCGAACGATCCACTCTTTACAATGCCTGGAGTTGCTACAGGTATAGATTGGGGAGCAATGCTCGATAAAGTTATGGAAAAGGCGAAGAAGCCCGGAGAGGTGTGGCTCCAGCAAAAAGATACACTGGAACTCAAAATTGGGCTCTACAAAGAGCTCTCCGCCTCTATTAAACAAGCAAGTACGGCGTTATCCCCCCTAAAACTTGA
This sequence comes from Aminobacterium mobile DSM 12262, assembly GCF_000526395.1. Taxonomy (NCBI): domain Bacteria; kingdom Thermotogati; phylum Synergistota; class Synergistia; order Synergistales; family Aminobacteriaceae; genus Aminobacterium; species Aminobacterium mobile. The sequence continues at coordinate 840,125 of NZ_JAFZ01000001.1, read as the reverse complement.
GAGCACTTACAGCAGCAAACAGGCTGAATTTATTGTTCTAAGCGGAGGGGCCAACAGTAACGCAATTGTTACGGCAGAGGTTTCGTCTAAAGCAGCTATCAGTCGCCACGAGATCGAAATATTACAAAAAGCGACGCGGGAGACTCGATTCAGCTCTCAAATTAAAGGGACCATGGCTGATGCCGGACTTACAGCAGACGAGACCTTTTATATTTCTATTGGAGGGAAACGAGCCCAAATAGATGTCTCATCCTCGGATTCCCTCCAAAAAGTAGTGGATAAAATTAACAAGGCTACAGATATAACACTAGATGCAGATGGACAGCCCAAAGGAGAAGCTTTGGGGATAACGGCTCGTATTGTAGATAACAGGATTATCCTGGAGAGCCCCGAAACGGGGTTGGGTGAGAAAACTTTTTCATCCACAATCACACGAGGGGCTGACGGGGACCCCGACCTTCTGGATTTTTCTTTCGATAAACAGGCCCCTGCCAACGGCAAGCTTGTTGTGGCTCAAGGTGAAACGACCTATGTGGAAGGTACAGATTTCACAGTGGAGCAAGGAAGTAACAAAATAACGTGGATTGATGGCGGGAATAAACCGGCAGAAGGGTCAAAATACAAGGTATCGTATACAGTTAACGCTAACGTCTACACACTTGATCAGGGAGATAGCGCCCAGGTTTTGAATGTACTTGGACTTAATGCCAATGATGTCGACCACTATATTGCCGCTCAGGATGCCGAATTCATAGTGGATGGGATGAAGATTACCCGTTCGAGCAATACTGTGAATGACGTTCTTGAAGGGGTAACCCTCTCTATCAACGGGCCTGGTAAAGTGACCATGGACATATCTCTTGATGCGGAAAAAGCCGTTACGTCAACTCAAGAGTTCGTCAAAGCCTATAATGAAATTATGGACTGGATTAATATCCGCCTCTCCGAGGAGCTTGTTAAAAATCCTAAGTCTGATTTTGAGCGCAAATGGGGAAAGCTCCATGGAGACTCCACCCTTTGGCAAATTAAAAGTCAATTGCGCTACGATTTAGGAAACCCGGCCCTCATTCCCTTTACAAAGAGGACAGGCAGTCAGGCTGTTTTAGGGACTCTTAAAGAAGAAGGTCTCACCAACGATACATCCTTCACTCTCTCTGTGGGAGACCGCGGCGTAGCTATTGCAGTGAAGCCGGAGGATACCCTCCAAGACGTAGCCGACCGCATCAATAATGCTCATGACTTACGATATAACTCTGAAGGAGAACCATACTCCCCTCCCCTGGCCACAGCTCGGGTGAGCGAGGATCGACTTGTCATCGCTGCCGGAAGCGGGAAACAGGCGTCCGTCTCCGACCTCAGTGGAGTGTTGGGAGTTTTAGGGATGAACGATCCCTATACCCGCCTTTCCCAGTTAGGTATTTCCACAGAAAAGGCCAACTTTGGTAAAAGCGGTAAGTTAGAGTTTAATACAGATAAATTTATGGAAGCCATGAAAAGGGACCCTGAGGCAGTTCAGACCTTCATGACCACCGTCATGAAGCGATTAGACGCCACTATGGAAGGATGTGTCAGCTCCTCCACAGTCGCCGTAGGGGGGACATCGAAACCTAAGGGAAGAATCCCGAGCCAAATCAAGTTCTGGGAAGATCAGATCTCTTCTCTTGACAAACGCATCTCAAACTTCGATAAACAGCTCGCCGTTAGGCAGAAGCGCATTTACAAACAATACACTGATGCTGAAAAAAGGCTGGCTCAGCTTCAACAGCAGCTTTCGTGGATATCTGGGATCTCTTCTCAGCTTGGGATGCAACAAAACAACAAATAAAGGAATAGGATAAAAAGCAAAAAGGACAAAGGAGAGGCAAATGAAGCGCACCTCTACATGCTGGATTCCATGTCCAGCTTTTGGGGCGCTGAACAAAAAGCCTCTCCTTTTTATGAATTTTTTTATTTTTCTCCTATACTGCCACCAATGATTTGGCGTAATGATTCCGGTTGCAGCTGGGCAAACCCAATTCTCCACGCAAGAATAGCCGCTTGCGTGCGGTCCCGTAAGTCTAGTTTCTTAAGAACGTGACTTACATGGTTCTTCACTGTTTTTTCTGAAAGCACCATCTTAGAAGCCACTTCAGCATTACTCAACCCTTGAGACAGCCAGTATAATATCTCTTTTTCTCGGGGTGTCAGTTCATAAAGCTGGTCGTTCTCCTCTTTACGCCGTGAGAAAGAAGTGAGCAGCTTTCCTGCAACGCGAGGATCTACGTAAGGCTGGTTTCTGTTGGCCGATCGGATAGCCGACAAAAGTTCTACTCGCCCAGACGCTTTCAAAACAAATCCCAAAACTCCAGCTGAAGAAAGAGCCGACAGGCTATCTTCATCATCGTAAGCGCTCACAGCCACGTACTTAATATTATGGGGATAACTGTTCAGCTCCCTCACGAGCTGAATCCCATCGATTTTGGGCATATTAATGTCGAAGAGAAGCACATCTGGCTCCCTGTCTCGGACCACCTTCAGCGCCTCTTCCCCATCTCCAGCTTCACCGATCACCTCTATATCCGACTCCAGCTCTAACAACTTTTTGACGCCATCTCGAAAGAGTCGATGGTCATCCGCGATAACCAGGCGTATCGGATCCATAGCTCCACCTCCACGTACTCTTTTAAAATCATTTCACCATAGCTATGGTATAGTTTAGTTGTTTTCGCAAAACTATACCGTACTTCTATCTTCCATACAGTTGGGACTTCAGCCCTAATTATAACTTATTTTATAAAGAGAGGCACAAATTTACAGATGATTCAAGGAATAAAGGATAAAGAACTAAAAATACAACCGACTATCAGGAAAAGAATCGGCAAAGCGCTAGGGGATTACTCCATGATCAACGATGGGGATAAAATAATGGTGGGACTCTCTGGAGGAAAAGACAGTCTCATGTTGCTCACAGCCCTCGCGTTGTTCAGGAAACGATCACCTCGCCATTTCGACCTCGCCGCTTGCACAGTAGATATTTCCGGGGGACATTTAGACACCAAGCCTCTAACCAACTTTTGCCACTCTTTAGAAGTAGATCATTTTATCACTCTCTACCCTATATCGGAAATAATAAAAAACAGGGACGAAAAATCTCCCTGCAGTTTTTGTGCAAACCTTAGACGAGGAATTATCAGTTCCGTAGCTCAAGATAAAGGATATAACGTTCTGGCTTTAGGGCACAATCTTGACGATGTGGCAGAGACTGTGCTTATGAACTTATTTCAAACTGGCCGATTCAAATGTTTTCAACCTCGCTTCTGGCAAAGTCGAACAAACGTCTGGGTCATCAGGCCCCTCATCTACGTAGGTGAGGAAGAGTTGCGCAGTGAAGCGGTGCGACTCAATCTGCCTGTCGTTCAAGAAGTTTGTCCTTTTTCTCTAGATACTCAGAGAAGCCGCACCCGCTCTCTCATTGGGGAGCTTGAGAAAGAAGCTCCGTGGATCAAAGTCAATATTCTTCACGCCCTCTCCTCAATACGTTCTTCCGACATATGGCAAAAGGAAAAAGAGGAAGACTGATAGAGCCCCCCCGAGACCTGTTGAGGTGAGTTGGAGCAAAAGGGGAAGGCAGATAGCGAAACACTTGGTCCGTAATTTTGTGCCACGCTTACAAAATGGAGAATAGGGGAAGGCTGAGTACGAGTCGCCAAGAAGACAAAGAAAAGGGAGGAGCTCACATACGAAGCTTCTCCCTCATCTATTATTTTTTTAATCGGGTGTCTCTACTTCAACAAACCAGAGACAATCATGTCTATAGCTTCGTCCGCCGAAAGCCCTTTCGCCATAAGTCCGACTATTTTATCGTCGGCAATTCGACCTATAGCTGCCTCATGGGTCACTTCCGCTTCCGGGTGAGATGCTCGCACCACAGGAGAAGCATCGGCCACAGCGTGACCTTGAATCACTTCCGTGCAATCAACATGGCCTTTCGCACCTGAAGCCGCCCCATCAATCATGCCAAGGAAACTCCCTCTACTGTGATCCTTCAAAACGGTACGAGTCTTAATAAGCGCCGAACTATTCTGTCCAGACAATTTTACAACATCCTGAATTTTAACTTGATCATCATGTTTCCCATAGACCTTTGAGGTAAGCTCTACATGGCTCCCCTCTCCAACAGCATCTATATCGATCTTAATATCAAGGGTACCGATCTGCCCTTCTACTAACGTAAAATCATTTACGTACCGGCCGCCATTCTGAACTGTCACTTTCGTTACAGGCCGAACGTCCATCTGGCTCTTCGGTCCGTGAAAATGGAGCTCTCTATAAGCAACATCCGCTCCCTCCCCTACCTCCACAAGGCCTTCCATGGCGTGAAGGAATTTTTCTGCATGAGGGAACACACAGTGAGCTAAAAACTCCACCTTCGCCCCGCGGCCTACTACAATATGACTTACGATAACCTGCCGCCCATCTTTGCGGACATCGCCAAAACAGAGATGAACAGGCTCTTTCACCTGCGTCCCTTCTTCTATCTCAATAAAGGCCTTTACTCCATCGTCTGTTTCGTAAGCCTCAATATGGACTCCTTCTATTTCATGATAGTCAACAACTTTATTCGCTTGAATAAAGGCATACGCTCCTTTGCGATGGTTGAAATAGCCATGGTTGGGAGATTGGGCAGCAATAGAAAGGATCTCTTGAAACTCTTCGCTAATCTTTGCCACGGCGAATCACCTGCTCTTCACATCCGTCACAAGGGCGGCACTGAGACATAAAATAGCGTTTTACAGCTGAGGCACTGCCTTCCAATATAATTCGGCCATCGCACATAAGGTATGATCGGTCACAACCTGCCGCCACATCTTCCCGGTGGGTAATCACCATTACGCCACTTCCACCATCTGCCAAGAGACGCAAAAGCCCCATAACCTCCCGCAAAGCGAGCAAATCCACCCCTGAATCCGGTTCATCCAAAATAGCCAGTTGAGGTTTCATTAAATAAATGGAGGCAAGTTCTATGCGTTTCCGCTCCCCCCCTGAAAGGCTCTTATCTATACAGCGATCCAGAAAAGAAGAATTCATTTGAATAAAAGACATGGCTTCTTCCAGATCTCGTTCTGAACAACTTTTTGCTCCCGTGCGAAGATAGTCTCGAATTGTAATACCCTCATATCTTGCTGGGAGCTGCCACGCCAACGTTATACCTGCTCTGGCACGCTCGGTAATAGCCCACTGGGTAATATCCTGGCCCTGGAAAAAAATAGTCCCTTTAGCCGGAATATAGTCTGGCACCCCCATCAGCGCATAGGCGAGGGTCGACTTCCCTGCTCCATTTCGACCTAATACACCTGTCACTTCTCCAGCCTCTACGCGGAGGCTTAAATCCCTCAGTATCGTCGCATTTCCCCGACGAACTGTTATGGAATGTACGTTCAGGAGAGACGTATCCATACTTCCCCAATCCCTTCTATTCAGCTTTACTTATTCTTCCTTTTACATAATCTACAGTCTGCAAGCCCACCAGGATTCCCATCCAGCCGGGGTTAAGTTTTTATGTTTTATATAGTCTCTAATCTGCCCTGTATTCTAACACTTTTCCTGCGATGGGATGGCGATCGTACGTTGAGAAAGCAATGCGGAAAAACCGCGGGCTTCTTCTGCGAAAGACTGATAGCCTGGCCTCTCCATCAAACCGTATGTATAATGTTTCCCTTGCTCTACTCCTGGCTGATCGAAAGGATTTACATCCATCACCCCGCCAGTAAGAGCTGTGGCAAACTCGAAGAAATAGATAAGCCCTCCAAGATGCTTCGCATCAAGTTTCGGTATCTCCACCCAAAGAACCGGACGCCCTGCCTTAATGAGGGCGGAAGCTGTGGAGAGCTGCTCTACATCCCGTAGCCGATTCATTGACTGATTGAAAAGATATGAAAGAGAAGACAGGCTTTTATCTTTAGAGAGAGGAATTGTAATATCCTCATCCACATGCTTCACATGTACTAATACATATAATTTGTCATCTGGCCCTTCCGTGTATAACTGAAGCTGGGAATGTTGATCGATAGTTCCAAGAGCCTTAATGGGGGTAGACCCTCTTCCTGCCTTCCCCAGGCTCTCCCCCCAAAGTTGAGCGAACCAGTCACTGAACATGGCGAGTCCGTCAAGATATGGAATAAAAGCAATCATATTCCTTCCTCTGAGATAATGAAGCCAAGTGAGTCCCGCAAAAACCCAGGCTGGATTCTGTTCCATTCCCTCCAGATCGACGAGAGACTGCGCCATTTCGCGGGCCCCGCAAAGAAGGGCTGGCACATCTATTCCAAGAGCAGCGGCAGAAAGCAACCCCACCGGGGAAAGAACAGAGTAACGGCCTCCAACAGTGGAAGGAAGCTCTAACGTAAGACAGCCTTGCTCCAGAGCAAAATCCTTCAGCAGACTCTCTTTCAGATCGGTAATCACTACTGTCTGCCTGGCTGCTTCTTCTTTTCCCACAGCCCTTTCCAAACGTTCCCAGGAAAAGAGGAAGTTTGCCATAGTCTCAGCAGTAGAGCCCGACTTGCTTGCTACAATCAAAGCAGTACGTTTAGGATCCACACACTTCCACATAGTCATGTTCTCAAGAGAATCTACATTATCGGAAATATAGAAACGAGGCCTCCCTTTTTCATGACAAATTTCGTTCCAATACGGGGGCAAAAGAGCAGAATGAAGCATTTGATTCCCTAACGCTGATCCGCCAATCCCTATCTGTATCAACGCATCAAAAGAAGCGAGGGATCTTCCCACTTTCATTACCTCTGTAGGATCAGAGTAAGGTAAAAGGAGCCATCCCGTGCCCTGCAAACCGTCACGAGATCGCTCCTTTATCTGTTGAGCCGCCTGTCTAAGGCGAGACGAAAGGTTCTGAAGTTCCTGAAACGTTGCTCCTCCCGAAACAAGATGGGAACCTAGAGCAGCTCCTAAATGGAGCTGAAGCAAGGGTTTCATTTTATGACCTCCCTATATCTGAACTCTGTAAGAATTTTATACTCTTTCTCACCTCAAAGCTATGGGAAAGTATAAAAGACAGATATGGGAGAGTTGAAGAAATGCAAGCTATGCCTTTAGTTTTTCAATTTCTTCGTCGATAGCCTGTCGGTCAAACCCCACAATATACTTCTCATCAAACTGCACCACTGGAACTCCCATCTGGCCAGTCTTTCGTACCATATCCATAGCCGCCTCCCTATTTTGGGAGACATCAATTACTTCAAAAATCATCCCTTTTGAAGTAAGATATTCTTTGGCTTTTGTGCACCAGGGGCATGTGGGAGTGGAATATACTTTAATCATTTTGTTTTCCTCCTTTTCTTGAAGGATATACCCTCTATAGGTATATTACATCCCTCCCCCTGATTCGTCAATTCTTGCATTTGGATAAAGTAGGGGGTAATGTTTTTCCTTGTGCAAAATAGCAAAAAACTTGAGGTATAGTAGGAAGGATTCGTGGCATAATTTATATTGACAAAATAAATATAACATATAAGGTATCGAGATGAGAGTGGATAACACAACCCCAAATAAATTTACCCCCAGTACATCTTCGATACAACGAGGAGGAAACAAAGTGTACAAAATAGTCTCCAAAAAGCTTGTCGTACCGAAGGAGTTCGACGTATGGGTCGAGGCTCCAAGGGTAGCGCGACATGTCCAGCCCGGACAGTTCGTTATTATTAGAACGAACCCAAAAGGTGAGCGGATTCCTCTCACAGTAGCTGATTTTGACAGAGAGAAAGGGCTCATCAGGATGATCTTCCAGATTGTAGGGAAGACGACAGCAGAGTTTGCCGAATTGAACGAGGGAGATTCTCTCTCTGATATTCTCGGACCTCTGGGCACTCCTAGCGAGATCAAGCATTATGGAACAGTGCTTGGCATTGGTGGCGGAGTAGGAATTGCGGCTCTCTTCCCCATTATCCGCGCTTTGAAGGAAGCGGGAAACAAGGTTATTACCATCCTTGGCGGACGGAATAAAGACCTTGTAATCATGAAGGAAGAGTGCGAGCAAGTCTCTGATGAACTCATTATCACTACCGATGATGGCTCTGCAGGAATGAAGGGTGTGGTTACTGATGCCATGGCTCTCTTGTCAGAGCGTGGCGAGAAGATCGACCAGGCTTGGGCCGTTGGTCCTTCTATCATGATGAAATTCGCTTCTTTCAAAGCGAAAGAATTGAACATTCCCATTTTCGTCTCACTCAACCCCATCATGATCGATGGAACTGGTATGTGCGGTGGCTGCAGAGTAACAATCAACGACCAGATCCGATTTGCCTGTGTCGACGGGCCAGAGTTCGATGGTTGGGGCGTGAACTGGAACGAGTTCATGAACCGTCTGCGACAGTACAAAGACGAGGAAAAAATGTCTTTGGAAAAATTTCAGGCTGAAATGGGTGAATAGGAAATGGCGTTGAATATTGCTCCTAAAAGACTGCCCGTTCCCGAGCAATCACCAGAGGAACGGATTAAGAATTTTAATGATGTTGTTATAGGTTATAGCATTGAAGAGGCTGTAGCAGAAAGCTCTCGGTGCCTTCAGTGCAAGAATGCTCCGTGTATTAAAGGGTGCCCAGTCTCCATTAATATCCCAGCTTTCCTTAAAGCTATTAGAGAAAAAAATCTGGAAGAATCGTATGAGATTATTACCCAGTACACAAACCTTCCTGCAGTGTGCGGACGTGTCTGCCCTCAGGAAAAGCAGTGTGAAGGCGTTTGCACTGTAGGGAAAATAAAGGGATATGATCCTGTCTCTATCGGTAAAATGGAGCGTTTTATAGCCGACTGGAAAGCTGAGCATGGCAGCAAAGAGCCACCTAAGGTCGTACCTCAGACGAAAGGGAAAGTGGCGGTTGTAGGTTCTGGCCCTTCCAGTTTGACAGTTGCTGGCGATTTGGCAAAAATGGGATATAAAGTAACTGTTTTTGAGGCATTGCATGCCGCAGGCGGAGTTCTCATGTATGGCATTCCTGAGTTCCGTCTTCCTAAAGCTATCGTACGCCGTGAGATTGAGAACATTAAGGCTTTAGGCGTAGAGATTCAGACGAATACCGTCGTAGGACGGAGCGTTACCATTGAAGAAATTCGTGATAATTACGATGCCATGTACATTGCATCCGGAGCAGGAACTCCTCATTTCATGGGAATTGCTGGAACAAGCTTGAATGGCGTGTATTCTGCCAGTGAGTACTTGACCCGAATCAATTTAATGCATGGATATGAATTTCCTAAATACGACACCCCTGTGAAAGAGTCAGAGAAAGTGGTTGTCGTAGGTGGCGGAAACGTGGCTATGGATGCTGCCCGTTCCGCTCTTCGTCTCGGCGCGAAGAACGTGCAGGTGGTTTATCGCCGCTCTCTTGAAGAGCTTCCTGCCCGTATTGAAGAGTACCATCACGCCGTAGAGGAAGGCGTCGTATTCAACTGGCTTACAAACCCTGTAGAGTACGTAGGAGACGACAAGGGCAACCTGGTGGGAGTCAAGTGTATCCGCATGGAACTTGGCGAACCTGACGCTTCTGGCCGTCGCCGTCCTCAGCCCGTTGCCGGCAGTGAGTTTACCCTTGAGGCCGATACTATTATTGAAGCTATTGGACAAGGCCCCAATAAAGTCTTGCTCAACGCTTTCCCTGAACTGAAGCTCAATAAGAAGGGATACATTGAAGCCGATGAAGAGACAGGGCAAGCAGACCCAGACTGGGTTTTTGCTGGTGGAGATATTGTTACCGGAGCCGCAACCGTCATATTGGCCATGGGCGCAGGAAAGAAAGCGGCTGTAGCCATCGACGAATATATTTCCACAAAAAAAGCAGGAGAAAAAAAGTAACGTCAGCATATACAAAGGAGGGACGCTAAGATGTCTATAGACGAGAGAAAAGCGGCTAAATGGGAAATGTTTCGTAAAGAAACTTTAGAAATAGCAGCAAAGCGCCTGAACGCCGATTTTGATCGCTATATTGGTTCCTTAACTGAACGGGCATGGAAACATGTCATGTCAGAAGGTGTTCTTAGCCCTGAAAAAGCAGAGGCGACTATGTGGAAGTTCTTCTCGGAAGATCAGAAGAACCGTTAGCTCTGTGTCTTGGCATACCTCCGCACATTTATTAATGTACATAAACCAGAAGGGGCCTCGTTGAGGCCCCTTCTGGTTTATTTCTACATTCCATATTCTATGCTTCTTATTATTCTTCTTCCTCTTCCTGCTTGTGCTCAGCAATAACCTTTTTCGCAACATCCCCCGGAACTTCCTCATAATGGTCGTACTCCATAGAGAATGTTCCTCGACCAGATGTCATGGAGCGAAGGACAATAGCGTATTTAAACATCTCCGCAAGAGGAACCTGGGCTCTCACGACCTGCAAGCGTCCGTGGCTGTCTATACCTAATATTCGGCCGCGACGACTGTTAAGGTCGCCCATAACATCACCAAGGTACTCTTCGGGAACTATAACTTCCACAACCATAATGGGTTCAAGAAGTACTGGGTTCGCTTCAAGAATTCCTTTCTTGAAAGACATGGATGCTGCAATTTTAAAGGCCATTTCAGAGCTATCCACTTCGTGATAGGAACCAAAGAAAAGCTCGGCCTGAAAATCTACCGTGGGGAATCCCGCTAAAGGACCTTTCGACAGAGCTTCTCTAAGCCCCTTCTCCACTGCGGGGATATACCCTTTGGGCACAGCACCGCCTACAATTTTATCTTCAAAAACAAACCCGGCTCCTCTCTCTAGGGGCAAGTAACGAATATGGACGTCTCCATACTGCCCACGGCCGCCAGTCTGCTTTTTATATTTCCCCTGAGCTTCAGCTTTTTTCCGTATTGTCTCTCTATAAGGAACCTGGGGCGTTTTCGTTTCGAGTTCAACTCCGTAACGCTCACGTATGCGAGAAAGAACAATATCTATATGCATGTCGCCCATACCCGACAAAACGTTATCGCCAGTTTCCGGGTTCTTTTCGAAGGTAAGGACTGGATCTTCCTCAAGAATTTTATGAAGGGCGTTGGAAAGTTTATCCTCATCAGCGCGGCTCTTGGCCAACACTGCAACGCTATAAACAGGTTTAGGGAAATTAATGGGGGGGAACTGGATATTCTGGCTTTTTACGCTTACTGTGTCGCCAACTTGGGTGCTATGAAGTTTCGGAATGGCTACAATATCACCCACAATAATTTCTTTTTCGTCTGTTCCATCTTTCCCCTTCATGAATTTAAAAGAGCTGATGCGCTCTTCTTCATCTCTATTCACGTCATAAAGAATTCCATCGCTGGCCAAGTGGCCTGAAAAAACTCTGATATACGAGAGCTTACCGACATAAGGGTCTACCATTACTTTAAAGCAAAGTCCTGAAAAGGGCGTATCCAGACTTGCCTGTATTTCTACTTCTTCTTCCCCTACCATAGCCTTTCTGTGATGAGACTCGAGGGGGGAGGGAAGCATATCCGCTAGAAAATCAAGGAGCTGGTGAGCACCGATATTGGCCGTTCCAGAGCCAGGGAGGATGGGGAAAATGTGCCGTTCTCGTATTGCCTTTCTTGCAGCAGCCATAAGTTCATCGCTGGATATTTCTTCCCCTTCCAGATACTTCATCATGAGTTCGTCGTCGGCTTCCACAATCGACTCTACAAGAGACTCTCTCAAAGAAGCCACTTCGTCAGCCATCTCTGAGGGAACATCACTTTCAGAGAAAGAACCTGAACCGTCATTTTTATAAAGGTACGCTTTCTGCTTCAGTATATCTACAAGACCATTGAAAGAAAGCTCTTCTCCCACTGGGAGAAAAAAAGGAGCTGCTTTTTCGCTCAACTGTTCTTTTATATCCGCTACAGTTCTAGAAAAATCAGAATTTTCACGATCGAGCTTACTTACAAAGAAAACTACAGGGATCTCAAAATCTTCTGCAAACTCAAAGGCCTTTCCAGTCTGCACTTCTACACCATGGAGACCGCTTACGACTGTTAATGCCGCGTCAGATACTCGCATAGCGGAACGCATCTCGCCTATAAAGTCAGCGAAACCTGGTGTGTCGAGAAGATAGAGTCTCTTGTTCTTACGATCCAAGGTTACCAGAGCGGTGTTGATAGAAATCTGCCGTTTCTGCTCTTCTGCACCAAAATCTGCAACGGTGTTGCCGCCTTCGATGGTCCCCATTCGGGAGATATCGCCGTTGGAAAAGAGCATAGCCTCCACCAAGGACGTCTTGCCGGCTCCACCGTGAGCTACAATGGCAATACTTCTGATGTCTTCAGGTTTGCGCGTTCCCATACCCTACTACCTCCTCAAATATGCCCCCTACTGCCACAGCGTTCAATGGCCAGCATTCAGGCTGTTTTATAGTCTTGAAATGATACTGTCTTATCTTACGCATAGCCGATTCGATAGTCAATAAAACAAAGGGCAGGGAACACATACCCTGCCCAAACACAACGCTATATTCCAAGCAATTTCTCAAGAGCCGAAACAACATCCTTCGGATCCGCCTGCCCTCGAGCTTCTTTCATAACAAGCCCTTGGAGAAACTTCTTTTTCTTGCCCTTTTTGTCCTCTCCGCTTCGGATAACTTCCACCACATCACTATTGTTATCCAACACAGATTGAACCATCTCTTCAAGCTGAGCCCCTGTTATGCCGCCTTCCTGAACACCACAGGCCTCCATCGCCTTCTCCAAAGAGAGACGCCGGTCCACCATCGTGTCGAGAACTTCTCGAGCTGCCGTTGTAGAAATTTTATTATCATCAACTTTAGCGATAATCTTCGCTAAAATTTCAGGAGCTACAGGGAAATCAGCAAGCTCTATTTTCTTGTCGTTCAAAATTCTAAGCACTTCTGTCCTGACCCAATTCGCTGCTCGGGCAGGAGTCGCTCCAGCACGAACACAGGCTTCATAGAAGTCGGCAAGGGCCACATGTTCTGAAAGAATCATAGCGTCAACATCCGAAAGCTCATATTCTTTTTTGAACCGCTCCACTTTTTCCCATGGAAGCTCGGGCAATGTGCTCTTGATCTTCTCCACAAAACCTTTGGGAAGAATGAGAGGTGGCAAGTCAGGCTCAGGGAAATAGCGATAATCATGAGCCTCTTCCTTGCTTCTCGTCGCCATTGTCACTCCATCTACGTCGTTCCAATGGCGGGTCTCCTGAACAATAGTCTTCCCTTCAGCCAAAAGCTGGCTTTGACGTTTAAATTCATATTCCAAGGCCCGTTCCAAAGCCCGCAGGGAGTTGAGGTTCTTTACCTCGGCTCTATCGCCCCAACGACCGTCGGAACACTTCACCGATATGTTGGCGTCTACCCGCAACGAGCCCTTCTCCATATCGCCATCAGACACTTCAAGATATCTCACAAGTTGTCTGAGTCTTGATACATACTCTTTAGCCTCTGCTGCCGAACGAAGATCTGGTTCAGAAACTATTTCCGCTAGAGGAACGCCTCCCCTGTTATAGTCCACGAAAGACTGATCGGCTCCAGCCAGTCGGCCGTCTGTAGCTTCATGCACAAGCTTTCCGGCGTCTTCCTCCAGATGGAGACGTGTGATCCGTATCTTATGAGGGCCGCCTTCCTCAGTCGTTATCTCAACATACCCCTTCTCCGCTATGGGAAGGTCGTACTGGCTAATCTGATAGGCTTTAGGTAGGTCTGCATAAAAATAGTTTTTACGATGGAACCGCGTGGCTTCCCGTATTGTGCAATTTAAGGCCAGACCAGCCCTTACTCCATATTCCACAGCTTTCCCGTTCAAGGAGGGAAGAGAACCAGGCAACCCAAGACAAGCTGGGCATACATTCGTGTTAGGAACCGCCCCAATATAATCCGTAGAGCAAGAGCAGAATATTTTTGTCTTCGTAGCGAGCTGCACGTGAATTTCAAGACCGATAACCGGGGTAAAAGTTAGTTTAGACATTAACGAGCACCTCCCTTGGCAATAGGAGCCGCACCAAAGGTTTTTTCATGAACAGATGCAATAGACAGAAGGCTCTCTTCCGCCCATCGCGGAGCTATGAACTGCATGCCTATGGGAAGACCTTCCGACGTATACCCTCCATTGAGGGAAAGAGCTGGAAGACCTGCCAAGTTCACTGGCAACGTAAAGACATCTGTAAGGTACATTTGGATTGGGTCATCTTCAAAGGAGCCCTTCTTGAAAGCAGAGGTCGGTGCTGTTGGCAACAAGACAGTGTCCACACTGCCAAATGCCGACTTAAATTCCTGGGTAATCAGCTGGCGAACCTTCTGAGCCACAAGATAGTAGGCATCATAATATCCCGAACTTAAGACATACGTGCCTACAAGAATCCGGCGTTTTACTTCAGGGCCAAAGCCTTCAGCCCTTGTTTTCATGTAGAGGTCGATAAGAGAGTCAGCCTCTGTAGAAAGACCGTAGCGGACGCCGTCAAATCTCGCTAAGTTGGAACTGGCTTCAGCCGGCGCTAAAATATAGTAGCAGGCAAGCCCATACCCGATCGTAGTGGGGAGGGATATTTCCACTATCTCCGCCCCTGATTCTTTGCAGAAAGCCAAAGTTGTATCGAAGGTCGCGCGAATGTCCGGATGCAATGCATATCCTTCAAGCTCTTTAACCACGCCTATTTTTTTACCAGCTAATGACTCTGCGCAAAGAGCGCCCGTGTAGTCTGGCCGAGGGCGTCGGCTACAGGTGGAATCTCTTTCGTCGCTCTTTCCTATGGTATTGAGAATAAGAGCTATATCTTCCGCTGTTCGCGTAAAGGGGCCGATCTGGTCAAGGGAGGAAGCAAACGCTATGAGCCCCCATCGGCTTACAAGGCCGTAGGTAGGTTTAAACCCATATACTCCGCAAAAAGAGGCAGGCTGACGAATAGACCCTCCTGTATCGCTTCCCAGGGCAAAAGGCACATACCCAGCCGCCACAGCCGCGGCACTTCCCCCAGAGCTTCCTCCTGGAACTCTCTCGTAATCCCACGGATTAGATGTTGGGCCGTAAATAGAGTTTTCTGTTGTGCCTCCCATGGCAAATTCATCGAGATTTGCTTTCCCCAAAAGCACGGCTCCCGCCTCGTTCAGAAAGTCAAAAACAGCTGCATTATAGGGGGGCTTCCACTGGCCAAGAATCTTGCTGGCACAAGTGGTAGGAATACCTCGAGTACACATATTGTCTTTCAAAACGAAGGGAACCCCTGCCAAAGGAGCCAGTTCTTTCCCCGCAGCCCGTGCCTCATCTATTTCTTTTGCCTTACATCGTCCCTCTTCTTCCGTGACCGTCAAAAGAGCAGATATGTGAGTCTCCAGAGACCGCGCCCGGTTCAGACACGCTTCAAAGACGTCGCTGGCAGAAAAATCGCCCGACGAAATACCTGAAGCAATTCGAGCAGCTGAAAGTTCATAGAGTTCCATCTTACTCCTCCTCTACTATCCGGGGGACTCTGAAAAAGTCTCCATGACGATAAGGAGCTTCGTTAAGAGCCTCTTCTCTCACGGAGCTGTCTATCTCTACATCTTCTCTCCAGGGAATCTCTTCATCTACCTTTAAGGCAAATGCATCTATACCCTGAAGATCCAGTTCGCTAAGTCGATTGAAGTAAGCCATAATTTTTTCAAAATGCTGATGCATGGCTTTAACCTCTTCTTCGCTGATCTCCAATCGGGCGAGCGCAGCTACATGCCTGATATCTTCTGCCTCGACAGCCATCATCAATCCTCCTATTTATCACCCACGTATGGGTGTATCATCTTCAAAAACTCATCTTCATCAATTACCGTAACCCCAAGTTCCCGCGCTTTTTGGAGCTTGCTGCCTGCCCCTGGCCCTGCCACAACTATAGAAGTTTTTCGACTGACACTCGAAGAAAAATCTCCGCCAAGTTTTTTAACAATACCTTCGGCATTGTCTCTCGTCATGGACTGAAGTTCACCTGTAAAGACAAAACGCTTCCCTTCAAAAGGGACAGGGCCCTCCTCTACCTCTTCCGCAACAGCCATAGTGACGCCCGCTTCTTCAAGGTGACGGAGCATCTCTTCGTTAGCCTTGTCATGAAAAAAAGCCCGGATAGACGCAGCTATCTTAGGACCTACCCCATCGATAGTGGAAAGCTCCTCTTCCGGCGTATTTCTGAGTTTCTCAATACTTCTAAAGTTATTCGCCAAAATATCGGCTACTTTCTGTCCTACAAGGCGAATGCCAAGGGCCGTCATAACCTGCGACAATGATCGGCTTTTAGATTTTTCAATAGCCTGAAGCAAATTTTCTACCGACTTGTTTCCCATGCGATTTAACGTCAGGAGATCGTCGCGGCGGAGAGCAAATAAATCGGCCATATTTCGGACCATCTGCCGTTCCACAAGCTGCGCTATCAATTTCGTTCCAAGCCCTCGAATGTCCATAGCAGCTCTCGACGCAAAATGAGCTATGCCTTCCCGGAGCTGGGCAGGACAAGACGCTCGGTTCGGACATCGCAGGGCCACCTCGCCGGGGATCCGCACCACAGGAGAACCGCAGGCTGGACAGGTTTCAGGCATGTTAAAAACTTTCTCTGAACCGTCCCTATCCTCTAAAACTACGCTAACAACTTCAGGTATTATCTCTCCTGCCTTACGAACCCGTACCCTATCGCCAACTCGAACATCTTTTCGCCGTATCTCATCTTCATTATGAAGACTCGCTCGCTTGACTATGCTCCCTGCCAAATGTACAGGTTCCAGATGGGCGACAGGAGTAAGAGTCCCTGTTCGCCCCACTGATACCTCGATTTCCAAGATACGACTCACTTTTTCTTCTGGCGGATATTTAAAGGCAACGGCCCATCGAGGAGCTTTCGCCGTTGTGCCTAAATCCTTCCAAAGACCCACCTGATTGACCTTTACCACCACTCCGTCGGTAGCATAAGGAAGATGGAAACGATTTTCTCGCCACTTTTCTATGAAGCCATCTACATCTTTTCGATCTTTACACACACACCAGGCCTTCTGTACGGGAAAACCTAAGCGGAGCAGCCACCCTAAAATTTGTGACTGGTTCTCAAGGCCGTAGGCTTCTGGATCAATGAGGTGGTAAAGAAAAATCGAGAGTTTTCGTGACGCCGTAACAGAAGGATCCAGCTGCCTCAAACTTCCAGCCGCAGCATTTCTGGGGTTGGCAAAAAGAGGCTCCTCCGCCTCCTCTCGCTCCTCGTTCAAAGCAGCAAACTGTTCCCTCGTCATTAACACCTCGCCACGGACTTCCAGACGCCCGGGAATTGCTTCTCGTAATTTAAGGGGGAGAGAGCGAATTGTCCGCAAATTAGCCGTTACATCTTCGCCAATCCGGCCATCTCCACGAGTTGCCCCTCGAACAAAAACTCCATCTTCGTAAAGAAGAGAAACGGCAAGACCGTCTATCTTAAGTTCACAAATATACTCCAGACCGGCAAGCCCCAGCGCTTCAGAAACTCGATCAAAGAAAGGCCATAGCTCCTCTTTCGATAGCGCGTTATCGAGACTTAAAAGTGGAGATTCATGAACTACTTTTTCAAACCGGTCAAGAGCAGCCCCTCCCACTCTGTGTGTAGGAGAGTCTGGATCGTCGAACTCTGGAAACAGCTCTTCTAGATGGACCAGCTCTTTAATGAGGCTGTCATACACATCGTCTTCAACAACAGGGCTGTCAAGTACATAATAAAGATATGCGTGATGATTAAGTTCGTCACGAAGGGCTTCTATTCGTTTCCTCGCTTCTTCACGATCCACCAAAAGAGCCTCCTTTATGCTTTCGGGCGCATGGTGGGGAAAAGAATGACATCCCTTATAGACTTGGAATCCGTCAGGAACATAACAAGTCTGTCGATACCAATCCCAAGGCCGCCAGTGGGAGGCAAACCATATTCTATTGCATTAATAAAATCTTCGTCAAAGACGTGAGCTTCTTCGTCCCCCGCTTCCTTCTTCCGCAGCTGATCGAGGAATCGCTCCCGTTGGTCTATAGGATCGTTGAGCTCACTGAAGGCATTGGCTACTTCAGACCCACAGATGAAAAGTTCAAAACGATGAGTGTAATCAGGGTTCTCGGGATCGCGCTTCGCCAATGGGGAAATTTCAGTAGGATGCCCTATAACAAAAGTAGGTTGAATCAGTTTGTCTTCAACAAAAGTCTCGAACATTTCGTTCAAGACCCCAAAACGGCTCTCCGTCCCCTTCAACTCTACTCCATGGGCAGTCCCTATCCGCCGTGCGTCTTCATCGTTCGTAATAGTATTAAAGTCCACGCCAGCATATTCCTTCACTAAATCAAGCATTGTAGCCCTTCGGAAAGGCTTGCCGAAATCCAATTCTACGCCCTGATAATTCACTGTCATATCTCCTACGGCAAGAGCGGCATTGTGAATAATTTCTTCCGTAAGATCCATCATGTCATTATAATCGGCATAGGCCCAATACACTTCCATAGCGGTGAATTCGGGGTTGTGCATTGTGTCGATTCCTTCGTTCCTGAAATTTTTACCAATTTCAAAAACTCGGCCATACATACCCACAATTAACCGCTTTAAGAAAAGCTCCGTAGCTATCCTCAGGTACATTTCCACTCCTAAAGCGTTATGGAAGGTTTTAAAGGGACGAGCATTCGCACCCCCAGCCAAGAGAGAGAGGATGGGCGTTTCCACTTCAAGGGTTTCATGATCTGTCAACGTTTTTCTTATAGAGGCAATAATCGCTGATCGTTTCCTGAAGTTTTCCCGCACATCTGGGTTCACCATAAGGTCAAGGTAGCGCTGACGGTAGCGAACCTCCGTATCTTTAAGCCCATGCCATTTTTCCGGAAGCGGGCGAAGGGATTTAGAGAGCAGCGTACATTTTGTAACCAATAAGGTCAATTCTCCGCGACGAGTTCTAAAGGGATACCCTACGATTCCTACAAAATCTCCGCTATCTACCCATTTCTTAGCAAACTCGTAGGATTCCTCTCCCATTGCATTAAGCTGGAAATAAAGCTGCATCGTATCCGTTTCATCTTGCAGATTGGCAAACATGGCCTTCCCATGCTTGCGCAAAGTCATAATTCGACCAGCTACCTTGAGACGTACTTCTTCGTCACTCTGGTCTATCTCCAAATGGTCAAAACGTTTACGTACCGCACTTAAAATATCCTCTCGATTCCACCGCTCGACGAGGTACGGATTATATCCTTCTTCCTCTTTTAACCTTTCAAGTTTGTCTTTCCGCTGACGGAATATTTCCTCTTCGGGAAGAGCTGTCTGATCTGTCTTCGTATCTACATTGGCCGACACATTACTTCTCTCCTTTCAAGATAGTGCCCGCAGCTGCCCATCAGTTGTTTCATTTCCTTCCAGCCATGAATGCCGGCGCTCTCCCGTCGGAATTCAGCTATTCCTGGGGTTCCTTTAAACATACCTGAGAGAAGCCGCTTTACTAATATTTCAGCCAGTCTTGGACTGGTCTCTTCTGCAATATGATCCCCCAATTCAACCATCATGGATATTTTTAAATCAATGGAGGGACATAACAATCTATTATCCACCGAAAAGCCCAAAGCTGCCAGTGTTTGAGGGAAGATAAAGGGATCTTTCAGTGCTCCTCGGGCAATAAAAACCGTAACACACCCTGCTTCGAGATACTTTTCTACGTCTTCTACCGAAAAAACATCTCCACTCGCGCTTATATACCCGGGGAAAGAATGGGCTATTTCAGCTATTTTTTCTCTATTTGCCGTTCCAGAATATCGCTGTGCAGGAGTCCGACCATGGAGACATATATTATCAGCACCTGCACGAAGAAGTTCCTCACAAAAATAAGATGTCGAATATGGTAAAAACTCGGGACATATTCTTATTTTTACCCACACTGGCAGGCCCATTTTTTTCAGTTCCTCCACCATGGATACAGCCTTGTCGGGGAACTCAAGTAATCGGGAACCCGCCCCTTTTTTCAACACTTTCGGCATAGGGCATGCCATATTAATGCCTAGGGCTGCGAAGCGGTCTGGAGCATTATGAAGGGCCTTCTCTGCTCCTCGAACTAACGTTTCCACATCCCCTGCAAAAAGCTGTAAGATTGTGGGCTGCTCGCCAGGACAAATAGAGAGCATACGAGACGTCTTCTCATTCTCCCGTATCAGTCCGGAACAACTCACCATTTCTGTATGGACAGCCGCGGCTCCAATTTTTTTAAAAAAGAGCCTGAGCGGCGGAATTGTTACGCCAGCTAGAGGGGCCAAAATAAGAGGAGAATCCAGGGGAATTCCTCCTATAGTTCGTAGTCCTCCAAAGGTTTTATTCTTTACTTGGCACGTTTCTTTCATATATAATACGCAATCCTTCCAAAGTAAGCCACGGATCAACTTTCCCTATCACTTCTGATATTTTTCCTATAGCTTCTGAATGGCCTCCAGTAGCAACTACGAGACACGTCTCACCCAACGCCTCCCATATCTTGCGGGCTAAGAAATCGACAAGTCCGGCATTCCCATAAATGATCCCCGACTGAATAGATTCCATCGTATTGTTCCCAATAACACAAGAAGGCGCTTCGAGAGATACTTGGGGCAGTTTCGCAGTACGGCCAAAGAGAGCCTCCATTCCGGAAATAAGCCCCGGTGAAATTGTTCCGCCAAGATAGGCGCCATCTTTCGACAAAACATCAAGAGTAATGGCCGTACCGAAATCCACCACAATCAAGGGCGCTCCATAACGAGCCTTTCCTGCCACCGCATTCACAAGACGGTCGGCACCTACTTCCAGAGGCGCTCCATAACGAACTTCCATGCCGAGATCTAATTTTGAAGAGACCTTGACACAATCTAAATGAAAATAATTATAAATTCCCTCTCGTATGGCCACATCCAAAGCTGGAACAACGCTCGATAATATAGCTCCTTTTATATTCTCTGGTTTAATTCCAGCTATGTTCAGCAAGTTAAGGAGATAAATGCCTATCTCATCAGAGGTATGACGTTCTGAAATAAGCCGCCAGTGAGCCAAAAGCTCCTCCCCTTTATATATACCCACTACCGTTGTGGTATTTCCTACATCCAGGACTAACAGCATGCCACTGCCTCCTCCCAAATATCTATGTGTCTCTCGGTTTTTTCTTTTAATAATATTTTATCTCCATAACAGTATGGAAAAAAGTTGCCATGATAAAGCGACTGACATCGTTCTCTTCCATGAAAGGGAAAGAGCCCGACCTGTGATCATGGGAAGCATCCCAAAGGCCAATATGTCCCATAACGGATTCCAGGTCGCTCTCCACGGGACAAGGGTTGCCAGAAAATCAGCAACATATTCCCAGAGGATAAAAAGCCCCTCAGCTCCATATGCCACCCATCTTCCTCCCGGAATACCCGCAAGGGCTGGTAAAGCCATAAGGGACGCGAAAGGATAAAGAAAACCAAATACAGGTCCGGCTATAGGGTTGATCAAAAGGCCAGCTAACGGAACTGATCCAAAGATCGTGGCTACCAAAGGGAGAGTGGTCCCCCAAATCAAAGGCCCTACAGAAAGCAGCCAACCACGAGTAAGATTACGTTCCAGAGCCGCAGCAATAATATAGGCTGCAAGCACAGATAACCGCCACCCCAGATCCCAAAACCACCACGGCCGCCAGAGCAGTAATAGGAGGCCTGCCAGGGATACTGAATTTAAAGGGCGTACCGGACGGCCACGAACGTGACCTAAAAGAGCTATCTGCATCATTAATGCTGCCCTCACAGCACTTGCGGCAGCTCCTGTTAAAAAAACATAAAGCCACAAAAATAGAGACGTCCCCCAAACGTGTCCCTTACTGCGACGAAGAAGGAGAGAGATCCCCCCGGCAAAAATAGCTACATGGAATCCGGAAACAGCCAGCAGATGGCTCGTTCCCCACCGCTCATGGAAAGATTTTAGTTCTGGATCTTTCATGCCTGTCCATGCTGCCAAAAGATACGCTCGCGTACGGGGTGGCAATGTCAACAGGATACGCTTCGAAATAAGATTTCGCCACCGAGCCACATGAAACCAAGAACACCGCCCAACAACGGTAAGACGAGCAGGCATTATCTCTCCCACAGCTCCCCGAGCCCGCCAATAGAGATCTTCCCTAAAAGAGCCCTTATCTGAATGGGGCAAGGAAAGAATTCGTCCCTCCATCTCCACTTTCTGGCCAGCGACAAGTTCTTTTCGAGGGGAGACCTTTGCTAAAAAGATCCCTTTCGGAGTTTTCACAAGCGCCGCTCTCCGTCCTCCCCAGGAACGTTCTGAGACTATATACCCCTTCCATTTGCCATATTCCTGCGGTAAGAACGTAGTGGAAATTGGTACTCGTCGGCAAATAACAAGGGAGGCTAGAGCCGTAATAGCCATAATCCCACCAAAAAAAGCCCAATATCCCGGAGACCTGTCAACAGTCCAACAAAGAATAAGAGCTCCCGCAGAAAGCACGGACAAAAGGGGGAGAAGGGGCAGAGATACACCAAGATCCTGTGCAATAAGAGCCACACAAACTCCAGCAAAGGGGCAAAGAACTGGAGCTCTCCCAAGAACTGTCATGGAGAAACCGTTACAAGGGGACGAATTTTCTCGAACTTCACCGGCCCTATACCTCGAACTCGTAATAAATCCTCTACACATGTAAAAAGTCCACTTGCCTCTCGATAGGCAATTATGGATGCTGCAGTGCTGGGGCCTACTCCAGGCAACACTGTTAATTCCTGTTCTGAGGCCCGATTAATATCGATTTTCTTCTGATTAGAAGGAGCTAATTCCCCCAAAGAAGCCGCAGGTGTCTGCTCTTCCTCCGTTTTTTCACTTTGAGAGGGAATATGGATATGCATTCCATCTTCAAGGCGAGTTGCCAAATTAACTTTTTCAGGATCTGCCGCCGATGAAAAGCCACCTGCCAGGTCTACCACATGGTAAAAACGAGAGCCTGGCGCTACGTGATAAACTCCAGGTTTCTGAACGCAGCCCGTGATATAAACAACCCACTCTTCCCCCGGAACAGCGGAATGCACTCCTTCGAGATCCTCTCGATCTGTAAGATTCCGTACATCTTTTTTCTCTACTGAAAGGGGAAGTGGCCCCGCAACTACTGTGGGAGCACCGGCCTGCCAACGTCCTGAAAAAGTAACGATTAACAAGCCTGCAAGGAGGAGACAGAGTATTCCTCCCGCAAAAAAAAGTAGAGCCTTCCCTTGATCTCTAGTCAACGACGTC
Organism: Aminobacterium mobile DSM 12262; assembly: GCF_000526395.1. Taxonomy (NCBI): domain Bacteria; kingdom Thermotogati; phylum Synergistota; class Synergistia; order Synergistales; family Aminobacteriaceae; genus Aminobacterium; species Aminobacterium mobile. The sequence continues at coordinate 816,948 of NZ_JAFZ01000001.1, read as the reverse complement.
CAGCACCTCTCCGTAAAGACACCAATTTTCTGCCCCGGTAATAACCACCTTAGCAAAGTGACCTATAAGGTTTTGGGGCCCTTCGATGATAACCACTTTATCGGAAGGAGTTCGACCTTGCACTAACCCCGCCCCTTTCGGAGCTTTATCGTCTATGAGAAGCACATATTCTTTCCCCACACAGCCACGGTTAATGTCTGCGGCTATAGAAGATTGAAGATCGTTTACCATATTCAACCGCTCCATTTTTACCTCTTGTGGAATCTGGTCTTCCATATCAGCGGCAACAGTCCCCTCCCGTGGAGAATAGGCCGCCGTATGAACGAGATCGTAACGGAATTCCTTCAGAGCAGCGATAGACGCTTGAAAATCCTCTTCCGTCTCCCCTGGGAACCCCACAATCAAATCGCTCGTCAAGCCTACTTCTGGAAGGGCTGAACGAATAAGAGAGACCGTTTCACGATATTGGGCAAGAGAATACTTTCTGTTCATAAGCTGCAAAACACGGTCGCTCCCCGACTGGATAGGTAAATTAATCGACGGACATATTTTTGCAGGATTTTCCGCCATAACATCCACAATGTCTTTTGTGAAATCCTTTGGATGGGATGTGACAAAGCGAATGAGGGGCAAGGTTTCTATGGCCGCCACATCTCGCAGAAGAGACGAGAAGGTGTATCCGTTCTTAAAATCCTGACCATAGCTGTTTACATTCTGTCCCAAAAGAGTCACTTCCTTGACGCCATCTGAGACAAGTCCACGAACTTCTTCCAGTATAGCCTGAGGAGGTCTGGAAACAAAACGGCCTCTCACGTAGGGAACTATGCAGTACGTACAAAAATTATCACAGCCATGAGCTATGGTTACATAGGCCTTCCAGGGATTAACCCGTTCTATCGGCGGGACGTTCAAATCCACAAAAGCCCGTGGATCCTCGTCGAGAAGAACAACTCTTTCTCCCTTCATAACCCGGGCCACACCATCAGGCAACTCCCCTATATGACGAGGCCCCCCCACAAGACGCACCCATGGGAAACGCGCCATCATAGCGGAACCTAGACGCTGGGCAATACATCCAGTTACAGCTACATAAGGTTTCTGTTGAGAGTCCCACTGCTCGCCATATCGCCCCAGTTCGCTCCAAACCTTATGCTCCGCTTTAGCCCGTATGCTACAACCATTAAAAATCACCAGATCAGCCTTTTCTTCAGGAACTTCCACCCATCCCTGCTGAATTAAGGCCGTTCGCAACTTATCGCCGTCGTAAACATTCATTTGACAGCCGTAAACTTTTAAAGTAAAACCGTACACAAAAACTCCTCCCGAAGAAGCTATTCTTATTTTTCTACATCTGTCCAATTGAAAAATCATAACATGTTTTTGTCAACTGTGCTTTTCCAAAAAATCCTTTTTTTTTCTTTAAAAGGAAGGAATAATCTACCCCACTATGAGTTGACCTTGTTGTACAAGGAAGAGAGTGCCCTCAAAACTTCCTGTTTTACACTATTCTGCGTAAAAACAACCAACAAAAAATATATGACAAAACCCCCAGTAGTTGTACAATATATAAAGAGTTGTCAGAAAGTTGGCGAAGGGGGGACTTTCATTGACAGATCTAAATGTAGTGTTGCCTTCTGACGACACCAACCGGGGCGAGAGAGACACTGATGTCATACTCTCTTCCTATCCCAGAGAACCTCGTTTTCTGCTGCCTATTCTGCAAGACATACAAAAAGCTTTTCGTTATCTGCCTATCTCTGCCATGAAAAAAACAGCAGCGTATCTCAATATTCCAGAAAGCCGTGTTTATAGTATGGGGACTTTCTACAAAGCCTTCAGCTTGACTCCCCGAGGGGAAAAGACTATCCGAATTTGTGGCGGAACAGCCTGTCACTTGCGAGGGGGAGCTTTCATTCTCCGCGAAGTGGAAAAAAGATTGAATATTTCAGTAGGAGAGACAACGCCAGACAGACGCTTTACATTAGAGACAGTAAACTGCCTTGGCGCTTGTGCTTTGGCGCCTGTCATTATGGTCAATGAAAAAGTCTACGGGCAAATGACGCCTGCCTTAGTCGCAACCATGCTGGAGGAGATGGACCATGAAATTCCTTCAACCTGCTGATCTTGAGAGCTACTGCCAATTGCTGCAACAACAAAAAAAAGAAAAGTGCACAATGCCATGTGTACGTATATGTTTTGGAACCGGCTGTCTGGCCAACGGGAGTCAAAAAGTATATGAAGCCTTCAAAAAAGAGGCTTTGGAGAGGGGATTATGTCTCCAGGTGGATATTTCTGTTAACTCCACTGGTTGCCACGGATTCTGCGAGCACGGCCCCCTCGTCTCTGTGGAGCCTGGAAATATTTTTTACCAGAAAGTTCGCCCGGAAGACGTTCCGGAAATCGTGGAAGAAACAATTCTGAAAGGGAATGTTGTTAAGCATCTGCTCTACCGAGATCCTAATACCAAGAAATTCGCTATTTCTGATAAAGATGTTCCTTTCTATGCTCATCAAACTCGTATCGCCCTTCGTCATTCAGGAGCAATCAACCCCGAAAAAATTGACGATTATATTGCCGTCGGGGGCTATAAAGGCCTCGCCAAAGCGCTGTCCATAACTCCACTGCATATTGTGCAAACTATCATAGATTCCGGACTGAGGGGGCGTGGCGGAGGGGGATTTCTCACAGGAAGAAAATGGCAAGCCGCCCGAAACGCAGAAGATCCCTTTCGTTATGTTGTAGCCAATGGAGATGAAGGGGATCCGGGAGCTTTTATGGACCGAAGCCTTATGGAAGGAGACCCATACTGCATTATAGAAGGTATGACTATTGGCGCCTTTGCCATTGGAGCACAGAAAGGGTTTATATATGTGCGAAACGAGTACCCTCTCGCTGTAAAGCACTTGGGAATGGCCATACGCGACGCAAGAGAAGCAGGATTGCTGGGTGAAAATATTCTGGGATCGGGCTTCTCTTTCGACGTAGAACTCTACCGGGGAGGGGGAGCTTTTGTATGTGGAGAATCTACAGCCCTCATGGCCTCTATCGAAGGACGTGTAGGTGTTCCCCGAGTTAAATACATCCGATCCACTGAAAAAGGGCTTTGGGATCACCCCACCGTGCTGAATAATGTGGAGACATGGGCAAATGTCCCAGCCATTATAGATAAAGGCGCATCCTGGTTCCGCCAATATGGAACGGAGGCAAGTCCTGGAACCAAAATTTTTTCCCTCGTTGGAAAAATAAAAAATAGCGGGCTTGTAGAGGTCCCCATGGGAACCCCCCTCCGCTCCATTATTTTCAATATAGGCGGAGGCATTCTCAAAAATCGCTCCCTCAAAGCCGTCCAGACAGGCGGCCCTTCTGGAGGGTGCATTCCAGAATCCCTATTGGACCTCCCTGTAGACTTCGATCGCCTTGCAGGGGTGGGGTCTATGATGGGATCTGGCGGAATGATCGTTATGGACGATCACACATGTATGGTAGATGTAGCCAGATACTTTATTGATTTTTTAGTTACAGAGTCTTGCGGGAAATGTGCCCCTTGCCGAGAGGGGCTTGTGGAAATGCAAACCATCCTCCATCGCCTCACAGAAGGACGAGGAGAAAAGGGAGATACGTCGCGTCTCAAAACCATTGCCCAGTTTCTGCCTGACACGGCCTTGTGCGGACTGGGAAAGACTGCATCCAACCCAGTTTTATCTACCCTTCGGTACTTTCCCGAAGAATATGAAGAGCATGAAAATCAACACTTTTGCCGGGCTGGTGTCTGTAGCAGAATGTATACCCCTTCAATCATACGAAGCAAATGTATTGGATGTGGGGCCTGCCAGGCAAATTGCGTAGCTTCAGCTATTACGGGTAAAGATCGGGACATTCGAGTTATCCATGCTGATAAATGCATTACGTGCGGCACTTGTCTGGACATGTGCCGGTTTAATGCCATACACATATCCCCCGTACACGAAGAGTGTGCAGCCACAACAAAAGGGAGGGATAAATCATGATCTCCGTAACGTTTAATGGGGCCCCCTTCCATGTCGCTCCTGGAACCACTATCCTTGAGGCAGCAACCATGGCTCATATCCCTATCCCCACCCTCTGCTTTCATCCGGGGCTTCCTCCTGATGGGAACTGCCGCCTCTGTTCAGTAGAGGTCATTCATCGTGGACGAAGAAACGTAGTAATGGCCTGTTCCTACCCCATTACCACAGAAAGGTTGGAGATTTATACCGATACGGAAAAAATTCGGAACCTGCGGCGTTTCGTCCTGTCTCTCTTTATAAAAAAAGCTCCTCATACGCCAGATCTACTGGCTCTTTGTTCTCAATACGATCTTGAAGTGCCTCAAGAAACAACAGAAGCAGCGACTCCTAACTGTATCCTATGCGGCCTTTGCGTCCGGGCCTGCGAAACAGAAGGTGTGGGATGCCTGGACTTCAGCCATCGTGGCCACTTACGAGAAGTGGGCCCCGCCTTCCATGCATCTCCTGAAGACTGCACAGGATGTGGTGCTTGTGCAGAAGTTTGTCCTACCGGTTTTATAAAAAAGATAGATACGCAGGAAATGCGCACGCTATGGGGCAAAACCTTTCAGCTCGTCCAATGTCAATCATGTGGTAAGGCTTTCGCTACACAAGAGCAGATACAAGCAGCAACATGCCTGCAAATGAATCAAAAGCTACAGGAACATGTTGGAATATATTGTCCTTCATGCCTTCGAAAAATGGAAGCAAGGGCTATGGCCCTTCTCGAAACAGCAAAAGAATAACGGGGATTCCGTGCTGATCATTTTTGAATGGAGGGGGAAAAGAAAATGATGAAAGTACTGCTCATTTCGCCAGATCGTTGTATTGGATGTGGCAGTTGTGAAGTAGCCTGCTCCTTGTCACAAGAAGGGGAATGTCGTCCAGCCTTGGCTCGAATCAAAGTCTTTCGATTCGACCTCGGAGTACATGTCCCGTTGACCTGTTTGCAATGCGAAGATGCTCCGTGCGCTTCTGTTTGCAGAACAGGCGCTCTGGAAAAAGATCCTCAATCTGGGGTCATCAAGGTACACTCTGAACGGTGTATTGGATGTCGTATGTGTGTGATAGCCTGTCCCTTCGGCAATATTTCCTATAGTCCTGAAGGGAAAAGTGCTTTTAAATGCACGGAATGTGAAGGCGATCCTCAGTGCGTACGATTCTGTCCCACCGAAGCTCTTCAGTACGTACCAGCGGAAAAGGATAATCTGGAAAAGAAACGGGCCTATGCTGCCAAATTTGCAGCGATAGAAGAAGAGGTGAGACAATAATGTACGGATGGATGGGGAAAGTATTGCGCATTGACCTCTCTCGCAGAACCTATTCTTTCGAGCCTCTCCAGGTAGAAGACGCCCATAACTACATTGGAGCGAGGGGGTTAGGAACTAAATATTACATAGATGAAGTGCCCCCTTCAATAGACCCTCTCAGCCCAGAGAACAAATTGATTTTCGCAACCGGCCCCCTTACCGGCACACTCTCTACGTCCTCAGGCCGATATGATGTGGTGACTAAGGGTCCTCTCACAGGAACCATCGCCGCCTCTAATTCTGGCGGTTTCTGGGGTCCCGAGCTCAAATATGCAGGTTTCGATATGATCATTCTGGAGGGGAGAGCTTCTGCTCCTGTCTACATCTATATTTATAACGATAACATAGAAATTCGAGACGCAGCGAAACATTGGGGGAAAGATGTTCATACAGTTACTGACGATCTTCTCAACGAGACCGACTCGGAAGCCAAAGTAGCCTGTATCGGCCCTGCCGGAGAAAATCTCGTAAAGTTCGCCTGCATTATGAACGAAAAGGATAGGGCTGCAGGCCGCTCGGGAGTTGGCGCGGTTATGGGTTCTAAAATGGTGAAGGCTATTGTCGTGAGAGGAACGAAAGGCGTACAGGTTGCCCATAGAGACAGAGTCTTTGAAACTGTCGCGGCAGCTCGAAAAAAACTTAAGGATCACCCTGTCACTTCTGGAGGCTTGCCCACTTTTGGCACCAATGTTCTCGTAGGCATCATCAATTCTGCTGGTGGCTTGCCTACCCGAAACTTTCAGGAGGCCGTTTTTGAAGGGGCCGATCGCGTAAGTGCCGAAACTTTCAATAAGGAAAATCTTATTACCAATAAAGGATGCATGGGATGTGCTGTTGGATGCGGGCGAGTCGCCAAAAGCGGGGGCGCCTACATCGGCCAAGGTGAAGGTCCTGAATATGAAAGCACATGGTCTTTTGGTCCGGCGTGTGGAATTGACGATTTGGATGCCATAGTAAAAGCTAATTTTATCTGCAATGAACTGGGGATGGACACTATCACTCTGGGATCAACAATAGCTTGTGCCATGGAACTTTACGAGATGGGAGTCCTCTCACGAGATCAGACTGGCTGGGATCTTCGCTTCGGCAATGCGGAAGCCATGGTTCGCCTTACCGAGGATACGGCATATCGGCGAGGGTTTGGAGACGAAATAGCAGAAGGGTCATGGAGGCTTGCTGAAAAATATGGACATCCAGAACTTTCCATGACTGTAAAAAAGCAAGAGATGCCAGCATACGACCCCCGCGCTCTTCAAGGAATGGGCTTAGAGTACGCCACTTCTAATCGAGGCGGCTGTCACGTTCGAGGCTATCTGACATCCCCGGAAATTCTCGGCGCTCCCGAAAAAATAGACCCTGAAGAAACAGAGAACAAACCCGTATGGTTGAAAGCTTTTCAAGATCTCACAGCAGCTCTGGATTCTTCTGGCATGTGCCTTTTTACTACCTTCGCCCTTGGTGCCGGAGATATAGCCCCTCAACTCGCCGCCGTGACTGGCGTAGATTACACGGAAGAAACCTTTATGAAAGCCGGCGAAAGGATCTGGAACCTCGAGCGAATTTTCAATTTGAAGGCAGGCCTTTCCGAAACAGACGATACTCTTCCACCGCGGCTCCTCTATGATCCTATCCCTGAAGGTCCCATGAAAGGGCGCGTCAATCGTCTTCATGAAATGCTCCCACTCTACTATGAAACAAGAGGCTGGGACGAAAACGGGGTCCCTACAGAGAGGAAAGTCAAAGAGCTTGGCTTAGCAAGATATCTGTAGAGCACTTGTGATTCACGGAGGGGCCTTCGGGCCCCTTTTTTCATTTCCTAAATTACCGTACAATGTATTTGAGTATATGCGAAACTATAAGAAAGTAGGGGTTCGCCATGAAAATTTTGTTCATAGCTCCATCCGCCAGGAGGATGTGGGAAACGATACTACTACTCTTTCTCTCCATTTTTCTTTTCGTCGGAAAAGGATGGGCTCTGCCATCTGCCCTTCCAGACTTGGATGGATGGACAAGCGGTTCTCTTTTTTCGAAAGAACTAGTAGATTCTTCTAAGAGTCATGGCATATGGCTTCAGCGGACATACCTTGCTCCCGGCGGGAGACGTTTGGAAATAAATCTTCTCTCCGGCCCTGGCGCAGGAGACCTTTACATACCGCAAAAAGACGTTGAAAAAGATGATCGCCCTCTTGGATTCGGCGCCACATATCGCACTCTCACTGTGGGGAAATACAGGGCATTGCTTGAAGTCTATCCACATGTAGGGCCCGCTCTTTCCGTGCAGCTTCCTCAGCAAACCACATTGAACCTTGAAAGTAAAAATCTCACAGAGGCGGAGCTTTTAGATATTGCTCAACATATCATCTCAGAAATAGAGAACGATTTATAAAGCCACCATACATGTTCACAATTCAAAAACAGTGGATTTTTTCTGCATGAAAAAGCCCCCGACAGCTTCTGCCAGGGGCTTTACCTTTGTCTTTCAATGCACGCTTGTGTAAAGAAAACTTTATTCTCTCTTCTATGCGCCTACTCCGTTACCACTACTCTTCTACCCACTTTTTCTCCAGTTCATCAAGGGCACCAGACTCTTTGAGATCTGCGAGGACCTTGTTGACAGCCTCTGCAAACGTCGGATCGTCTTTCCGCATGGCAAGAGCCATACCTTTATCGATTCGAAGCTGCATAACAACTTTAAGCTTCCCTATAAAATCTTTATTCTCTTTTAAATTTTCCTTCGTCACTGTTCCGTCTATAACTGCGAAATCGGCCCGCCCAAGAAGAACTTCACGAAAAGCATCGTCAGTCTTAGAGAATCTCTTGACTTCTTTCAAATCAAGCTTCGATACGTATTCATCCTGGATAGTCCCCATCTGAACCGTAGCTATCTTCCCTAAAAGGTCTTCTTCTTTAGTGATGTTTTCAACTTCTGTCTTCACTGTTACAGCGGAAGGGGTAATATAATAAACATCGGAAAAAGCCACTCTTTTAGCTCGCTCCGGCGTAGCGCTCATCCCGGCAGCTATAATGTCGATCTTCTTTGTCAAAAGAGAGGGAATAAGAGAATCGAAAGAAGCGTCAACTATCTTTACTTCTTTTCCCAATTTCTCTGCGATCATATTGATCAGATCAATATCAAAGCCAACAACCTCGTTCTGAACATTGCGGAACTCGAAGGGCCGGAATGTGGACTCTGTCCCCACAACTATTACATCTTTATCCAATACAGACTCAGCCATAGCACCTGAAGTTCCCACAAAAAGCAACAGCAGCGAAAGACACATTACAAACCATTTTTTCATTATTATTGATCCTCCTCTTTTAAACACTAGTTCCATGAAATAAAAAATAGTAACCAATGTTCATTACTGGATCATTATAAAGATATGGAGGAAGATGTCAAGAAAAAAAGAGAGGGAAAATGTTTAGCTCCCTAAAAGTTGGCACACAACACAACGTTTGGGGGCGTATTTCATATCCCTCTCTTTTCCCTTTTCTTTAAACAAGCCGAAAAACTATTCTTCTGGCTCGAACATATCCTTCCCTACAGCACAAACGGGACACACCCAATCTTCAGGAAGATCTTCGAAAGCTGTTCCCGGTTCAATTCCGCCATCAGGGTCTCCCTCTGCAGGGTCATACACATACCCACATACTGTGCAGACATATTTTTCCATATGGTCCCCCTCCTTAAAAATGGAGTTTCAGAATTCACGTTCATTATATCTATGGCCTTATTAAAAAAGCAACTTGGAATAAGTCCATCCCTCCCCAAACTCCATTCTTTTCGAACTAAAGAACTGCTAATTCTTGCTGAAGATCGCCAGATATCCGCTCTGCTCCTGTTTCTGTAATAAGGTAATCGTCTTCAATACGCATACCGCCAACGCCAGGGAAGTAGACGCCAGGCTCTACTGTTACCACATCGCCAACCTGAAGAATATCATGAGAGAGAGGAGATAGCCTTGGATTTTCATGAATTTCAAGGCCAAGAGCATGGCCGAGGCCATGAGAGAATTGCTCCCCATACCCCTCTTCGACAATAATTCGACGTGCGATAGCATCAATATCTCGTCCACTCACGCCAGGTTTCAAGGCCAGTGCAGCTTCTCTGTGAGCTCGAAGCAACAGGCTCTCGATTTCTCTGGCCTTCTCATTGGGAGCTCCCAAACAAAAGTTCCTTGTAATGTCAGAAAGATACCCGTTCACCATGGCTCCAAAATCTACAGTCACCCAATCCCCGCTCTGAAAGGCCTTGTCGGTAGGTGCTCCATGGGGCAGTGCGCTACGAGCGCCAGAAGCCACTATAAAGTTATGGTTCCCCCACCCGCCCTCTGCTCCAAGTTTCTTAACTGTATATTCAAGAAGGGCCTCGAACTCTTTTTCTGTCATGCCCAAAGACACGTGCCCCAAAACCTCCCGATATGCATCGCTGGCAATCTGTCCAGCCTTTCGAATAGAGTCTACCTCTGAGGAATCTTTTGTTCTGCGTAGAAGAGGCAGGATAGAGGAGGTATCATACCACTCTACAAGAGACATAATAGCGCTCATTTTCTCAAAATTTCTAATGGAGACTATATCTTTTTCCACACCGATTCGATGACATTTTTGATCCTTTAAAAGCTCACATACAGCTTCAAGCATCGTGCGAGATCCCTGCGTCACTAAAGTATAGGGTGACTGTTCCGAAGCCTGAGAAAGATAGCGCCCGTCAGTAATGAGGAATGCGTCCTTTTCAGTTACCACCACCCCGGAACTGCTTCCCCTGAAGCCAGAAATGTAATAGACACTCTGCCAGTTGGCTCCTTCAGAAACCATCAAAACAACGGCATCAAGCCCCATAGAGTTCATCTGTTGTCGTAAACGCTCTGTCCTATTGAGAACATTGTCCGTTATCACGAAATCCCTCCTATTTATAAATCCAGCAGCCGCCAAAGTTCCTCTGTGGTGTCGAAACGACAATTTCCAGGCCCTTCTACTACGGTGCCTATAAAGGCTGATGGAATATTCCGTTTTTCAAATCGCTTCAAAGCCGTAGATATATGCTCTTCTGGAACAACCACTACAAGAACACCAGAAGATATGAGATGAAAAATATCGAACTGAAGAGTTTTGTGTACTTTTCGGGTAAGAGGGTGCACCAGTATCGCCTCTGCCTGAAGTTCCAGCCCCAGACCACTTAAACGGCAAATTTCTGCAAGCCCTCCGAAAAGACCTCCTTCTGTAGGGTCGTGCATAAAGCGGGCCAAATCACGGACTGTCTGTGCATCCTCAAGAATAGAAACAGATGAGAGCCATGAAGCTACTGTCTCTATCTCTGAAGTTGAAAGCACTCTCTGTAACAGATCTGGTCTGTCATGGGCAAGAATAGACATGCCTTCAAGGCCCGCATGTTTCGTCATAATAACCCCATCTCCAGGACGAATATCTGTAGCACGGTAAAGATATGAGGTTGGACCTAGCATTGTTCCTACTATTACAGGTTTTTTATAGCGGTCGGTAAACTCCGTATGTCCGCCTATAACCGCAATCCCCAACTCCTTACATGCCGTATCTATTTCTTCCATTACCGACGTCGCAAAAGGGAGTCCCATCTCTACCGGTATAATGAGAGTAACAATAAAATAGGCCGGATCCCCTCCCTTACATGCTATATCATTAGCATTGATATGAACCAGGAACGTCCCGGCCCCCGTCGTAGCTCCCACTATAGGATCAGACGCCACTGCCAGTAATTTCCCTTCCGGGAAACGGATGAGGGAGGCATCTTCTCCTATGCCAGGACCCACGAGAACGTCGGGGCGAAAGGCTCCGGAGTATTGCAATATGTGGCGTTCGAGAATATCTGGAGGAAGCTTGCCCACTGATAATGGCTTGCCTTCACTCTCCATGGAGGTCATCTCCCTTCCTTTCGCAAGCTATAGAGACACCCACAATAGGATTGCCTATAAAGCCTCATGGCTCGACTTGCTTGAACTGACCGAACAAAGCCGTTATTTTTTCTCCACACGCGATGAAGCCAAGTTAAACCGTAACGTCTGGCCACACCTTCACCAATGTTATTAATTCGTATTGGATCTTTATGAGGACTGATGGTCAAGGTGGTACAGAGAAAAGAACACTTATTCTGCAAAGCAGCCTGAGCCGCGCCCAGAAGCTGAAGGGTAAAACAGAGAGCACAACGATACCCTCCCTCTGGCTCATGAGCTAATAAAGCTCCTTTACGAAACCATTCTTCCGGATTGTATTCCTCTATAACTACAGGGCAAGAAAGCAGAGAGGCAAGGCGTTCCACAGCCACTCTGCGCTGGATATATTCCTCTACAGGATGGATATTATGGCCATAAAAGTATCCTGTAACATCATACCCTTCTTCTGCCAACGCAGGCCAGGGGATGGTCGCATCAGGAGCACAACAAATATGAAGCAATACCTTCTTTTTTTCCAGATTCATTATTTTTTAGAAAGAACCTCTTCAACTCTACTCGCAATGGAAGTGCTGTTTAAACCCATATGGTTGAATACGTCGTCAGACTTCCCTGAATCTCCGTATCGCCAAACTCCAAGAGGCAGGAAAGAAGCGAAGAGATGCTCCTGAGCCATGGCGAAAGCGGTAGCAGCTCCGAGACCACTTTGATAGTGATGGTCCTCTGCCGTTATCACAGCACCTGTAGAACATGCCTCTTTAAGAGCTTCCGTATCTATATGAAGAGGGCAGGACACTGAGAAAATCTTTACCGTAATGCCCTTTTCCCTTAAAATGTTCCACGCTTCCAGAGCTCGCCATGTCATTGCCCCTAAAGCAAAGATAGCCCCATCTTTCCCATCTCTTATTTTTACAGCCTTCCCATATTCAAAAGAATAATTTCCCGCAAAAATTGGAAGTCCTTCCTCATCAACAAGAGTGGGGAGCTTGCTCCGCCCCATGGCAAGACACACGTTACCAGGCTCTGTAAAGGCCCAGCGAGTAGCACGGTCTGTTTGGTTGGGATCAGCTGGTACTACAAGTTTCCAACCGAACATGTTGCGCAACAGTCCAATATAATCAATAGCCTGATGGGTCATTCCATCTTCTCCCACATCAAGACCTACATGAGTGAGGGCCAACTTCAACCCAGTCTTATTAATATCGTTGAGACGCTGCTGATTGTAAACTTCGCTGAGTCCGAAAACTCCAAAATCCGCCCAAAGGCTCGAAACCCCCGCTACAGAGGCTGCCCCTGCCATAGTAGCTGTACCATGTTCCTGAATGCCAGCCTGTATAAACCAATGAGGGCATGCCTTAGCAAATCCATCAGTTTTCACCGATCCGGCAAGGTCACAATCGAAAACAAGAAGAGGTGTTCCTCCCTTCTTCTCATAGTTTCTAGCTCCAATATCAGCGAGGGCATGTCCAAAAGCTGACCGGTTATCTGTCTTTTCTGTGGGGGAATAGGTTCGAGGCTCACCTACACATAGAGTTGACTGGGCTGGCGGTACCTCTCGCCCGAGAGGGAGAGGGTTTCCGCGTCGGGGGCGAACTTCATCAATAAAATGAGGATCTCCTCCGAGCTCTACAACCGCCTGACGATACTGTTCCATATTTGGAGCTTTTCCATGATAATCTGGAATGCCCTCCATAAAAGAAACGCCCTTCCCCATAAGCGTATGACATATGATGGCTGTAGGAACCCCGTCAGAGGCTCCATCTCGAAGAGCTGCGTAAAGCTCTGTAAAGGAATGTCCATCACACTCGAGAACTCCCCAGCCATCTGCCTCCCAAAGAGCCCGAACATCAGCCGGCATAACATTTTCTGTACGTCCCGATATCTGAATATGGTTGTAATCTATCAGGGCTGTGATATTGGAGAGCCCCTCCTTTACCGCTACACGCCTTGCCTCTGCGACCTGCCCCTTCGTCTGTTCTCCGTCGCCAAGAAGGACAAAGACTCGACCGTTATGCTGGCGTGCTTTTTGAGCTAAAGCAAAGCCCACGCCAGCAGCTAATCCCTGCCCGAGGTTCCCGCTTCCCCAATCAATGCCTGGTACTTCACGCTCTACATGGCCCTGGAAAGGGCTGGCACAAAGACGGAAATTAGCCGCAGCGTCCAAGGGATCGAAAAAACCCCAAGCCGCCAAAGCAGAATATGCTCCAGGCGAGGTATGCCCATGGCTTACTACAACATAATCGCGATCTACGTTGTTACAATTTTCGGGGGTAAGATTTGCAACACCATACGTCATGAGATACATATCCATACTGGAAAGGGACCCTGCCGGGTGGCCACTTCCTGCCAAAGCAACCATAGTTAAAACGTTGATTCTCGCTTGTCGAGCCATCTCTTCAAGAGATGTAATATCCTTGCAAGATAGAGTCTCTACAGAAAACCCGCGCAGGGAGGGTTGGTAATTTGTCATAGATAAAGAAGCCTCCTTCATGAATATAACTTCGTTTGATTATAACTATTTTTTTACATCAATGGTACCAGCAATACAAAAAAGGCTAGAATTTATAAAATGCACCCCAAAAGCAGGACAGAAAATCCAGCATTTGGAGGTGCACTTCATTGACATCCAGCCTTCTCAATAAATCTCTTTTTTAAAACAAATCTTCTAAAGAAAAGTTGCTTCACCTTTCCACTGAGATTTCTTCTATTTTTACACTTTCAAGATCAGGCATTATATACCCGAGGAACTCGTTTAAGGAACATAATTGGAACTTCGTAGTTAATAGTATTTCGCGCGCAAGCTATCTCCTCTGGCGTAATGACCTCGTTTCCTTGACGTCCGATAAGCACTACTTCGTCTCCCACTTTTACATCGTCTATACCTGTAACATCAATCATCATCTGGTCCATACAGATATTTCCTACAATAGGCACCTTTTTACCATGTATAAGAGCAGGTATTTTCATGGACAAAGCCCTTGAGTAGCCATCAGCGTACCCTATTGGCAATACGGCTATTTTTTCTCTTCCGCGAGTCATATAGCGAAGCCCGTACCCAATTCCACTATGCGAAGGAACTTCTCGAACTAAGGCAACTGATGTCTTGACCTCAAAAGTCGGTTTGAGATCAATAGGGCGAACGCACTCTTCTGAAGGCCACATTCCATAAAGAATGACTCCCGGCCTCACAGCATCCAAATATTTCTCAGGAGAATGAAGAATGCCCGCACTATTACAAACATGGCGAAGGGGTATTCCAACTCCTCTATTTTCAAATAAATGGTAGACTTTCATATATTGAGAGAATTGAAACTCTGTAAAATCCAACCTTTTTTCATCTGCTGTAGCAAAGTGGGTAAAAAGACCCTCTATTTTAATACCAGGCAATCTAATAATTTCATCAATCACTTCCTGCATTTCTTCTGGGAAAAAACCAATCCGCCCCATCCCTGTATCAATTTTTAAATGAAGCAATGCCGTTTTCCCCTGATTCACAGCTTCCTGACTCATAGCTTTAGCAAAATTCATATCAGTACAGGCTGCTGCTATATCGTAATGCACATATTCTTTAGCTGCATAATAAGGAGAAGGACCTAAAACAAGCACAGGATCGTTAATCCCTGCTTCTCGAAGCTCTATAGCTTCGTCGGGAGTAGCTACAGCAAATCGTTGACATCCAGCTTCTATAAGTGCCTTTGAGACTTTTATAGCACCATGTCCATACGCATCAGCTTTTACAACTGCAAAAATCTGAGGTCTCGTCCCTATGTGTTTCCGAATGGCTTTAAAGTTGGCCTGAATATTGGCGAGATTAACCTCCATACATGTTAAACGAAGAGACATCGCCATTACCCCCATTTTTAAAAGAACCTTTCCTTCTTGAAAAGAGAGCAGGGATCCTACTTCGCTCCTGCTCTCTTTTATTTAACACAATTTTAGAGAAATACTATACATAAAAAATTATTGTAATTCTCCAGACTTTCTCTTTGCATCAAAATCTTTAACAAGTCGACGAAGCTCATTGGAGAGCAGCAGCAACGCTACAAGGTTGGGAGCAGCCATAAGGCCATTGAGAGTATCAGAGAGGTCCCAAAGGTTCGTAAGGAAGGATGAGGCATCACCAAGAAGAGTTCCACCAGCCGCTCCAAGGAATATAAAAACAATCCAAAGACCTTTTAGTATTGGAATAACTTTAGGCCCAAAAATATATGCGCCAGCTGTTTCACTATACCAGTACCATCCAAGAATCGTGGAAAAAGCAAAGAGGGCCAATCCAATGGAGAGAATTACAGTCCCCGTTCCGCCAAGAACCGATCTGAAAGCGGAGAGCGTCAACTGAGCGCCCGATAATTCTGGTTGCCCCGTAAGAACACCGCTGGTTATAATAGTAAGGGCCGTAAGAGAGCAGATAATAATCGTATCAGTAAAGACTTCGAAGAGACCATACATACCCTGACGTACAGGATGATCCACAATGGCTGTGGCGTGAACCATGGGAGCAGATCCCAAACCAGCTTCGTTGGAGAAGACACCACGAGCAATACCTTTTGTGAGCGCTAGCTTAACTGTCCATCCTGCTACAGCACCAGGCATAGCCATGGGATCGCTAAAGGCATATTTAATAGCCGAACTAATAGCCGCAGGAACTGCTGAGGCGTGAACTGCAATAACAATTACACTTCCTATAATGTAGAAAATAGCCATAAAGGGAACGAGATATGTGGTTACATCAGAAATTCGTTTAAGTCCTCCTACAATAACGAGGGCCGTAAGAATAGCGACTACAATTCCGGACCACATATGGGGAATACCAAAACCAAGGAAAAAACCTTCTGCGGTAGAGTTCGCTTGAACTGCACAACCAATGCCAAAAGAGGCAAGGAAAGCGAAAAGAGCGAAGAGCCACGCCAACCACTTCTGGCCGGCACCTTTATCCAAAATGTACATGGTGCCACCACGCCAGTTGCCAATAGAATCTTTTTCTCTGAACCGAACAGCCAGGGTAACTTCGCACATTTTGGTGGTCATGCCAAAGACAGCCGATATAAGCATCCAGAAGAGAGCGCCTGGACCTCCAAGGTGAAGAGCTGTAGCTACACCAGCAATATTTCCAGTTCCTACAGTAGAAGCCAAAGCTGTAGAAAGAGCCGCAAAGGAAGAAATAGCCCCTTCCCCTTCCTTTTTCTTCCCAATATTACCAAAAACCTCACGAAACATAAGAACAAAATACCGAACTTGAGGGAAGCCAAGAATAAGAGTTAAATAGATTCCTGTACCTACCAATAGAGCCAACATCCACGGCCCCCACACGATTCCATTCAATACCCCATTTAACTTCATAACAGCTTCCATTGATGCAATTCCCCCTTCCGTTATAAGAATTGAAACGCATGCGCTCCTGCGCTCAGTCCCTTCACGTTCAATTCCCTCTTACACATTACCTAGTGCAAAGAAAACAAAGAGCGGGAATCCAGTTTATTCTGAAGCTTCTATCACCTCCTATTTATTGTTAGATTTAAAACAATCTAAAAACTGTAAAAATTATATCACTTTTGACAAACAAAAAAAGCGGGAAAACATTAAAATGTTTCCCCGCTCAGCGTTTATTCGTTATTGATAGCTAATTTCTAAATTTTATCGTTTTTTAGAGATATCCGTTAGCTTTCAATATTTCCTTCGCTTTCTCGGTATATTTTGCTGGAAGCTTTACCACTGGCCCTGTGCATCCCATGGCAGATTCAGCATATATTTTCTCTTTCCAAAGAGCCCGTACTGCATCTTCTATGGAAAGGACGTCTATTCCATGAATCTCATCATCAGTAGGCTCTGCCGGGGGAGGGGTCACTGTCTCCTCCGCTGCGGCTGGTTTAGGTTGAAGAGCTGCAATTATATCGTCAAGCCCAGCACGTTTGGCCCGTGCCATTTCATCTGCAACAAGGGCAGGAAGTTTCCCTCGAACAGCTGCTGCATTGAAAGCCAAGGCGTTGGCAATTACAGGAGCACCAGAAGCTCTGGAGATAATGGAGATCACGTGGGGCCAACCTTCTCCGGCGGAAGGACCATATCCCCAACCAAGCGCCTCATAGGAACCGCCAGTATTGAAAGAAGAGAAGACCTTCATCAATACGTTACCTGTCAATGTATCTGTAACACATACATCTACAGCTCCCGCTAAAATATCGTTTCCTCGAAGGACAGAACCGCCATCTTTACGGATACTCGTACCAAAGGTAATATCATATCCCTTTTCCTTGAGTTGGTTTAAAGCTCTGAAAACAAGCTGAGCTCCCTCTACGTTCAAAATACCCACAGTGGGATTTTTCTTCCCTATAGATTTAGCCACAGCTATACCGTAGATGGCATTTCTAACCATTGCTTCCACACGATGAATGGCCGAAGTTCCTGTTGAAGAGGCAATGATCATGTCTTTTCCTTTCGCAGGCGTTACTACACGACCGATAGTTGTAACTCCCATGGGGAAAGGATAGTGCATGGCAACAGCTCCCTGAATCGTTCCCTCTTTCAGGGCTTTTTCCATGGCTTCAGATACATCGGCCTCACATGCTTCGGTCTCAATCCAATCTAGAGTTTCGTACCCCTCGACTTTAGGGCCTATCATTACTACTTTTACGCCAGGGTATTGGTTCTGAGCCAGAAGACCGGCACATGCCAGCTCTTCTGAACCATGCTCACTGCCCATAGCCATAAGACCGACAGGAATACAAGGCCCTCCGCTTCTTGCTGTTTCTATAATCTCGGAGAGGGCTTCTCCAACTAGATGCCTAATTTCACTCATTCCGGTCACCTCGCTCCTACTACTGGAGCTTTTCCGTGATCTCGGACAGAACCTCGAGAATCAACTCTTTTACATCTTCCTTGCTCACGGCAGCTCCGGGTCCACCGCTGCTCGGCTCTATTAAGAAAGAAGCTCCATCAGACAAGTTAGTGAGACGAGCCAAAAATAGGCTTCCCTTGCCGATGATCATAGCTCGCTTCATAGTTCCAGCCTTAATAGCCTCACAAGCAGGGCCTACGAAAGGAACACCTGAAGGAATATGTCCCTGAGTATGGGCATATCCTATAAGGCCTCTCTCCTTAACAAAATCCATCATTTTCGCTTTTTCTACAGACTTCTTCATAACTCCCAGTGCCGCAATCATCTTCGTACTGGCCAATGGCACATCTCCAGCACCAGCAGGCAACGTAATTTCAGGAATATGAAGTTCAGCCGCATATTTATCTACATCGCTGAAGGAAAGTCCCACTTTCTGAAGGGGTTCATAGACAAGAGCTGACGTTACAGCCTGGGGAGAAGCACCAGAACCAACAGAGTGCTTACCCACTGCGTCAAGACGCATTACGGGGAGAGTGCCATCATCGGGAACAAGCATAACAGCAAGGTTTCCAAGGCAGTCCTCCAATGCGGGCATTTCCTTCTTAACGTGGTCACGGCTATTCATATAGAGTTTCGGAATAGCTCCACCGGCCAAAACAACACAATTTTTCCGCAGACCGGAAGCAACCTGAGATGCTGCCGCAAGCATGGCATTCACGGGACCAGCACAGAATCCTCGAACGTCACAGCCACTCGCATTGACACAGCCAGCAATTTCAGCAACAGCTTTAGCAAAGTTACCGCCACCACGCTGGTTCATATCGCCAGCAGCTTCTTCTGAGCACTCGATTACAAAATCAATCTCTTCAGGAGCTACGTCGGCATTCTTCAACATATGAAGAAGGGCAAGAACGCCGCCTGCTTTACAGGCAATATTCTCAAGCAAAACGTAGGGGAAGAGGCACTCGTCTACTTCATGGCCACTGCGAGCACATCCCACTACTTCGTTGTTGAAGTAAAGGGGCAAAGCCTTATGTTCTGCAACTTCCTTTTCAATTTCTTCTTTATCATGGCCTGCTTCAAGTCTGGCCAACACATGATCGTTGATTACAGGGTCCTGAGCCAGCTTTTCCTTTACAGAAGAAGCAAACCCTTTTTCAAGCCAAACAATATCAAAAACATCACATATATCGATGAGCCCAAGGAATTCATCTTCGGGCATAATTTCTCCGTATTTTCCATAGCGGCTTGAGCCTTCCAAACGGTTTTCATACCATGGCTGAGCTTTCGTTTCATATTCTTCAAGGGAAATGCCGCCAATATACGCCTGGTTAGGAGCGTAATCTCTAGCTTCCTCATAAGACTGCATATGCTTCGGCAGTCCTTTCAGGTACTCACTCTCTCCTTTATGATGATGCCTTTCTACATAAGGGGTATTCCCATAGTGCAAACCTAGCTCGGGGACATGGTTCAGGCAGTAAGCGTAACCCTTAATACCAACATTGGACATGGCTGCAAAAACCTCCTCATTAACATTCTCTCTGTCTTTGTTTTTCGTTATTTCTTACTCTATACAATCTACTTTCAGTCAAATAAAAGTAGAAGAGGGGCCCAGGAACTTCCCTGGGCCCTCTCTTCGAAGCAACTAGTCTGTAAAGACCGTCTGATCCTCGATTTCTGTCTGAAGGGCCTTCAGAGCCTTCTCTACCAAACGCCGGCGAAGAACCTTCTCTTCCTCAAACGGCTTAGTGGGATCACCAAGTGGGTGAGGAATAGCGATGGCTGGAACAATTCTGTTAGCACCTACTGTAAGGGAAATAGGAACGATAGTGCAGATATGAACTACCGGGAAACCTGCTCTTTCTATTTCTTTTACCATCGTTGCACCGCAACGAGTACAGGTTCCTCAGGTAGATGTGAGGATCACCGCATCGACGCCGTCTTTTTTAAGTTTCTGGGCAATCTCGGCACCGAAACGCTTGGCGCTGGCAACAGCAGTTCCGTTACCAACGGTGGTGTAGAACTTATTGTGGAGCTTTTTAAAGACTCCTTCTTTTTCCATCTCTCTCAAGACGTCAACCGGAAGAACACGGTCAGCGTCTGCATCGGCATAGGTTGCATCATATCCGCCGTGAGCTGTGCAATAGCTGTCGGCAGTCAGATCATTTACGCCGGTGATGTCATATTCGCCGTACTTGCTTGCACTGGAAGCTTCGATGTGATCGGGGTTCCCTTTGGGGCAAATACCGCCGGATGTGACAACGGCTATTGTTGCATTTTTAAGATCTTTAACAGCTGCATGTGGTGGAACGCGGTCAAAGACAGGCATAGGATACTCAGTGGTAAAAGGTTTCCCATGAAGCTTTGACACAAACATATCCACAGCTCTCTCAGCTGCCAATTTATCGTAAAACTTGTTTACACGAACTCCGCGCTCAATGTACCCTTCCTCGGAAGGCAAACCAATCTTCTCACCCTTAAGCTGTTTAAGGATAAGAGCAGCCATTGCCGGAACAGCTTTACCCATACCTCTGGCACTATCAGCTGCTTCAACAATGAAGAGGTTCTTTCTGTACATCTCTACACCCGGGTTCTCTGGGTACATAGCAGAAATTACAGGAATACCAAGCTCCTTCGATACGGCGGAGCAAATGGCGCCACATGCTGTACCATAACGGCCAGCATTAAAGGCAGGACCAGCTACAAATGCATCAGCCTTGCATTTTTTCACCATATCAAGGATCGTTTTTGTTGCTTCTTCCATGTTGGAAGCAAAATATGTATCTCCGCAGATAACGGTGGCTACAATCTCGGCTTCTCCCTTGAAAGCAGCCTTCAGGGCCATACCAGGACCAACTACTCCTTCACGAAGTTCGGGCTTGTAATCGGCCTTCTCCTCACCGCCGATACCAGCGAAGAACTGGTTTATATAATGAACGACACGGTAAGTCATATGTCCCCCTCCTTTCTTTTAAGGATTACAGCGTATATTTGCTGTACTCTTCTCGCATAGATTTCACAGCAGCGGAAAGGGCCTCAGGATCAAGAACCATTTCCATCATGCTAATCTGCTCTTCCCAGGCAGCCTGATCGGCTTCCTCACGAATTTCTGGCTCGAATACATGATATACTGCGAGTCCCAACGGAACTCCAGCCAAAGGACCTGCATACGTCGGATCTCCGTTCGTTACGGTCTCTGCGTAAATCTCGGCACCTTCCGCATCAGAAGAACCAAGAATGACCACAACGTTTTCGGCACCGAACTTCTCAGCAGCATCTTTAATGCGCTGCTGATTCTGCAAGTCCATGGCACCTGCAGCCGTTCAGACGAAACACTCGGTCACTGAGAATACGACCTCAGCGCCGCTATCTTTGAAGCATGCCTCCATGGCAGGTCCGGGAACGCCATCGCGCTCGCCGAGGAAAAGAACTTTCTTACCAGCCAACTTACCCATGCTTCGCACCTCCTTCTTATATTTCTTTTTTTAATTATTCAAATAAGAATAGATTTCCTACACGAACTAGATGGTATAAGCGCCAAGTTTAGTGTAACCAAGCTCGCTTGTAGCACCCAAAATCGCCTGAAGTTCGACGGTGATAGTACCATCTTCAGCGAGAGATCCCTGCCAACCACCAGCAATGATATTGGCTTCTTCGGGATGGCCGATAACCTTTTTCATTGGGGGCAGCACAATGACTTCATTAGCATTTCCTGCGGTAACACAGGCATCTGCCTCTTTACAGGAGTCGGCAAGAGACTGGCTTGCGCCATCCTGGCCCGCATACTCGTCGGTAAGAAGAGTTGTTTTAATGCCAGATTGCTCAGCCTTCCAGCAGTTCATGATAAGGTCAGCGTCGGGGTTACCGAACCCTTCTTCGGAAATAAGGATGCCATCTACGCCAAGAGTCTTGGCAAGATTAATTGCATAGGAAGAGCTACGTTTCTTATCCCCAAGGGTTACGTTTTCGTTGGTAATGATGCAACCAATAAAGTTGAAGTCCTTACCATGACGATCAAACATAGCCTTAATCACAGGATTATTCAGATGGGCGTAAGTATTGTTCTTATCACAGGCAGAAACACAGTTTCCTGAAATAATAGCACCATCAAAGACTTCAGTAGGATTAATGAACGTCGGCAGGGTTTTTTTGGCATCAACACCGTACACATAGGTATCGTGCAGAAGTCCCTGAGACTGAAGCATATAGAGGTACGCAACTTTGGGCAGCTCGGGGTAGGCCTTCATCGCTTCGTTGAAAGAAGGAAGTTCAAAGGCTTCTATCTCATCGGCCTTCACATCTTTGCAGGACTGAGCCAAATAGGCAGCGGCCTTAAGACCAGCCAAACGGCAAGCAGCCTCGTGATCGTGTTTCTCAAGCCCTTCAACAGGGTCAAGAACAAGAACTACGTTATTCGTTTTCGAATATGGAGTATAGTCTGCTCCAGGACCCATCATATCGATGATACCTTCCTGGAAGCGAACAATTTTCCCTGTGGTGACGACAGCTGCACCGTTCAGGACAAGGGTTTTTCCCTCTCCTACTGTGTCCACGTCACCGACAAATCCGGGAAACACTTCATTTTTGCCCTCAAGTTTGCATCTGGGCTGAACTACATCCTTCACTGGAAGAATGCGAACGCTTTCGCCGGGCATAGCAAGATCGACATCAATTTTGACAAGACGTTCATCATCAGAAAGCTTAGCTACAAGCTCTTCCTTATTAACATAGAGAACGCCGTCTTTTACTGTCGTCTTATCGCCCCAAGCGACTTTATTAACCTTGACGTTATGGAGTTCTAACTTCAAAAGACTCCCCCCCTTTTCACGGATTCTCCTACAACAATTTTTCTACATTCTCTTTGATTGCCTCAAGAGTTACATCGGCACCGCTAATCCGCGCCACTTCCTTCCCTTCTTTCCAGAAGAGGAACGTAGGCAACCCCATCACTCTATTATTGATGGCTACGCGACGATTCTGAGAAACGTCGACGGAACAGAATTTTACTTTTCCTTCGTACTCCTCCGCCATCTTATGCACGTTAGGAAGAAGGGCCATACAGGGGCCACACTTGGGTCCCCAGAAGTCGACCAGCACCGGAAGGCTGCTCTCCTTCACTTCTGCATCAAAGTTTTCTTTGGTTAGCTCAACCATTGCCATAAACTTCACCTCCCTTCAGAAAAACGTAGGCATAGAGCCCCTACCACGACAACACAAACCCCATTTATCCCTGTTTATTCCCCAACAGAGATAATCATTGAGTACTTTTCAAGGCTTTCTTTTAAAAGTTCCCGGTCTATGCAAGAATAATCTTCGAGCATTTCATCGGACAAAGAAGAAACGAGCATAAGCCTGTCTAAACAAGATCGATAAACTGAAAGAGCATTCTCAATCAAATTCAAAGAATATGCATCAATAGGAAACTTTTCCATTTCTTTCACGGGCGATTGTATAATTATAGAACGGAAAGGGTGCTGATAAGGACGCAGATTACCATATAAGGGATGAGTCAACAGAGCCCATCCTTGATGGACGTAATCTCGAACACGAACCAGAACTTCAAATGAAGAACCTTTCACAAACTCAAGATCAGGAACGTTCTTCTTAAAACCTGCATTATTGGAAACGAGGAGCTTGCGACTCATATACTTCATGCCTCCTATATAAATATAGGTGGGAAATTCTCTGTCGCATAGCCCCAAATCTATCGAAAAGTAAGGGCGGCTAATCATTCCAGAGCCCCGTCCAGCCACAATCCTTGAGCCTGAGAGTTTCCGTCTCTGAGCGACCAAGCCCAAAAACATTGCCCCTTCGGCGCCCCTCTACCTCTAGAGTAAAAAGGTCTCTCTTGTAGCTTTCATCCGGTAATCCGTTACGATTCTACACTATATAAAATGATAGTCAAGGGACTTGTGAAAAGCAAAACTTTTCTCATATTTGCTAAAGTATACATAAGGTAGGGGGACTCCCCTACCTTATGTATAACTGCACAAATTCACTTTTTCTCTATCAAATTGAAGCAATTACTTCTCCCAATTACCACCTCAGCCCCTGCCAGAAAATAATAGCAATAGCGATAGGAGCTATGGTACGACAAACCCATATCCAAGCTTCCATGATATTAAAATGGTAGGTCCCATCGTTGCTAACTTCTTTTCGAGCTCCCTCCGTCCAAATCCATCCCACAAAGAGCGCGATAAAGAGACCGCCAAGGGGCAATAAAATATTAGATGCAAGAAAATCCGCCGCATCAAGAAAATCTTTTCCTGCTATCTTAAAATTTCCAGTAAGTGAATAGGCTGACGGAATTCCAAGAAGGAATATAGCCAACCCCATAAGCCAAGCTGCCTTCTGTCGCCCCCAGTTCATTTCATCAATAAAGTAGGCAGCAACTACTTCCAAAAGGGAGATAGCCGATGTGAGGGCCGCTATGAAAACAAGAAGGAAGAAAAGAGATGACCATAAGGGGCCTCCAGGCATCTTCGAAAAGACAGATGGAAGAGTTACGAATGTCAGGCCCGCTCCAGCTCCGGCTTCAACACCAAAAGCGAAGGCAGCTGGAAATATAACAAGTCCCGCGAGGAGCGCCACCATGGTGTCAAGGAAGCAAATTTGAACAACAGCACTAGGTATAGTTGTTTCCTTGTTCAAGTAGCTTCCATATGTAATCATACATCCCATTCCTAATGACAAAGAGAAGAAGGCTTGTCCGAGAGCAGCCAAAACTGTATCGCCCGTTATCTTAGACAAATCTGGTTTTAAATAAAACTCCACTCCCTTGCCAGCCCCATCAAGGGTCAACGATCTAGCAATCAAAATTAAGAGAATGACAAAAAGCGCCGGCATAAGAATTTTGCAGTATTTTTCAATACCTTCCCCTATCCCTCGATAGACAACCCAAATAGTGGCAAGCATAAAAAGAGCTTGATAAAATACTACCTGGAAGGTATTTGAAACAAATCCGCCAAAAACGTCGCCTGCTTTCCCAGCAGCTCCAGCCTCCATGAGGCCTGTCCATGAACTTATAATATACTTAATAGTCCAACCACCGATAACTCCATAGTAAGAGAGAATAATAAACCCTGCTGCAACGCCCATCCATCCCACAATAGCCCATGCCCCGCCTTTCAACTTCTTGAAGGATCCCACAGCATTGAGTTGGGCACGGCGTCCTATAGCTACCTCCGCAAGCATTACTGAAAAGCCTATAATAAATACAATGGCAACATAAACTACGACAAAAGCTCCTCCTCCATTTTGTCCTGTAATGTAGGGGAATCTCCATATATTGCCCAGACCTATGGCTGATCCGGCGGCAGCTAAAATGAATCCTATTTTACTTCCCCACTGTTCTCTTTCTCCATTGTTACTCATCTTCTGTAAAACCCCCCTTTACTTATTTTTACTCCAAAGCTCACTCCGTCATTCCATCACCCTCACGCGGTAGCTCTCCCACCCCCTTTAATGCCATGCACCGCAGAGCTCTGTAATAAAAAGATCAAGATTGACATTATTCAATCTTTACTTGAATGTATTGCAATTATACACCATGTATTTTGATTTTGTAGTTCTTCATTGAAAATCAAATGTAGTAAAAATGCTTTCCCACTATCCGTTGCATGAAGGATAATATAGAGTAAAATGGCATGGGGAAAGGAGTGGTTGACAAGATGTGTCTGGCTGTTCCTCATCAGATAAAAACTCTTCTCGATGAACATCGGGCCATAGCTATGGCAGGATCTGTTCAGGTTGAAATACGAACGGATTTGTTAGAGTCTGTCGTAATAGGGGATACGGTGCTTGTGCATGCCGGTTTTGCCATAGAGAAATTGGAACCTAACGAATCGGCAGAGTTACAAATTCTTTGGGATGAGATCTATCGCTATGCAGGCCAAGATCTTGAAGCCTAATATGAAATCTTCCCGCACGATAATAGAAGCTATTTCTCAAAGGGCTTCGGAACCGCTGACTTTCATGGAGGTTTGTGGAACTCATACTGTTTCCATTTTTCGTTCGGGGATCCGCTCTCTCCTCCCTCCAAATATCTCTCTTCTGTCAGGACCTGGGTGCCCAGTTTGCGTAACAGATCAGGGCGAAATTGATTGCGCTATAGATCTTCTTGATACTCCTAGTATTATGATCGCTACATATGGAGATATGCTTCGGGTCCCAGGAACTCACGGTTCCCTAGCAGGGAAAAAGAGCGAAGGTCGCGAGGTGCAAGTAGTCACCAGTGCAGCTCAAGCGCTAAACCTCGCAAAGGAACATCCTAAAAAAGAGGTTGTTTTTTTAGCTGTCGGTTTCGAAACAACAGCTCCTGCCACAGCTGCTACAATTCTGGAAGCAGCAAAGGAAAGGGTGCGGAACTTTTCTATTCTCTGTTTCCATAAAAAAACCCCGCCGGTATTAAAGCAACTTGTACAAGACCCCGTCTTACAGATTGATGGTTTTATCCTTCCTGGACATGTGAGCGTTATTCTGGGCCATTCCGGCTACAGATTTATATCAAAAGAGTATGGCATCCCCTGTGCTATTGCCGGCTTTGAACCTATGGATATTCTTTTAGCTATAGCGGATCTTACTTTTCAGAGGACATCTTGCACAGCGGCCCTCCACTCTTTATATCCCCGAGCAGTGAGACCCGAGGGGAACCTCAAAGCCCTGAACCTCCTTGATTCTGTGTTCCAATCATGCTCTGCATCCTGGAGAGGGCTGGGTGTCATCCCCCAGTCGGGGTATCAATTAAAAGACTCATATTCATTCTTTGACGCTATTCCCAAACTGGAACTCACTATACCAACTCCTCCACCGCCTCACGGCTGTCGATGTGGAGATATTCTGTCCGGACATTTAGTACCCAGCCAATGTCCCCTTTTCGCTGCTCAATGCACACCCATGACGCCGATAGGGCCTTGTATGGTTTCTAGCGAAGGTTCATGTTCTGCATACTATAAATATAATAGAAGAGGTGTATCTTCTTGGAAAAAATTACCCTTGGCCACGGAAGCGGAGGACGCTTAACTCAAAACCTAATAGAAGCTATTCTCGGTGCATTCTCCTCTAAGGATACAGTTCCCGAGCTTGAGGATTGTGCGTTAGTGTGGGAGAAATATGGCATCACTATCGATAGTTTCACCGTGTCTCCTCGTGAGTTTCCCGGGGGGGATATTGGAGAATTGGCCATATGCGGCAGTGCAAACGATTTAGCCGTTCGGGGCGTTCGTCCCCAATTCATCGCCATGAGCGTAGTGGCAGAAGAGGGGCTTCCTATATCAGAACTTGCGCGATACATGGAAAGTGCCGCCCATATTTGTCATCATCTTGATATCAAGCTCGTAGCGGGGGATACAAAAGTTGTCCCAAAAGGACACGTAGAAGGGCTTTTCATTACTACTTGTGCTGTAGGAGAACAGGTTACCTCCTACCCGCTGGGAATGGATCGCCTTAAGCCAGGGGATAGCATTATTGTTTCCACCTCTATCGGCCGACATGGCGCAACAATCGGTGCGAGTCGTTTTGATTTGACGCCAGAGGGGCTTGAGAGTGATTGCGCTCCTTTATGGAATATGCTGGAACCCCTCCTGGACATAGAGGGGCTTCGATGTATGCGAGATTGCACTCGGGGTGGTCTTGGCACTGTTATGTGCGAATGGGCGGAAGGTCGAAAGATAGGGATTGAGCTTGTAGAAAAAAACATCCCTATCCGAGAGACAGTGCAGTCTGTCTGCGATATTTTAGGTTTTGATCCTCTCTATCTCGCTTGTGAAGGATGTGCAGCCATAGCCGTGGATCCTTCTCAGACTCAAGACATTTTGAGGCAATTGCATGCCCATCCTCTCTGCAAAGAGGCATCCCTTATAGGAACGGTTACAGAGGAGCACCCGGGGATGGTGGCTCTCATAACAGAGATAGGCGGGATGCGTGTTGTCGACATGCCTGTAGGGGAGATGCTCCCCCGCATTTGTTGATTCCGCAATGCCAGCAAAAAGAGGCGTTTCATAAAAATAATTGAGAATTTCATACGTACAATAAAAAAGAGGCCATCCCGATTTTTTGGGATGGTCTCTTTTACTTACACATATTGAACCTATACTTAGTCTTCTTTTGGCAGAAATCTCATGATTCTCTGTATAGAAAGAGCTTTTCCTGTTTCTTCTTCCACATCAATAAGCACAGCGCAGAGACGAAGATCATCCTCCGCCACCTGGAATCGAGAGGGAAGCGCTGTCAAGAAACGAGGAAGAACGCTTTCAAGAGTCATTCCGATAGCACTTCGGTGAGCACCTGTCATACCCACATCCGATATATAAGCTGTTCCATCGGGTAAAATTTCTTCATCTGCAGTCTGAACATGAGTGTGGGTTCCGAGGAAAGCTGAAACTCTCCCATCTAGATAGAAACCCAAAACTCTCTTCTCAGAAGTAGCCTCTGCATGAAAATCTACAAGGACAGGAACTCCATTCAGCTCTTCTAGAATTTCATCAGCCTTGCGAAATGGACAATCCAGATCGGGCATAAAAACCCTCCCCTGGAGGTTTAAGAGAGCTAATCTCTTCCCATTTTTAGATAGCACACTAACCCCTTGTCCGGGACATCCCGGGGGATAGTTGGCAGGTCGTACTACCCGAATTTCTTCATCCAGAACAGAATAGAAGTCTGAACGATCCCATATATGGTTCCCCGAGGTAATCCCATCGACTCCCATATCAAAAAGATCATTCATTATCTTTTCTGTCAGACCTTTTCCTGCCGCAGCATTCTCTCCATTCACAATAATAAAATCAATTTTCGCAAACTCTTTTTTCAGTTGGGGTAACAAAATTGACAAGGTCTTTCGACCTGGGCGTCCTACTATGTCTCCTATAAATAGTATTCTCATAACTTTTATAGCCTACTTTGCATATTCTGTAGCTCGTATTTCTCGCGTAACGGTCACTTTGATTTGCCCTGGATATTTCATTTCTTCTTCTATTTTTCGGGCAATATCGTAGGCTAATTTATAGACTACACCCTCATCTGTTACATTCGGAGAGACCACAACGCGTACTTCGCGCCCAGCCTGAATAGCGAAAGCTTTGCTAACCCCTTTAAAGGACTTGGCAACTTCCTCTAGTTTTTCAAGTCGCTTAATATACGCATCGAGACTTTCTCTTCGTGCTCCGGGACGAGAAGCGCTTACAGCGTCAGCAGCAGCGATAATAACATCATATACAGTATTCTGTTCCACATCTTCATGGTGAGCTGCTATAGCGTTAACCACTTCTGGAGCCTCATTGTAACGCTTAGCTATGTCAGCACCGATCAGAGCGTGAGGCCCTTCTACCTGGTGGTCCACAGCCTTTCCTATATCATGAAGCAATCCTGCACGACGAGCCAATTCCTCATCAAAACCAAGCTCTGCCGCCATGATACCCGCCAAATGAGCGACCTCCAAGCTATGCTGCAATGCGTTTTGCCCGTAACTATAGCGGTATTTCAACTGCCCAATAAGATGTACAAGATCATCGTGCATATTCTTAACCCCTGTTTCGAGAAGGGCTGTTTCGCCAGCCTCCAGAATCTGCTCTTCCACATCTTTTGTGGCCTTCTCTACCAGCTCTTCAATACGGGCTGGATGAATTCTGCCATCAGCCACAAGCCGTTCCAAAGAGAGACGGGCAACTTCTCTGCGTACAGGGTCAAAACTGCTCAACGTCACAGCCTCAGGAGTATCATCAACAATAAGATCTACGCCTGTTAACGTCTCGAAAGAACGAATGTTACGCCCTTCACGGCCAATAATACGTCCTTTCATCTCGTCGGAAGGCAGGGGCACAACACTTACAGCCACTTCAGAGGTCTGATCTACAGAACATCGCTGAACTGCCGTAACAATAATCTCTTTGGCTTTCTTTTCTGCGTCTCGTCGAGCCCTCTCTTCAAGGTCTTTTACCAACATGCCGAGATCGTGCTGCATGTTGTCTTCAGTCTGGACCAACAATATCTCTCGCGCCTCTTCCTGAGACATTTGTGCAATCTCTTCCAGACGAACGACCTGTTTCTGTCTCAAGGTATCAAGTTCAGCTATCTTTTTTTCAAGATCCTCTCGGCGAAGCCGAAGCTCTTCTTCCTTGTGAGAAACCCGATCAATTTTTTTATCGAGATTCTCCTCTTTCTGCTCAAGGCGCCGCTCCGCCCGCTGCAACTCGGCTCGACGATCCTTATTTTCCCTTTCCACTTCCTGACGGAGCCGATAAGCCTCTTCTCTCGCTTCCGTCAATTTTTCACGCTTCCGCTGTTCCCCTTCTTGTAAAGCCTCTTTTAAGAGCGCTTCCGCCTGAAGTTTAGCATTTTCAAGGTGTTTTGCTCCAATAGTTTTCGAAAGCATAAACCCAGCCGCAACACCAGCAGCCAGGCCTGCAGCTATTCCTAAAATTGCAGTCATAATTTGCATAATTGGCCTATCACTCCTCATTTTATTTTCAAGGTGCTGTCACTAGATTTTTAAGACCGCACACGTCGTGCTGAGGATTATATTTTACAGGTCAATAGAAGGGCTCACAAGTCCTTTCCAAAGCTTTTCTAACGGAATGAAGAGAAAAACCTCTCCGAATCAGCCTTCCTCGTATTTTTTCAGAGACTATACCCTGAGAACTCCATTCTATTACCAAGCTGCAAGCCCGGCTTTCTTCGTCGGGTTCCGCTTCCTCCAGCACTTTCAAAATTAAATCACGATGGACTCCTCGCCTGTGGAGTTCATCGTGTAACTTTCTATCTCCCCAACTGGTATGAGATGCTATGAAAAGAATACTATAGGCCTCATCATCCAAAAAGCCAAGTTCTGTATATTTTTCCACAAGTTGCTGAGCTACGTCTTCTGTAGCTCCTTTCTTCATGAGTTTATCTCGAATCTGCCAACATGTATACGCCCCCCGCGCCAATAGTCGGAGAACATATCTTTCAAAATTATACAACACTGTCATGCGATACCCGCCAGATCCAAATATTTCCCTACTGTCTGAAGGACATGAGAATAAAGTTCAGGCTCTTGAGAAAGGTAGGGATCCTCTGCTACCAAATCAAAAGCTTCTCTACGAGCCAATTCAAGCAAAGCACGGTCTTTCAACAAATCGGCTACTCTGAAATCAGTAATTCCATGTTGTCGAACCCCACAAACTTCTCCTGGACCACGAAGTTTCAAATCTGCTTCAGCTATTTTAAATCCATCAGTGGTAGCACACATTACCTTTAAACGCTGTACGCCTCCTCTTGTTGTGGGATCTCCCAAGAGAATGCAATATCCTTGCCGTCCATCACGTCCAACTCTGCCCCGAAGCTGATGAAGCTGAGAAAGGCCAAAACGATGAGCGTCCTCAACAACCATAACAGTAGCCTCAGAAACGTCAACCCCCACTTCAATCACAGTGGTAGCCACAAGAAGATCGATTTCACCAGCAGTAAACTTCCTCATTGTAGCCTCTTTTTCCTCTTGAGGAAGTTGGCCATGAAGCAACCCTGCTCTTATATCAGGGAAGATGGAACATATCTGCTCGTATCGTTCTGTAGCAGAGGCAACGGCTAAAGATTCGCTCTCTTCTATCAACGGACAGACCCAATACATTTTCTCCCCTTCACTGTGTCGCTCCCTGAGAAAGGGCCAAAGTCGATGGGTCTCTTTTTTACGAAGCCACCATGTCTTCGTGGGGAGGCGGCCAGGGGGCATCTCATCGATAATAGATACTGTGAGATCACCATATACTGAAAGTGTGAGAGTTCTAGGGATCGGAGTAGCCGTCATAACTAATACATGAGGAGCTTGTCCTTCCTGTGTCCCTTTGTTTCTAAGAGCGTTTTTCTGTAAGACGCCAAAACGATGTTGTTCATCTATAACCGCTAATGCCAATTTATGAAAAGAGACTGGATCGGAAAAGAGCGCGTGGGTTCCAACAACAACATGGGCTTCTCCTCTTTCTATTCTTTGTAAAGCATCCTGCCGATCCCGTGAAGAAAGAGAGCCTACTAAGAGCTCGACTGATACGCCTAAGGGAGTTAGGTACGAAGACAATCTATAGAAATGTTGCTGAGCTAATATTTCGGTAGGGGCCATAAAAGCTCCCTGAAACCCTCCCTCCACAGCTTGGAGCAGGGCTAAAACTGCTATTACAGTTTTCCCCGACCCCACATCGCCTTGAAGGAGTCGATGCATAGGTATCTCCTGAGCGAGATCGCTGGAAATCTCCCCCACCACCCTCCTTTGGGCGGACGTTAAGGGGTAGGGAATAACGTCTGACAGAAAACGCTTCTTTAACTCACCCTCACGAGGCAACAGAGGTGCTTTCTCCGCCAACCGGGATCGTTCCCCACGGCGAAGAGCTAATCCTACTTGAAGAGTAAAAAACTCGTCGAAAGCCAAGCGATCCCGTGCTGCTTTCCAGGGAGCCCCTGCACTAGGATAATGCATCTCAAAGACAGCATCAGAAAGAGGTGGAAAATTGTACTTTGAGCAGATATGAGCCGGCAAATGCTCTGCAGGGCGAAATTCTTCTGCCTCAAGACAGGATCGGACTAGTTTCCTGAACCAGCGCTGTTGCAATCCCAACGTAAGAGGGTACACTGGCACTATATGCCCTACAGAATCTGGATCTTCCCCCTCGTCTAACACCTCAAATTCAGGATTCGTCACCTGCATTTGCCCATAACGACGCTCCACCAGGCCATACAAGGCGACTTCCTTCCCTGGTGTCAGAATTCGTTCTAACCCTCTCCGATTAAACCATACTGCATGTACAAAATCCCGACCATCTGTAAAAAGGGCACGAGTAAGAGTTAATCCTGCCCGCAACGTTCGATGTTTTTCCATGGTCACAAGCCGGACTATTAAAGATACTGTGGAGCCAGGCTCTAAGCTGTTCAGAGGAGTCAGGCCCCGCCTGTCTTCATATCGGCGAGGGAAATAGAGCAACAAATCCTGAACCGTCCTGATATTAAGGCGGTTCAAGAGCCTCTCCCGTACAGCTCCCACTCCTTTTACGAAGCGTACAGACACTGTGGAATCTTTTTCCCTCACTCTGGCTGACGCTCCTCAAGAGTCTCCTCTTCATGCAACGTTTCGAGCATAGAGGTGTATTTAGAGAGCAACGCGGCCATGTCGCTTTTGAAAGTACGCTTCATTTCCTGAAGTCTGAGAGCATCTCGCCTAAAAGCATCACGCTGGTTCATAGCTTCAAATACAATACGTTCCCCTTTAGCCCGTGCCTCAGAGATAATGGCATCAGCTTCCTGTTTGGCAGCTTCTGTCTTCACCTCAGCGCTTCGTTGAGCCATGAGGAGCGTCTCCTGTAATGTGTCTTTCAAGTTGTTATAGTCTTTGAGTTGGTCTTCCAAACGCTGAATATCCCTTTCCAGATCAGTCGTTTTTTCAGCCATAAGGCGAAGTGTTTCTACTATCTGGTCAAGGAAGTCGTCTACCTGATCAGGATCATATCCCCTCAATGCTCTGGAAAAGGTTTTACTTTCTACATCCAGCGCCGTTATAAGCTCAGGCACGGTGTTCCTCCTTCCATTCCTCTACAATCCCTTTTCGTGGAGAGGCGACAAAGACTCCTGGAGATATTCTCGCCACGTCACCACGCATAGCAAAAGCTACTCCACAAAGAAAATCCAATACGCTCTGCCCTACATCGCGATCCATGTTTCTGAGGTCAACGATAACCATTTGCCCTTTATGAAGGGCCTCTCCCAGCTCTTCTCTGCGATCAAGACAAAGATTCCCCCGACATAAAACCACTTGAGCCTGGACAGGAGGAGTTTTTAACACCCTGCTCTGCCGTTCCTCCAAATCCTCTTCGGCTTGAACCGAAGGACTGTCTGGCGATCCGGTCATTCCCTCTTCATCGTAATCATATTCAGCAAGACCGAGTATCGCCATGAGGCGCTCGAACATTCAACCACCTCCACATATAAGAGGATCAATACGATCGGGCCCCGAAAATAGCCGACCCAACGCGAACCATGGTACTTCCTTCCTCTATAGCCCACCCAAAATCTCCGCTCATTCCCATAGAAAGTTCCTGTAAAGGAAGACCACTTGAAACTTCCAAGCGATCACGAAGTTCCCGTAAAGAAGCGAAGGCTTTCCGTATTGACATTTCATCTTCAGTAAGTGGACCAACTGTCATAAATCCCTTTAAAGAGAGTAGAGGGCACGTCTCTTGAACATGTTCAAGCAGAGTTTCTGCCTGTTCTGGTGCTACGCCATGTTTTGACTCTTCCCCAGATGTGTTCACTTCCAGCAAAATGGGGATACTTCTATTCTCTTCAGAACAGATACGTTGTAATGTATCCGCAAGAGAAATGGAATCTACAGATTGAATCATATGAAAAGATTCCAAGGCTTTACGAGCTTTATTTCTCTGTAAATGACCGATAAGATGCCACTCTACTTCAACATCTTCTGGCCACTGCTTTTTCTTTTCCAAGGCTTCTTGAACCCTATTTTCTCCAATAGCCGAGATTCCCCCGTGCTGTATGGCAAAGACCATCTCTTCTACTGAACGTGTTTTCGTTACTGCTATTAATGTAACATCTTTTCCGCTCCGCCCGCTTAAGCGAGCACTTTCTTCAATTTTAATTCGTATAGATTCTATGTTTTTTTGAATATCCTGCTCTACCATAACTCTATTCTGCCCTCCCTAGCGTGATCTGCTCGAAGCAAAATAATATTGCCCGGCTGAAGACCATCAAAAATAAAAAAAGAATGATCCGAAAGAGGGAATCCTTTCACTTCCTTGAATCGAACATAATTTCCTCCCACCCAAAAAACTCCCAGCTTCCCCTCTCTGGAAATTATAGACGACTGGGGAACTGCCACACCTACATAGCTTTCTGTAGAGATAAGATACGATACAGACCGTTTTTTAACAATATTAATAGGGAAAAAAGGGAGAGTAAGGTAGAGTTTGCACCGATATCCTAGCTTTTTCGCCACTCTAACCTCGCCCTGATATAAAGATGTATTCTTATCTCGTCTTAAAAGGACATTTCCCCTATCTATCCTCCTTTCAAGTGCTGGAGTCATATCAGCATAACCTACAATCCGAAGATCTTGAGGCATGGGAAGAAATTTCCCTATGGGATCTCCTTTTGATACTGTTTTTCCTTGTGGAAAGAGAGAGAGTTCCGGCGTATTCGGGATTTTTTCTATCCCGGGCCAAACGTTTGGATAACAAACCTGCCCTTCCAATCCATCAAGCCCAGGAATAAAATAACCTGTCTGCGGTGCTCGAAGTATTTGTTGAGAGCCATTATTTTCTAAAATAGCTATTTTATCTCCCTGAGCGACCCTTCCACCGTATCCTTCCACAGCATATTGAAGACGGCCGTGGGACGGTGATGTGAGAATGAATTCATTCCACAAAAGAATCCCCGGGAAAGGGAGCTCTTCTTCATAGGAGTAAGGCACCGCCTGAGCTATTCTCGGATGAGTTACGAGATAGTAGTGCCACCAAAGGCCATACAACCATACAGCGCCAGCTAACGCACAGAGCACAAAAACAGTATAAACGACCACCTTGCGTTTGCTACTATAATTCATCTGTCTCAGCTACGCCCTCTTTTGTAAGAAGTGTCTTTCTGTTAAGGCAGGAGAGCGGAATCTCTCCTTTCGTTAGTTTTTCCACATTCCCCGCAACAAAATGTAAAGCCCCCTTCAAGGAGGCATCAGTTACCCCGCCTATATGAGGAGTGACAGTAATGCGAGGATGATGAAGGATAGGGTCAGTCACTAACGGAGGTTCTGTCCAAAACACATCTAACCCTGCTCCTGCAATCCATTCTTCCTCTATAGCCTTCTCGAAGGCCTCTCGTATAACTAATCCCCCACGAGCCACATTAATAAAAAAAGCATTGCGGTCCATGGCGTAAAAGAAAGGTTCAGCTATACTATTTTGCGTTTCTGAAGTCAGCCCTAGGGTTACCACTACAAAATGACATCCGGGAAGGGCTTTTTCCATTTCCGCTAGAGGGTAGAAACTTTCAATTCCCCACTCTCGAAACTCAGGACGATACGTTCGGTTAACCCCCACCACAGACATTCCCAAAGCTATAAGACGTTCCACTACACAGTGCCCTAAATTCCCCAGTCCTACGACACATGCCCTCTTTCCCCAAAGAGTTATACCTGGAGGAGTAAAGATTTTCCCTTCCGATATTTTTTCCTGGGATCGAGCATATCTCCTCGCTAAAAGCATCATATGGAGTAAGGCTATTTCCGCCACCCCTTCCGCATTGCCAGTCCCCCTGGAAGGAATATTACACGCAAAAATTCCCAACTTGGTACATGCTTCTATATCAAGCCCCTCCACTCCCACTCCCCACTGCTGTACCATTTTTAAACGGGGAGCCTTACTGAGAAGCTCGTACGTTACACTCATAGGACGAATAATGAGGACATCCGCCCACGGAAGCTTGTCTTTCAGATCCAAATCATCTGCCACATCCATCTCATGTCCCTGAAAGGCTGGGAGCAAAAGATCCCATAATCGTAAAAATGATTTCCCCGCAAAAAGTATATGCATCGGAATCTTCCTCTCTTCTCCCTTTAGCATAGGGGGTGTTTAGCCTGATACATGTCTCTCCAGTTCAGCGAAAGCATCGTGATTATGAATGCTTTCAGAGCTCACCACTCGTACCCGGTACCAAGAAATTCGAGACTCTGCCTCTAGTTCCAACGCTGTATCACGAAGAACATCCTCTACAAACTTTGCATTCTGGTACGCTTGTTCAGTTACATACTTTTCATCCTCACGCTTCAATAACGAATGGAGAGGCGCAGAACCGCACCTTTCAGCAATTTCTACAAGTTCTTCTATCCATACAAAGTTTTTCATACGCGCCGCTACTTCAATTCGAGCACGTTGGTTATGAGCTCCAAATTCAGAGATTTCCCTCGAACAGGGGCACAAGGTCTGTACAGGCACAATAACAGTAGTGATAAGATCAAAAGATGAATCTTTCTGTGCCCAAAAAATGACATCATAACGAGAATAGCTGGGGATTTTCGTTACAGGTGCATGGCGTCGGATAAAATAAGGGAACTGGAAAGTTATCTCGGCCCGATCGGCACGAAGTGTCTGTCGAAGGTGTTCCGTAATGTGCTCCATTTGAGAAAGAGTCACTTTCCCCTGAAACTCCTCAAGAACTTCAATAAACCGACTCATATGGGTCCCCCTATAATGTTCTGGAAGAGAAACAGCCATAGAAACATTGGCTACTGTATGTTGCTCTTTCTGCTCTCTATCCAAAACAACAATAGGGTATGATAAATCTTTTATTCCTACAAGGTCGATAGGGATACGACGAGAGTCTCGCTCGCTCTGCACATCACGCATAGACATCTTCCTTTCTCAGAATAACGCCACTGGTAGCCGTCTCCCAGACCTCTATCTCAACAAGACAACAATGTGGGTAGCGTAACACTTCCTCTAACTGGTTCCACACCCACAAGGCAATATTTTCTGCCGTAGGCTGAGGAATAAAATCGTTAATATACGAATGATCGAGACGGGAAAGCACTCGTTCCTTAACAAGAGACGAGAGTTCACAAAAATCTATAACCATCCCTTCGTGATCTGGAGTTCCCTCTATAGTCACAACAAGGCGGTATGTATGCCCATGGAGCTTCTCGCACTTCCCTTTATAGTGAACCAAGTTATGAGCTGCATCGAAGGTGAATTCCTTCTTCAGAAACATTGCATCTCCATCTCCTTTCATTC
Organism: Aminobacterium mobile DSM 12262; assembly: GCF_000526395.1. Taxonomy (NCBI): domain Bacteria; kingdom Thermotogati; phylum Synergistota; class Synergistia; order Synergistales; family Aminobacteriaceae; genus Aminobacterium; species Aminobacterium mobile. The sequence continues at coordinate 779,103 of NZ_JAFZ01000001.1, read as the reverse complement.
TTCCAAAAAACGAAATATATATTGTTTGATTTTACACCAAAAGTTTCTTCTCTCCCGAAAAAATGAAGTATATGGAATGAAAGGATCCTACCCCTCTTTTTTACGACTCCATTCAAAGGAAACCCCATAAAAACTGCTTCTGACCAACAATATATATGCAAAAAAACTATTTTAAGATCTTTTTAGCAACTATATCTGCATTATAAACATTAATTTTATAAAAACTATTGACGACCACTCCCATAAAGTGCTATAACCTCTCCATTATTTTTTCTATCCGGACATGTTTTTGTTTCTTAAGGAGGAAAGCACATGACATACGATAAGCCACGGGATATTTTTGGAATGTACGTATTTGATCGACGGGCTATGAGAGAACGCCTCCCCCGGGATGTCTACGACGCCCTTATCGCTTCCATTGAGGGGGGACAAAAATTAGATTCAAGCATTGCCGATATGGTCGCTGCCGCCATGAAAGAATGGGCATTATCTAAAGGCGCTACACACTACACGCACTGGTTCCATCCCCGTACAGAATTGACGGCAGAAAAACATACCGCCTTTTTGGTTGCGGACGAAAATGGGCTTCCCATGGAGTCTTTTAAGGGAAAGGAACTTGTACAAAGCGAGCCTGACGCGTCTTCTTTCCCATCAGGAGGAATTCGTTCTACCTTCGAGGCCAGAGGGTACAGCGCCTGGGACCCTACAAGCCCGGCCTTCATTGTAACAAGTAAAAAAGGTGGTACCCTTTGTATTCCGTCAGTATTTATATCCTACGACGGTACGCCATTAGATTTGAAAACTCCCATGATGAAAGCATTGGACGCTGTGGAAACCAGAGCGTTGCGCCTCCTTAAGCTTTTCGGGAATCGGGGACTTAAATGGGCCAAGGTAACTGTAGGGGCTGAGCAAGAATTTTTTCTTATTGACGGAGCAGGGGCAAGAAAACGTCCTGACCTCCAATTCTGCGGTCGAACAATTATAGGCTGCCAACCTCCCAAAGGGCAACAGATGGAGGATCACTATCTGGGAGCTATTCCTCCTCGAGTTCTCTCTTATATGGAAGACGTGGAGAGAGACCTGTATCGTCTCGGTGTCGTTATTACTACCCGCCATAACGAAGCTGCCCCCTGCCAGTTCGAATTTGCACCTCAACATGCGGAAGCAAATTTGTCGTGCGATCAAAATCAGCTTATTATGGAAACATTAAGAAAGATGGCCCGCCGCCATGATCTCATGCTTCTGCTCCACGAAAAACCCTTCGCCGGACTGAACGGGAGTGGAAAACATATAAATTTCTCCATTCAGGATAGTGATGGGAAAAACATCCTGAAGCCATCGTCTAATCAGAGAAGAAACATTCAATTTCTTACATTTCTTTCGGCCTTTCTTCTCGGATTATCACGATACAGTGGCCTGTTGCGAGCCTCTATCGCTTCTCCCGGGAACATGCATCGCCTTGGGGGAAACGAAGCGCCACCTGCAATTATAAGCGCCTATCTGGGCGATACCCTTTCTATGATTTTGGACCGCATCGAACAGGGCTTGCCAGATGCTTTCCCCAGCAAGGGACTTATCGATTTGGGACTCAGCCGTCTGCCTGAAATTACAACAGACAACACTGACCGCAACAGAACGGCTCCCCTTGCTTTCACAGGGAATAAATTTGAATTTCGAGCACCTGGCGCCTCCCAATCTATAGCAGGGCCTCTTACAATGATTTTGGCCATCTGGGCCTGGGGGCTCGACCAAATCTGCTCTATGATCGAGTCGAGAATTGGCAATGGCGATGTGATAGATGCAGCTCTGGAAGCAGTGCGGTATGCGGCTCGGGAAAGCCGTAATATTCGATTTGAAGGGAACGCCTATAGCCAGGAATGGTATGAGGAAGCTCGTAAGAGAGGACTCATTATAGCTCATAACACTCAAGAGGCCCTCGCTCTTTACTTGGTCCCTGAGCATCGCCAGCTTCTCTCAGATCTTCATATTATGAACGATCGTGAAATTACCGCCTATTACGAAATTCGGCTGGAGCAATATGTAAAAACAGTAGAGATCGAGATGGGTATTTTACACTCTATGGTTTGGGAGGGGGTTTTACCCGCCCTTTCAAAGCAACTCGTATTAGAAAGCCAAGCTTTCAGCGCTATCGATCCAAGTCTTATGGATAATGCTGACGAGCCATGGAAAAACTTTATTCGGCGTTTGGGCACTCTCAAAACAGGCCTTCATACGGCAGTAGAGCACTTAGATAATTTAAGGCAAAAAATTCTTTCCATGCCTCTTGAAGAACAAGCTAAAGTGCTGACAGAAGAGGGGCTTCCTCTAGATGCTGCTATCAGAGGGATGTGCGATGCGGCGGAATCCATAACGGCCGGCAGCGTATGGCCATATCCTACATATAGGGAACTTCTCTATATTCCCTAAGAAGAACCTCACAGTTCGAGACACGGCGCCACCTACGGCACCGTGCCCCGAACTGACGGGTGAAGATAGCGAGACAATTCAAATACTAGATCTTTTTTCCCCAGCTTTATACCCCAATCCAAAAGAACCCGAAATTCCTTTACATGAGGTTCCTTTTGAAAGAGGGCATACATCCTATTGAGTCCTTCGGCAAGAAGTTCCGGATCTCGCCCTCCTTCACCGCAGGCAAGGAGAAGATGGGCAAGCTCTTTTTGAGCCAGGGAACGAACCATAAGAGATTGGGAGGCTCTATTCAGGCAATCCATCTGAAGAGCCATGTTTTTTTCTTCAAAAGCCTTTGCTATTAATCTATCACTATAAAGTCCATGCCCCAAAAAGATAAGACCGCCTACAGCCACTCCACTGAACAAGGCCATAATAAAGCGGTTTTTCTCCAGAGAAAAACGAACACAAAATTCTTCCTGTAGAATATCTCTGTTCGCAACTCCTAAAGCCACAGCCAGCCAGACAGCATCCTCAATACGATGAAAGGGACGGGTCCACAAAGCAGTCCCTCCAAAAAGAACCACAAGGGACGAGCCCCATAATGCTTCTAAGGAAAGGGGAGCCTTTTTATAAAGCACAGAAACAAAGTGACAAAACCACCAACAAACGACGGTAAAAAGAAGAGCACCTCCCACAACTCCTGTTTCACATAACCATTGAAGAAATTCATTGTGAGCCCAATATGTATACTGCCATTTCTTCTCTGGATGCTCTTCTAGCATCGCCCCCTGCGCTTTAAGATAGTTCCATTTATAATGTCCCAACCCTACACCGCGAAAGGGATGTTGACGAAACATATACCACGATGTAAGCCAAATGCTGTCTCTTTGCCCCACAGATGTGGGGTTTTCAACTATATCTCTAAATTTATCTTTTAATGTTCCAATGCGCCCTTCATTTAATTCCACAGTGGCTGTCATAATAGCGAAGAAAATCAAAATAATACATAACGCCCTTCGTTTTATATCCTTATTTCCAGAACACCACACCCCTATGCCCATAAACAACAATCCCGATATGATTCCGAAGATAGCGGAACGGCTAGTAGTGTTCCATAGCCCCCACTCTGTTACAGCCAAAAGAAGAATTAGAATGCCGTCTCGTGGTAAATCCCATCCCTTCTTTGAAAAAGCCGGTACGTAGAGAAAAAGGAACATGAGATTCAATGAGCAAATAGCCAACCAGAGGGCAAGCATGTTTTGTTGTCCTGTATTGGCTATGTAATGTCCTGGGGTTTGAAGAATAAAAAAGAAGGGTTTATGTAACGAGTGAATTTGAAGTTCTGCAAAAAAAACACTTACGGCCCCTGCCAAGCCGCTGCTTAAAAAAATCCACGGAAGCCACGTCTCATTAAAAATGTTAAACGTTATGATATAAAGAAGCCATAGGGCGGCAAAGGAAAACCAGGCAAGAAGGTATGTAGACCACGAAGAGATAGGGATCCAAAGGGGCTGGAGGGACAAAAATATAAGAAAAAATGTCGCAATAAGAGAAAAAGAATCCCATAAGAAACCTCTTGCCCTCTCGGCAAAGCTCTTTATAAAAGCAAAGAAAAGCATTATGCAGAGAGGAACAAGAGTTACGACCCACTTCATAGGATGAAGGGTCTGATACCAGAACTCTCCCGAAAAAACCATATTGGGTACTACGAGAAGAATTAAAAAACAACAAAAAGACAAGCCCTCTGTTTTGAACGAGGGCTTGTTCTTGTTATATTCTATAAATCCGTTACTCAGGGAGCCCATGTTCATGTACCTTGTCTTTTTCTGGGACTATATGTCCTTTGAGGTCTACTGTAATTTCAACTATAAGCTCTCTTTGAGCAAGTTCTTTAACTTTCCAGATGACAGGGATCCCTTTGCGCCTATTGCTTTCCACAAGAACAGCCAGATCCTTCAAAAGCTCCCCTGTAGGACCTTCTGGGCCTGTAAAGGAAAGTCCTTTGCTTCGACTCTTTCGAGAAACAGATTCATGATCTTTTGGGCGAAGAGCCTGTTTTTTGTTGCGAACTAACGCTTCCGCTTCTTTCGCATTGAGCTTCTCTTCTGCAATCTGTTGTGCAAGAAGCACCTGCTGTTCAGAAGCCAACCCTACAAGGGATCGAGCCTGCCGTTCTCCAATCTTCCCAAACATAATCATATTCTGCACGCCTTCATCAAGTTTAAGAAGACGAAGTTTGTTCGCTATAGATGACTGGGAACAACCAAGTCTGGAAGCAAGTACAGATTGGTTCCATCCTGTGCGATCTAAAATATTTCGAAGGCACTGGGCTTCTTCTATAGCGGAAAGATTGCTTCTATGGACATTTTCAACGAGAGCCAAGACCTGCTGGTCAGTGGGAGTAATCTGAGTTACTATAGCTGGAATTGTAGAGAGCCCCACTTTTTTGGCAGCCCTCAGACGACGCTCTCCAACTATAAGTTCATATCCCTTATCCACTTCACATACAACAATCGGCTGGATCACACCAAGTTCAGCTATAGACGATGCCAGTTCGTTAAGCTCGTTCTCATCGAAATACAGACGAGGTTGCATAGGGTTAGGCCGAATAAGGTCTACAGGCAATTCACAAAATTTCTTTTCTCCTCCACGAGGCTTTTCTTCATTTTTCCCGCCACGTAACAGTGCTTCGTTGCGAAGGAAATTCATCATACCTGCCATTCCGCTGCTCCTCCACAAATCAGACATAACACAATAACTCTAAATAAAGGTTCGCTCTGCATTAACAAATCGTGTATATTCCTTCAGGAATACTAAGTCCACATCTCCAGTAGGCCCATTACGATGCTTAGCGATACGTACAGTGGCCCGATTATCCTCCTCTTCCGGTGAACCAGCGCTATCATAATACCCCGGCCTATAAAGGAGAAGAACCAGATCCGCATCCTGCTCAATGGCTCCACTATCTCGAAGGTCTGATAGTTGAGGCATTTTATCTGTTCGCTGCTCCACAGCTCTCGAAAGCTGTGAAAGGGCTAGAACAGGTACCTCCAGCTCTCGAGCTACACCCTTCAGAGCTCTGGATATTTCAGCTACCTCCTGCTGTTTACTGTCAATACGCCGGGAAAAGCTCATAAGCTGCAAGTAGTCCACTACTATAAGCCCCACGTTCTCAAAACGAGCTTTAAATCGTCGTGCCCGTGCTCTAAACTCTAAAGTAGACAGCATGGAACTATCGTCTATAAAGATGGGAGCCTGGGTCAGACGCCCGGCAGCATCTGCCAATTTTTCCCAATCGCCATCTGAAAAAGATCCGTTTCGTATATCGTGGATATTCACTTTAGCCTCAGAACCTAGCATTCGCTGCACCAACTGCTCTGCACTCATTTCCAAGCTAAAGATCAAAATGGGGGTTTTTTGCTCCACGCCTCCATGTTGAGCCATATTCAGAGCAAGAGCTGTTTTTCCCATAGAAGGACGGGCTGCAAGAATATTGAGGCTCCCTGGCTGGAGCCCTCCAACCATTCGATCGAATTGATAAAAGCCAGTGCTGTACCCTGTTACATCCTGGTCTGACTTCCGATACTGTTCCTCTATCATTTGGAAGGTCTTGCCCAGAACATCTGAAACAGCCCTGAAATTTGTTCTGTTCCTGTTCTGAGCTATTTCAAAGACAGATTTCTCCGCCTCTTCCAGAATCTCATCAATTTCCAGCTCTTCAGAATAGCCTAGCCGAACTATTTTATTCCCTGCAGAAATGAGCCGACGGTGAATAGATTTATCTTTAACGATAAGAGCATAATATTCAGCATTTGCAGTAGTGGTGACGCCATCTACCAATCCAGCGATAAAGGGTTGTCCCCCTATTTTTTTATCGAACTCCCGTTTGGCAACTTCTTCGAGAAAGGTAAGGGGGTCAACCGGTTTGCCACGCTGAGCCATATCGCAGATAACCTCAAACGCCAATCGGTGCACAAGATCATAAAAATCGTTAGGGACCAAGACCTCCATAACCTGGTTCAATGCTTCCCTGTCTACGAGACAAGCTCCTAAAACAGCACGCTCCGCATCGAGACTTGTAGGGGGTACTCGATCATATATGTTTTCTGCCACCGCTATTCCGCCTCAACTTTTACGGTCATTCGAGCTTCCACTCCTTGATAGAGCTTAACCGTGAAAGAATATTCCCCCGTATTCCGAATGGTTTCATCAAGCTTTATATCTTTTTTATCGATAGAAACCTTTAGTTGTTTTTTTAGTGCCTCTTCTACATGAGCATTTGTAACGCTCCCAAAAAGCTTTCCTGACTCACCTGCACTCGCTTTAACTACTACCTGTTTCCCCTGCAAGTGACGACTCATCTCCTGAGCCTCCGCCAGCATCTTCTCTTCTTTCTTTTCCCGAGCCTTCATATCTTGCTTCCATTCGCTCAGCCTCGAAGGAGTCGCTTCTTCCGCCAAACCTCGTGGGATCAAGTAGTTTCGGCTATATCCGTCAGATACCTCTATAAGATCTCCTTTATTTCCTAATTTCGCTATATCCTGTTTTAGGATTACTTTCATTGCTACTCCCTCCTGATTCGTGACCTGAAATCAAACCACATATCCCCTATCCCTATACCCAAAGCAACTGTGGAAAGGAAAGGGATGAACATCACAAATATTATAACAATCCATCGAAGAACTTTCCCTACACCTCTCAAAGAAAGATAATACCAGATAGCAGATAGGCCCTGGAGCAAGAAAAGCATGTTGACAAGAAGTTTAAGGTTCATTCCCACTCGAAAAACGAGACTCGATTGTCCAAGCTGTATCCCAACTAAAGAGAACACAATGGAGACTACAAAAGCCCAGAATATACTTTTAGGGAACCGCCACTGATCAAAAGAAGGAAGAGATGGTAACGTACCGCTGCCGATGCGGTGGATCACAGCTCGACTAATAACATAGCTTAAGTAGCAATCGACAGAAGCAGCTAAAGTCAGTATGGCGGGGAACACCATGGGCAACATTTTCAATGTTACCATCATTTGTTGTTTCATAGATTCTATGGTCTCAGGAGATAATCCTTTCCCAGCATAAAATTCAAAAACCTTATTCATGGTGTTTTCTATCTCTACAGGGTCGATAGAAAAGGGGTTCATACCCATAACCTTACTCGCCACAACCATAAGCACCAGTTTACTGCCAAGAGAGATAAGGATTCCATATAGAAGTATCTCCACTCCGTGATCCAATCTCTTCGACAAATATCCTAAACCGATTCCTAATATTCCAAAACCTAAAATAAAAAAGAGCGCTCCTATAGGGCCCATAAAAAACATTATTAAAACTGCCGCTACACCTGCTCCGAGAATAGACTTCTTCAGATCATGCCGCAACCCCATAACAACTAGAGGTGCTGGGCAGAGAAAGGAAAAAGCAATACCTACAACTGGTAAAAACTGAGCCGCTAAAAAAAGAACTACCGCCAGTCCCACGAGGAGAGAAGATTCGACAAGACTTCTCGTTGGCGTCACATGTGAACATCCTTTCCTGCACAGGTTGTGCCGAAAAAACAGGGGGAGAAGCCGTAGCCACTCCCCCTGTACTCATACATACCTATTTCAACAGCTAGAGCCTATTCTACAGAGTAAGGCAGAAGCGCCATATAACGAGCTCTCTTTATAGCCCTTGTCAGCTGGCGCTGATGTTTGGCGCAATTCCCCGTTACCCGTCTAGGCATAATTTTACCTCGCTCGCTTACATATTTCCGTAAACGCTCTATATCTTTATAATCTACGTTGTCGAGTTTATCGACACAGTAAAAACAAACTTTAGGCCGTCTCTTGCCACCCCGTCTAGGGGCGCCGCCCCCTCTCTGTCCTCTTGAGGGGCCATTATTCTCAGCCATGAATGTACCTCCTCCCTAAAAAGGAATGTCTGCTTCTTCTCCAGCTTCAGAATCTCCCATTTCGGAGATATCCAGAGGAAATTCCTCACCATCGAACCCCTTATCCCGGATGCTGCCAAAATCATCGCTGCCTCCGCTGTAGGGGCTTTCTTTCACATCTTCATCATCTCGCGAGGCGCTGCCCAGGAAAGTTACCGACGAAGCTATCACTTCCGTGATCCAACGACGCTCTCCCGATTTATCTTCGTAGCTTCGGACCTGCATCCGCCCTTCGACGAGGACCGGACGCCCCTTCCGGAGATATCTCTCGCAATTTTCAGCCTGATTCCCCCACACGACAATGGGAATAAAATCTGTCTGATTCTGCAATTCTCCGTTTCGCCCTTTCCACTGGCGTCCTACAGCTACTGTCAACCTGGCTACTGCTTGCTTTGATGCCGTATATCGTATTTCAGGGTCTCTCGCCAGGTTCCCCATGAGAATGACTTTATTAAATCCTCTGGCCAAAAGATCTCCTCCTTACTCTTCGTCAAGACGGACGATCATCTGCCGATATACATTAGGCCGTAAACTCATAAGACGTTCAAGCTCTTCAATCTCATCAGAATCGAGCTTAAATGTCATCACTGCGTAAAAACCTTCGGTGTGCTTATCGATAGGATAAGCCAGCTTTCTCTTCCCCCATATATCGGTTTTAGAGTGCTCTCCACCAAGGCTCCGCACGACCTCCTCGATCTTACCGATCTCTTCCTTTGGATCTTCCAGTTCAGAACTTACTAGAACCATCATTTCGTAGGGTCGCACGTTCTTCACCTCCTCCCTTTGGACATTATGGTCTCTTTTCTACGAAAGAGACAGGGAAACATTCGAGTATTATACGCTACTGTTGTTTTTGCGGCAAGACATCGTCCGACGTTACAACAATACGATAGATGCGTTCCCCCGGAAAAACAAGATTATATTGATCTCTTGCGAGATGGGCCAATCCTTCCGGTGTTTTGTAAAAGTCTATCTTCTCCTGATATTCTTGAAGTTTGCGGGAGAGAGACGTTAAGCGAACCATACGAGAGTCCACCATCTCGGATAGTCGATGTATCTCTCGAAACTCGAAGACATATGCTGTCCCCATAATGGCCACAATAAGCCCCAGCATTACTGCAAGGAAGACCCACCGAAGCCGAGGCATACCGCACTACATCCTTTCAGGAGCCCGCACACCCAAGAGAGAGAGAGATCGAGACAAAACTGTCTTTGAGGCTTGAACGAGTAGGAGCCTCATATTCATTACTGGTAAACGTTCTCCAAGTATACGATTGGCATTATAAAAAGAGTGAAAATCTCCAGCCAAGTCGTAAGCATAATTAACAATAAGATAGGGAGCCCGCTCCAAAGCGGCTTTCTCCACTTCCTGAGGGAAAAGAGAGAGCCTGTTCACCAACTTTTTCTCCTCTTCAGCAAGGAGAAGTGACGGATCCAGGGCTTCCATTCCAGGGATAGCTATCCCACGAGTTTCAGCTTCTTTCAAGACGCTACAGATTCTGGCATGAGCATACTGCACATAATATACTGGATTTTCATTAGAAGACTGTTTGGCTAACTCCAAATCAAAGTCGAGATGGCTATCACTTCGTCGCATTACAAAGAAATATCGAGTTGCATCGACCCCTACTTCATCCATCACGTCCCGTAGAGTAACGAATTGCCCCGAGCGGGTGGACATGGCAACTTGCTCTCCGCTTCGAAGGAGGTTCACAAACTGAATGAGCACTATTTCAAGGCTGTCTCGCTCTTTTCCAAGAGCTTCTATGCCCGCTTTCATACGGGGCACATAGCCATGATGGTCTGCACCCCAAATATCGATGACTCTTTGGAATCCCCGACTAAATTTCTCCATATGATATGTAATATCAGACGCAAAATATGTAGGGACACCGTTGGTACGGATAAGGACACGATCCTTTTCGTCGCCAAAAGCCGTTGCCTTAAACCAGAGAGCTCCGTCTTCTTCGTAAGCATAGCCCCGTGCTTTAAGGGTTTCCATTGCTTGAGGCACAAGATCTCGTTCGTAAAGACTCTTTTCGGAGAACCAGACATTAAAACGAACCCCGAAATCAGAGAGATCTTTTTTTATTCCCTCTAAAATTCGGCCTGCTGCGTAACGCTGGAAGAAGGGCAGGCTTTCCTCCAAAGGTTTTTTAAGAAAGACATCGCCTTCCCTGTCGATAATCTCTTGAGCGATATCGTATATATAATCACCTTTATAGGCATCCTCTGGGAAAGGCGCCATCTCCCCCTGGCCTAAAAGCTCAAAATATCGGGATTGGGCGGAACGCCCCAATATCTGCATTTGAAGCCCTGCATCGTTAATATAGTATTCTTTTTCTACTTCCCAGCCAGCAAAGCCCATAATTCTGGCAATAATGTCACCAACAGCCGCCCCACGGCCATGACCAACATGAAGAGGTCCGGTAGGGTTTGCACTTACGAACTCTATCTGTACTTTTTCTCCCCCTCCAAGATTGGAACGGCCATATTCATCGCCTTCTTCTATAATAGTCCGCACGGCTTCCCCCATCCATTTCTGGGAAAGGCGGAAATTGATAAATCCTGGCCCTGCTATCTCCACAGACGTAAAATAATCACAATCGGCAAGGCGGGCCACCAAATCTTCTGCCAATTTTCTGGGTTTTTCCTTGAACACCCTGGCAAGTTGCATGGCAATATTTGTAGCCCAGTCGCCATGTTCTGCTTTTTTAGGCTTTTCGATAACATACTCCGGTAATTCTTCTGTTGGTATTCCCCGTTCCTCCGCAGCTGACTGAACTGCATTATCCAAAAGACCGCGAAGGGTCTGTAACACATCGGCCATTTGTACACCTCCAAGATCTTTACTTGGCACGCAGAGGCAGTGTTTTTGCGTTAAAGTCGGCGAACCGACGAACAGATTCATTCAAAGCCGACGCTATGGACTCATCAATACGATCCACAGACACAACAACCTTCGCGCTACCGCTAATAAGATTTTTTCTCTGTCGATAGTCTATTTTTTCATAATACTTCACCTTTCCCATATCCCTACTCGCTGTTCCAGGCAACATCACCACGTCCATAGTGGAGGGAATGCGAAGATCGTACTCCATTTCCACAGCAAAAGGGAATCTCAGCGAATAGGGAGGACGAACTCCACCTATTTCTTTGAGACACATAGGGAAAAAAGAGGGCAATTTTACCAGCATCTGCTGTCCTGTAGCTCCAGTAATGGCTCCTAATATCTCTATAGGGAAGGAGATTTCATACCCATATTTCAATTGACGGATCTCCGCTTTCTTCCCGTCAAAAGGAACACCTGTACAGGCGGATAATACATCTGCAGCTTTCGGACCGTCAGGAATATCCCCGCCAAAGAAAAGTCCCGTCCATCCATTCCTGACAAAAAAGGAGACTTTCCCCGAAAGAACTCCCGACTCATTCAGAGTCATATTCCATCGAAGAGAAAGGCGATGATCAGCAGCTCCGCCGCCCTGTATAACATCTGTTTTTATTTCTTGATCTACAAGTCCATACACCCGATTCCCCCAAAGAGCCGGGGGAGTTTCTCCAAGAGGAATACCTTGCTCCAAATCGAAAAAGAATACTCCTGCCCCAGGGTACGAAGCTTCTATAACAGGCTTCAGCAGAAGGCCTTTAGTTACAGGGGTATCACCGGCTATTTCCGTAGCCGTAACCCACTTAATTCGCGTCTGCCATCCCGCTAAAGGAAGCCACCGAGACAGTACTATTGTTTTTTCCCAATCAGACCATGGACCTTCAGCAGGGATAGAAGATCTCAATGCCTGAGCAGGGACAGACACTGGGAAGGAAGGAATATTTTTTACATATCGTATAATTTCATTCCCAGCCTTTACTTTATTTGCATTTTTTGCTGACGTGGAAACAGCTTCTGGCGCATTTGGGGTAGAAACACCTTCCATTGCCTTGAGCAGACGATAGAAGGAATCCCTCCCTTGTTGCAAACTAAAAGCTATAAAGGGTTCAAAAGAGCTCAGGAGCGAGCGTCCAGACCATGTGGGATGGTTGACCACTAACCATTTATACTGATCTCGCCCTCCTACTTTTTCCACCGACGGCTCTATCCCTTCACTTGATATCCACGCCAAGTTGGCCCCCGACGGAACATCCACAGAGATACGCTGTTCCCACTGAGGCAAATCCAGCCCTGTCTTAATATACCCATCCACACCCACTTTCCCTGGGGAAAGGACTTTATAAGAAAGGGCAAGAATCATTTCATCTCGCACAGGGAATTGCACCTGGCATATCTTATTCTCGCCAACTTCTAAAAAAGAAGTATCGGCTTCTAATTCTTTCAGGCCAGTACCTGGATCATATATATCTGCTGCTATAACATCCACGTTTCCACCTTCAGGGACAGGAATAGCCCAATTCAACCATCGCGGATCAACAGAACTTCGGGCCAAGATGACCCAAGTAACAGTACTTTCCATACTTCCATCAGCTAAAAGAGCGTACTGGTGATCTTTCAGCCAAACAATGCCGGAGGCATTCCCGTATAGGGAAAAACCCGGCGCTTCCTGTATCATCCGTTGGATATCAAAATCTTGCGCAGCATGCGCCACTCTCACTTCGCTTGTTCCACCAAAAAGCAAACAGGAGATGACAACACAAAGGGCTATTTTACGAAAACGTAGGCCCATATTTTTACCTCCTCGTTTTTAAGCGTTTTTACCACAACAATGTTTATACTTCTTGCCACTCCCACAAGGGCAGGGATCGTTTCGACCTACTTTAGGCCCCTTCCTTATTGGCTGTGGTTTTTCATCTCCAAAACGCTCTGAGTGAACATCTTCACCGGAAGCAAAAGGCAAAGCAAAATCCCGGCTTTCTCTCACTCCCTGACGATCTGAAGCTCTACGAACATCTTGTGACACAACTGTCACTCGGAAGGCCAGCTCCGCAACAGATTCGCGAACTCTCTCCATCATGGCCTGGAAAAGGTTATACGACTCGAACTGATATTCGAGAAGGGGATCTTTTTGCCCAATAGCCCGCAGACCTATCCCTCGTCGAAGCTCGTCCATGGCCAAAAGATGATCCTTCCAACTCGTATCAAGAGTATGGAGAACAACAAAGCGCATGAGTTCATCAGCAATAGCTGTTCCCAACGTCTCCATTTTTTCATGGAAACGTTTCCCGATTTCTTTTTTAAGCTTTTCCACAGCTTCAGGCAAAAGCCGACGACTGTCTACTCCCTCAAGGAATATATCGAGCCCGGCTCCAAAGAGAGAACGAAGTTTAGATGCCGCTCTCTGAGGTTCCGCTTCCCCCTCCTCAGGGAAATAATGGTCAAGAACGTCATCCACAACACCAGAGATGACCTCCCATGTATGCTCTATAATATTTTCATCTTCCAAAATCAGGCGTCGCTCATTATAGACAGCTTCGCGTTGCTGGTTCATGACATTATCGTAAGCTAAAAGCTGTCTTCGAATATCAAAGTGCATCTCCTCTACTTTTTTCTGGGCTGATTCTATAGCTTTGGTGAGAAGGTTGTGTTCTATGGCTTCCCCTTCCTCCATGCCTAACTTCTCCATAAGCCCCTGGATACGATCTGATCCGAAAAGTCTTAAAAGATCGTCTTCCAATGAAAGATAGAAACGGCTTGATCCAGGATCCCCCTGTCTTCCAGATCGGCCACGAAGCTGATTATCAATTCGACGAGATTCATGCCGCTCTGTTCCAATAATTTTCAGCCCTCCGTACGTTAACACTTCCTCTCTCTCTTTGGAACATTGCTCTCGAAACTCTTCCAGCAGTTCCTTATAACGCTCCGGATTATTCATTTCGTCCTTTTCTTCTCTTCTAAGTGCCTCTTTTGCCAAAAACTCCGGGTTACCCCCGAGCACTATGTCTGTTCCTCGTCCTGCCATATTGGTAGCTACAGTAACAGATCCCAAACGGCCTGCCTGAGCTACTATCTGAGCTTCTTTTTCATGATATTTTGCGTTCAAAACTTGATGAGGTATTTTCCTCGCCTTGAGTAGTTTGCTGACACGCTCAGAATTATCAATAGACGTGGTTCCTACAAGGACAGGCTCTCCTGTTGCATATGTCTCAGCAACTTCATCTGCTACCGCATGGAATTTCTCAACTGTCGTACGGTAAATTACATCGGCAAGATCTTCTCGAATCATGGGTTTATTTGTAGGAACAACGATGACTTCAAGACCATAAATTTCTTTGAATTCTTCCGATTCCGTTACTGCCGTACCAGTCATGCCTGCCAGTTTTCGATACATACGGAAATAATTCTGAAGAGTGATAGTAGCTAACGTCTGGCTCTCTCTGCCAACTTTCACCTTTTCTTTCGCTTCTATAGCCTGATGAAGACCATCGGAATAGCGTCGGCCAACCATAAGACGACCGGTAAATTCGTCTACTATAACGATCTCTCCATCTTTAACAACGTAATGCACGTCCTTTTGGAAGAGAACATGGGCCTTTATAGCCTGAACTATACGATGGGCCAAATCGGAGCGAGCGGCATCAGAGAAAAGCCCCGGCATTTTCAGAAGGTGTTCGCACCGAGCTATTCCTTCTTCGGTAATCGATACGTTCCGCTCCTTCTCATCTTTCTCAAAATCCTTGCCCTCTCGAAGCTGACGAGCAATCTGATCCGCTGTAGCGTACATTTCCACGTTGTCTTCAGAAGGGCCAGAAATAATGAGAGGAGTACGAGCTTCATCTATAAGAATAGAGTCCACTTCGTCGACGATGCAGTAGTAATGGCCTCTCTGAACAAGTTGCTCACGAGAGACAGCCATATTGTCTCGCAAATAATCGAAACCAAATTCGCTGTTCGTTCCATAGGCTATATCAGCAAGATATGCTTTTTTACGTTCTTCCTGATCCATATATGCATATATAACCCCAACAGAAAGGCCCAGGAATTTATAAATAGGCCCCATCCACTCAGCGTCACGTTGTGCCAAGTAATCGTTCACAGTCACAACATGCACGCCCTTACCTGATAGCGCATTAAGAACAACCGCTAAGGTCGCTACCAGCGTTTTGCCTTCCCCCGTCTTCATTTCTGTAATTTTCCCTTCATGAAGAGCAACTCCGCCCATAAGCTGAACATCAAAATGGCGAAGTCCCAAGGTTCGGCGGGATACCTCTCTAACGAGGGCAAAAACTTCAACTAAAAGGTCATCAGGGCTTTCTCCTGATGCTATTCGCTGTCTGAAATCAGAAACCAGAGACTGTAACTCCACGTCTTTCCTGGCCATCATTTCCGGTTCCAGACCGTTGATTTCGCCGACGATCTGGCGATACCGCTTCAACGCGCGTTCGTTAGGGTCAAGCCCAAGAGCGCGCTTAAGGCCATTGAACATATATTTCACCTCTGCTAAAAAAGTGGTCGTTGTTCCACGAAAAAGTATTATATGCTTAAAAGAAGGGATGGGTCAAAAGTATTTTCGCTGATGCAAAACAGGGCGGTGATCTTCCAGATCCCGCCCTGTTTTTTCTATTCCATTCCCACCATCATAAGAGCAAAAACTTTCGTCTCGTTGAGCAAGTGTTCTATCTCGCAATATTCATTAGGCATATGAGCTACATCTGCTTCATGCGCCCACACTACAGCCGGGATACCTTCCTTTCTGAAAAAAGCAGCGCACGTACCGCCGCCAACACCACCAATCACTGGTTCAAAACCATATACTTCACGTAAAGAAGACTCTAGCAAACGTACCACTGGAGCATCTGAGGGGGTAGGTAACGTAGAATCAGTACGTTGTAGAATTGAAAAAGAGATACTGCCACCTTCCGCCCGCTCAACCTGGTTTTTGACCTGAGACACAACATTCAGAACAGCATCTACATTCACAGATGGTAATATACGGCAGTCAAAGCAGAAAGTTTCCTTCCCTGGGATAGTGTTTACATTCCCTACATTACTATTGCGCCGTGTAGGTTCAAAGGTAGAGACTGAAGGATTAAAAAGGCTATCCTTATCAGGGAAGGCCCCATGAAGAGCTCGATCTAATTCTACAGCAAATACGTTGGCAATCCGACATGCATTGAGCCCCAAATCAGGACGACTGGCATGAACCTGCTCTCCTTCAACAGAAAACTCTAGCCATAAAATACTCTTCTCTGCAACCTCTATAAAATCCCCTTTATCATTACCCCCATCGGGGACAACAATACAATCATCCTTTTGAAAAATGCCTTCTTGAATCAAATGTTGAATCCCATATACACTGCCAACTTCCTCATCCGCAACAAAACAAAGGCAAACTTCATACTTTGGCTGGATACCTCGTTTGGTCAGAAGAGATGCAGCGTAAAGGCTTGCTATAAGTTCCTGCCCATTATCATTACTGCCCCGACCATAAACCCGGCCATCTTTTACTACAGCCGTGAAGGGATCTGTATGCCACAACGCCAAATCTCCTTCTGGAACCACATCCATGTGAGAAATAATCCATAAGCGTTTTGAAGTTGCGCCAGGGAGCCTAACAATCAAATTGGGACGGTATCCTTCAGGAGCTTTTTCATCGGGAGCATTATGCCATTCCGCCTGAGGCAAACCTAGTTTTTCGACGAGCTGGGCTATATATTGAGCTTTTTTTACCTCCCCAGTCCCTCCTTCGTGAGGAGAAACTGAAGGATAATGTACCAGAGCAGCTACGCTTTGTACTATCTCGTCTTTCTGGTCATCCACCCATTGCATTATTTGTGTTTTCATACCCAAACGCCACCTTTATTGGGATTAAGATGCATCAAAAAGGATATCCTTACCTTTGATAAGGTACTCCATGCCAGACCATACAGTAAGAATCATAGCAATCCACATGGCCCACAGCCCTCCTGGGAAATTAAAGATGAGAAGGGTTATAGCTATAATCTGGCTCACCGTCTTGATTTTCCCCATTTTAGACGCCGCTATTACAATTCCTTCCACAGCAGCTACCAAACGAATGCCAGTGACTATAAAATCTCTGGAAATAATGACCACTACAATCCACGCAGGAAGCCGTTGAAGCTCCACCAACGAAATAAGCGCTGCCACAACCAAAATCTTATCGGCAAGAGGGTCGATAAATTTTCCTAAATTTGTAACAATCCCCTTCTTTCGCGCTATGTATCCATCTGCTGTATCAGTAATAGCTGCAAGTATAAAAACAAAACCAGCGATAAGATCTCCATAATTAACCTGAACTCCCAGTTTTTCAAGAACAAGTACCGGAGTACTTATTTTAAGGGTTAGAAAAATCACTACTAACGGAGTAAGAAACACTCGTAAGAGACTGAGCATATTGGGAACATTTAGGGCCGACATTTGGACGTGCCGCCTCCTTAACCAAATATAGTAGCTAGAACTCTCTCATATTATGACACAACGAAGGGGACGGCAAGTCGCCGTCCCCTGAGACTTCACAAAAAGAAGTTTTTGAGTCTTCCTTACCCTCCCAAATAAGCCTCTTTAACCTTGGGATCTTTCAGTAACTCTTCGCCTGTTCCTTCCAGCACAATACTTCCCACTTCCAGAATATACGCATAATGGGCAACTTTCAACGCGGCGTACGCATTTTGCTCGACAAGAAGAACCGTTCGCCCTTGAGCATTAATTTCCTTGATAATATCAAAAACTTCCCTTACCAAAATCGGGGCAAGCCCAAGAGAAGGCTCGTCCATCATCACAAGGTCAGGGCGACTCATAAGAGCCCGTCCAACAGCCAACATTTGCTGTTCGCCGCCAGAAAGAGTACCGCCTTTTTGCCAGGCCCGTTCTTTCAGTCTAGGAAAAAGAGAGTAAACATGTTCTACATCCTCTCGTATCCCATCTTTATCATTTCGAATGTACGCTCCCAAAAGAAGATTTTCCTCCACTGTGAGTTGAGGGAGGATCCGGCGGCCTTCTGGACTCATGGCAATGCCTCGTTTAACAATCTGCTCTGGCGTTTTACCGAGGAGGTTATCTTCCTTTCCAGCTGTGTCGGTGAAAAGAATATTTCCTTTTGCCGATTTCACTAAACCAGCAATGCTGCGGATAGTACTGCTCTTTCCAGCACCGTTAGCTCCGATAAGGGTTACTATCTGCCCTTTAGGAATAGTCAAATTAATCCCTTTCACTGCATGAATGCCACCATAATAGACGTGAAGATCCTCTATCTTAAGCATTTTTTCCGTACTCCTCTCCGAGGTATGCTTCTATCACTCGAGGATTCGACTGGATAGCCTCCGGGTCGCCTTCTGCAATGAGCTTCCCATAATCTAAAACCCAAATATACTCGCAAATACCCATAACAACCCTCATATCATGTTCTATAAGAAGAATTGTCACATTGAATTCGTCCCTGATACGTCGTATAAAAGTCATGAGATCTTGCGTTTCCTGGGGATTCATTCCTGCAGCTGGCTCGTCAAGCAAAAGGAAATGCGGTTCTGTAGCGAGAGCTCGAGCTATCTCAAGACGCCGTTGATCTCCGTAAGGTAGGGAACTCGATATTTCCTCAGCCTGTTCGGCTAAATCTACAGCTTCTAAGAGCTTTTGAGATTTTTCACGGATCTCTTGTTCTTCATGGATAAGAGAGGGGACAGGAAAAGGCGCCATCCACCACTTGCTTTTTTGGCGTACATGACATCCAATCATAACATTTTGCAATACCGTCTCATTATTAAATAATCTAATATTCTGAAACGTTCTTGCAATCCCACTCTGACAAACTGTATGAGGTCGAAGTCCTGTTATGTCTTTACCATGAAAAAAGACCTTCCCCTCGCTAGGTTTATAAAAACCTGTAATGATATTAAAGACTGTGGTTTTTCCCGCGCCATTGGGACCAATCAGCCCCACAATGCTTCCTTGAGGGACAGACATGTTAAAATTATTGACAGCAACAAGGCCGCCAAAGCGGATAGTGATATTCTGAGTTTGAAGAGCTACCTCACGCTGCTGATTCACTTAGTTTCCCCCCTTTTGGAAAAACGGGATATCATTGTGTCCCATCCAAACTCCCTCATCCCCATTATTCCTTCGCGTCTGAAAAGGATAATGAAAATAAGGGCCAGAGAGAAAATGACCATACGCATGCCGGGAATGCCGGGTATTTCAAAAGAGCCAATTGTAAGGGGGTTCTCCACAAAACGAAGCCATTCAAGAAGAATAGTAATAATAATACTCCCGATAACGCTGCCGGTAATAGAACCTAAGCCGCCAGCGACAGTGATCATCAACACATTAAAAGTAAGGGTAAAAACAAACATTTTAGGGTCTATCGTGGTAATAAGGCTTCCCATGAGAGCACCGCCAATACCTGCGAAAAAAGCTCCTATCGTGAAAGAAATAACCCGATATTTGAACGTATTAATTCCCATGTTTTTGGCAGCTATTTCGTCATCTCGAATAGCCTTCAACACATTTCCAAAGTTGCTGTTCATAAATTTAACTATAAAGTACAACGCAAAGAGTAACCATCCATAATTCCACCAAATATTCGCATATGACGGAATGCCTTTAATGCCCAAAGCACCATTCGTAACTGGTGTTATATTCGTTAATACAACACGAATAATTTCTGAAAAGCCAAGTGTCGCAATACCTAGATAGTCACCACCGAGACGAAGAACTGGAAGAGCAATGAGCAACCCAAAGAAAGCGGCAATAAGACCGCCTGCTAAAACAGCTATAAGGAAAGGAGCGCGTATTACGGAAAAGGGCCATATGATAGGCTCTAAAATCCACAAGGCTTGTTTTTGAGCCGGAGAAAGAATGAGGATTGCACACACATACGCCCCTATAGCCATAAAACCAGCATGTCCAAGAGAAAACATTCCTGTAAAACCATAAATCAGGTTAAGACTCAGTGCAAGAATTGCATTTACCGCTACTAAGTTAATAACCTGAATTTTATACCCGTCAAGATTTCCCTGAGCCCAGTAAAGTGCGAGAGCTAATAATCCTATAGCGCATACGTTCAAAATGAAGTTCCTTCTTTTTTTATCCATCAGATCTTGTCCTCCAGCTTCTCCCCCATAAGACCTGTCGGCTTAATGAGGAGGATTACGATCAGAAGAATAAAAGCAAAAGCATCGCGATACCCGGAAAGAGCCGGGAAAAAAGCGACAACCATAATTTCAATAAGACCTAATAGCATGCCCCCTATCACAGCCCCTTGAATAGAACCAATGCCACCAAAAACAGCTGCGATAAAAGCCTTAAAACCCGGGACAACCCCCATAAAAGGGTTAATTTGAGGATATCGAAGGGCCCACATAATGCCAGAAGCAGCAGCAAGAGCTGAGCCAAGTGCAAATGTGAAAGCAATAACTTTATCTACAGAAACCCCCATAAGTCTGGTGGTTTCTATATCTTTGGAAATTGCTCGCATGGCTAATCCCGGTTTCGTTTTATATACAACCCAAAGAAGAGCTAAGACAAGAAGAAAGGTAACCGAAGGGACAAGTATAGCTAAAGGCAAAATTCTGATTTGACCAACCTTAATAATGCGCACAAGCCAATCAGGGCGCATAACAGGCCGAGGCAATCCCGTAAAAACTACAAGGCCTAAGTTCTCAATAAAAAACGAAACTCCTATAGCACTAATAAGCGCGGAGATACGAGGAGCATCCCGTAGAGGCCTATAAGCCACGCGATCCACCAATATTCCGCAGAGAGTGGAAAGTAATACGGCCACAATTACGGCTACTCCCCATGGTAATTTGGCAAGTACTATAGCAAAAAAAACAAAATACGCACCAAGCATAAATATATCACCATGAGCAAAATTGATAAGCCGCAAGATGCCATAAACCATGGAATAGCCAATGGCAATAAGGCCGTACAGAGACCCGAGAGTAATGGCATTAAATAAATGCTGAATAAACATATTCAGGCTCACAGCAGCTTCCTCCTTGTTTAAGAGGCAGGAGAACTAGCGTTCTCCTGCCTCTGCGTCTGTATAAATGGAATCATACGAAAAGAGGAGTAAAGGGCTTATTACATTTCGGGTTTAACCGTTCCGATGAAGGTTTTCTTCCCTTCTTTAATCATTACAATACCCACTTCTTTTTCAGCATCATGAGTTTCATTAATCGTGGTATTGCCCGTTACGCCGGGGAAGTCTTTGGTCTCCGTCAAGGCCTTTGTTATGGCCTCGGGTTCTGCTACACCAGCTCGTTTTATGGCATCAAGGACGAGAAGATACGAGTCGTAACCAAGGGCTGCATTTACGTTGGGATCCTTATCAGGATGGAGCTTTTTCCAATTCTCTGTGAATTTTTGTGCCATGGGGCTCATATCTTTCATAGAAGGATCGTACGGGAAAGTTGTATGCATGAATCCTTCTACTGCCTCTCCGCCGATGCTAACGATTTCCGGGTTATCCATGGCATCGCCACCCATAATTCTAAATTCAGCACCGAGCTCCGCAGCTTGTTTCATAATAATAGCTCCCTCTGCAAAATAAGAAGGAATAAACATAATATCAGGTTTTTTGCTGATTATTTCAGTAAGCTGTGCCGTAAAGTCTTGGTCACCAGTATTATATTTCAGCTCAGATACTATCTCTCCATTAAGTTTGAGGAAAGACTGCTTAAAGAAACCAGCCAGACCCACGCTATAATCGTTAGAAACGTCCACAAGCAGAGCTGCTTTTTTAGCTCCCAATTCCCGTATAGCATATGTGGCAGCAGCAGCGCCCTGATAGGGGTCAATAAAGCAGGCGCGGAAATAATATTTTTTACCTTGAGTTACAAGGGGGTTCGTACAAGAAGTTCCCATAACAGGTATGCTGGCTTTTTCCGCAACTTCCCCACCAGCCATGGCAAGAGAGGACCCATAGGTTCCGATAATGGCTACAACTTTTTCCTTCTCAATCAGCCTTTTTACAGCGTTAGCTGACTCTACCTTATCGGACTTATTGTCCACCACAAAGAGTTCCACTTTTTTCCCTAGAATTTCTGGAAACTCTTGGTGAGCCATCTTCACACCGTCCAGTTCCAACTGCCCGCCAAAGGCATTTTGCCCTGTAAGAGGAAGATATACACCGATACGAATAGTATCCTCTGCGAACGCCACACCGCCAAGAAGCAACACTACCATCAATGCCAATGCTACCCTTCTCAACTTCATGAACAGTACCCCTCCTTTAAAAATAAGATCCAGAAAGATAATACTATTATACACGAAGATCGAATCTGACAATGACGTAAATTCTCTTTTGAATGACAATAGCTACATGGCAAGCTTGTGGAGGAAAGATTAAGGACCAGAAAATACACAGAAAGAGAGCCGGTTTTATGGCTCTCTTTCTGTCACAAGACGTGTTATTTCTTTTTGAAAGCTCGAAAGATCTGTGAATTCCCTGTATACGGAAGCGAAACGAACATATGCCACTTTGTTGAGGTGTTTTAATTCTTCCATTACCCGTTCTCCAATGATCGAGACTGGGATTTCACCAACACCACTTGCACGGAATCCCTCTTCAATCCTTGATACAACTTCTTCTATCTGTTCTAAGGAAACTGGTAGTTTCTCGCAAGCCTTACTGATGCCGCGAGTAATCTTTTCTCTATCAAAAATTTCCCGTCTTCCGTCCTTTTTGACTACCCGTAAGGTTCGTTTCTCCTCGATTCTTTCATAAGTGGTAAAACGGGCTAAACATTCAGGACATTCTCGACGACGACGAACAACTCTACCTTCATCGGCTGTACGTGTTTCTATAACTCGCGTCTCCATGGCACTGCATTTTGGGCATCTCATTCTCTTCTTCCCCCAGATACATAAAAGAAAAAGCCGGGCAGTCACCCGGCTTTTATACTCTGAAACGCTACTCTACTAGGGACTGCAAATATGCCTGGACCCTTGTTTTTACCCGTTTCCCTTCGGCGCGTCCTCGGACCTCGTTCATAATCCGCCCCATGACGCGCCCCATATCTTTCGGGCCCGTTGCCTTTACCGCCGCTGCAGCCTTTTCGATCATATTGTCCAATTCATCATCAGGCAGTTGTTCTGGAAGAAACGTCTCAAGGAACGCCGCTTCCCTTAGCTCTTCCGCTGCTCGATCTGAAGCGCCGCCAGCTGTAAACTGCTCTGCTGATTCATGCCTTTGTTTTATAAGCCGCTGAATAAGGGCAACTACATCCTCGTCGGCAAGCTCCGTGGAACGCCCTTTTTCAGTTTGGGCTTTCTGTATTTCTGCTTTCAACATACGTAACGTCGAAAGTTCCATTTCTTGCCTAGCTTTCATCGCCGTTACAATATCTTTCTGAATACGTTCCAACAGCTCGCTCACCTTATCTTACCCCCTGGATCTACTCCGCCGTTTTCTTGCAGCTTCGGCTCTTTTAGCTTTCTTAACTTCGCTAGGTTTTTCATAGTGCTCTCGCTTCCGAGCTTCGCGAAGGGTTCCAACCTTAGAGACCTCCCGCTTGAAACGCCTTAGCGCATCCTCAAGGGACTCATTTTCTCTCCGAATGATCGTCGTCATACTGGATCCCCCCTTTCTGTGCCACCCACATCAACTAACCTGGTGGCCAGCGGAACGACCGTCCCGCCAACAGGTGAACATGAAGGTGGGGGATTGTCTGTCCAGCCTGAGCACCACAGTTGATTACTAATCTATAACCATTGTCCTCAAGCCCAAGGCTTCTAGCTACTAGAGTTACAGCCCCCATAAGATGGCCCCACATCCCATCTTCTTTAACCATAGCCGCAGAGCTGATATGCTGTTTAGGAACAATTAACACATGTACAGGAGCTTGAGGATTTAAATCCCTAAACGCAAGAACATGGGCATCTTCGTAAACAACATCCGCTTTAACTGATTTCTCAATAATCTTGCAAAAAATGCAACTCCTGTCCACTACAACCCACCTCTCAACTTCAGGCTATTCTATACCAGATTTTTCTTCCGGACAATAGACCCCGCCCAAACTCGTACAGCTGGAGCATTATGAGAACGAGCCAAAAGGCAAACCCTTCCCATTGCCCATTCGGGACATCCTTTTCTCTTTAAAATTTGTAAGAGTGGCACCAAGATCCTTTCATCATCGCTTCTCAACAATCGTAATACGCTGATTTCATCAGGAGCTTCTCCATTATAAGGCCAGCGGCTGAGTGCTTTCACTATAACTTCTACAGAAGGATGGGAGAGAAACCGCTGTAAAAGAGATTCTCTACAAGGCACATTGCCTATCCATCGTAAATATGATAAAGCCGCTTTTTCAGAAACCTGACAGGCTTTAGCTGAAACAGCTTCAGCAAAAGTCAGAAGTACCGGCTGATAAAATATCCCTTCAAAAATCAGTGTCAAAGAATCTTCGTCTTCTGGATATCTATCCGCCATGTTGACAAAACTTTCTGCTACGCCAGGCTGATCGAAATATTTTATCAAAAATCCCGCCGCTAAACGACGCACTGCAGGATGAGTACTTAGAAGTCTTTGCTGCGATCTCGCAAGATCTGTTTTACCATCAACTTCCTGTGCACGTTCAAGCAAATGAGCCATCTTTAGTTCCGTGTCCACAAGAATTTTTTCTAACCGCAGCTGACGGATTCGTTCGGAGTTTTTTGTGTTCTGAGCTGTCTCTCTCTCAGGTTGTTGCTGCGTATTGCGCGCCCTGCCCTGTTTCCAGGCCCCTCCTCCCTGTCTCAGCGTAGCTACATCAGATTCCTTAGATTTAAGAAACATATAAGCCGCTGTGATTTTTTCAAATTGAGGCGCTGCCTGAGGTCCAGCTATGTCTGGATGGCAAGTTCTGGCCAACTGTCGAAAAGCAGAGCGGATATCTTTCATTGAAGCCCCAGACATGAGACCAAGAACAGCGAGACTCTCCTCGAGCCGAATAGACGCGTCCATCATAAAGAGATCCTCTCCATATTGTCAGCTAGGTGAGACAATAGCTCCACCGCTTCTCCGTAACAACTCTGCTCCACCAGCGCTCCAGCCGATCCGACAAGAGCCATCAACCTACTCTGCTGCGAGGCTGATAGGGGGAGGGCCAATCTAGCCAATCGTTTCTCTATTTCTTTAAGTTCGGGAGGATTTTCTTCACTATGTGCCAGACACTCATCCACAGAGAAGGGAGGGATATCGAACAACTCTCCAGACTCTCGTCTCAGCTGTATAGAAAGGAGTCCTCCAGAATCTACAGAGAAGTAAAGATCCACTTCTTCACCTTTTTTGAGAGAATCGACAAAAACTCGATTCAGAACCATCCATCCAGGGCTCTCGGCTTCACCCTGCACTATTTCCAAATCTATACGTCCATTTCCAACGCTAACAAAATGGCGGGTAGCTCTACATGGCAAAGGAAGGCCTTTTTCCAAAACAGGAACAAAATTCCCCTCCGCAGAAACTATCCCCAAACTTTGAGAGAGAACATCTATAAGGAAACGTCCTTCTGTTGCCGAGCCAAAAAGAGCTGCTCCCATGGCGATAGCTTCGTCTGGGCATTGACTCACATACTCTGGATGAGCCACTTTCGACTCTAAAACAGATCGGAAAAAAGGGATGCGACTACTTCCCCCAACAAGCAGCAAATGACTTGGAGTATATTTTTCCCAAAGCTGGAAAACTATTGTAGCCACCTGAAGGACCATGGGGCGAATGAGCTCTTCGAACTCATGACGAGATATATTTATAGAATGAGAGGAACGAGAAAGGGCCTGCGTTGGTTGCCACGTATAGTTTGAACATGAAGAGAGGGCTATTTTTATGTTTTCAGCCTCTCCTAAAAGATAACGCCACATGCTATCATCTGCAGGAAGCGCCTCTGTGCTCAAAAGAAGTCGTTTTTCTAAAAGCCGGGCCATCAAAAAATCAATTTCTCGGCCACCGATAGTAGAATCTCCAACGCTTTCCAACACTTGCCAAACTCCCTTTTCCATTTCTACAACTGAAACATCTACAGTTCCAGCTCCAAAATCTACAACGAGAGAAACTCCTTCTTTCCCATATGCAAAAGCTGCTGCTGTAGGTTCGTTAATGATACGCAAAGACTCAAACCCCGCAGAATAGGCAGCACGAGCAATCGCCTGGCGTTCCGCAAAGCTAAAAGCAGAAGGGACGGTTAGAACGCATGCAGTTACAAAACGGTTCAGAACCGCTTCCGCATCTTCTCGCAACAAAACAAGTAAAGGGACCAAAACTTCTTCTGGCGCAAAACAACGCCAACCACAGCGAATTTTTCCTTGTCGGCTTATTTGCCGTTTCATATCCCAAAAGGTTACCTCAGGATGGGCTATCTCTCTTCGCGCCGCCTCTTCGCCGGCAACCCAACCAGAGGGACTCCAGGAAACCACAGAAGGGGTGCGTTTCATCCCCCACCGGCTAGGCAAAACCTCCACATTCCCATCAATATTACAGGCTGTCATGGCATAACGGGTGCCAAGGTCTATTCCAAGCATCGGATACTTCATACCTACAGACCGCCTTCCAAAAAACAACAATATATTTCATATTACATAGTTTATTATACCAGCCAAACATCTTATTTTCAGAGAGTAAGAGTTATGCTCGAAGAGATTCGGAAGCGTAGGAGAAAGGGCGAACTGTCACAATATCTCCTATAGAAAATTTTTGGGCAGTTTCTACTTTTACAAAAAAGGGAGTAAGGCCAGTAGATCTGCCATCCGACACTTCTTCCACAAGAATTGGGATATCTTTTCCCAGCCATTGGCTACAATAAGATTTCAACAATTCCTCACCTTTTGTTATGGTTTGATGAACTCGTTCCTGAGCAATCTCCCGAGGAATTTGCTCCTTAAAAGATGCAGCTCGCGTTCCCTGTCGAATAGAGTAAGGGAAGACATGTACTTTCCCCAAACCTATCTCGTCCATTATACGGAGGGTATTACGAAAAGCCCTGTCGCTTTCTCCAGGAAATCCTACAAGGATATCAGTACTGATATGAACTCGCTCGCCCAGAAAAGAGCGGATCCTTTTTACAGACGCCATAAAATCGGAGACAGTATAGCCTCTTCCCATCCTTTCGAGAACATCATCATCCCCACTCTGTAACGGAAGGTGCAAATGAGGACAAAATTGAGGAGTTTCAGCAAGGGCAGATAACAAGGTGTCATCAATACCGAAAGGTTCAAGAGACCCGAAGCGTATCCGACGAACACCTGGAACAGAACCAATCCGACGGACAAGCTCTCCCAGAGAAATTTCGCCATAAGCACCATATAAGCCAAGGTGGACACCAGTAAGGACTACCTCTGAACATCCTGAATCCACTATAGAATGGACCTCATTCAGTACATCCTGCCATGGACGGCTCACTGGTTTGCCTCGCACGAAAGGGATGATGCAATACGAACAAAAATGATTGCATCCGTCTTGTACTTTGACGAAAGCCCGAGTATGCAAGAGAGGATGCCTTTGAAAAAGAGGATCCCACGAGGAATCGTAAAGAACATCACTGCGTAAATCAGTAAAGATATTATTTTTCTTCTCGAAGGCTTCCTCCATAAGGGTCGGGATACTCGCTTTTTGTCTCGTGCCAACAAGAATATCCACACCAAGGCCTTGAGCTATCTGAGAAGGCACTTTCTGAGCCCAACATCCGCACGCCACTATAACAGCATCTTTCGATTCACGTCGCAACCGTCTTGCAAACTGACGGCTCTTTTTATCTGCCATAGAAGTAACAGTACAAGAAACCAGAATAGCTCCATCATAAGGAGGCGAAGAGACAATATGAGCGCCAAAAGCCTCGAGCATAGAGGCTAGGGCATCGGCTTCAGACTGATTTGTTCTGCACCCCATGGCTATTATGACTATTCGCTTGTTTATTAACGATCTCTTCATTTTTTCGTTACTGCTACCCCCCACCAATCATTGCAAGCTACGTCGTCAATAATCTCAAGACCTATTTCTTTCAACGCTTTTATGAAGGTTTCCTTTTCCTTCAGTAATAAACCGGAAAAGATAGCTATCCCATCCTCTTTCAATGCGGCAGGTACGCTTGGAAGCATTGTGAGAAGAGGCTCAATAACTATATTAGCCATAAGGATATCCACTGTTTCATGAAACCCCTTAAGGAGATCCCCCTCCTGCAAGTCTACATCCTCTTTATAGACGCCGTTAAGTTCCATATTATTCAAGACCTCATCCAGCACCGCCGGATCCAAATCTCGAGCATAGACATGACGGGCACCAAGCCGAACAGCTCCAATAAAAAGGATGCCAGACCCTGTGCCAATATCTGCTACATCAAAATCAGGCCGCATATATTTCTCAAGGAGGGACAACGCTATTTGCGTGCTTTCATGATATCCAGTACCAAAAGCGGAGCCTGGATATATATAGAGAGGGATTCTATCCTGAGGTTCGCTTCCTCTATGCCATGGAGCTAAAACCACAAACCGCTCCCCCACAGGGAGAGGAGGAAAAGCCTCTTTCCACTCTGTATGCCATTGTCTGTTCTCTATTTTTCCCATATCTACAACAGATACCCCTGGCCATGAACCTAAGTATCTATTCAACTCTTCAAGCCAATAGCCTAAATCTTGGAAGGTGCGGTAATAAATCCTCATTCTGACGCTGCCAGAACTCTCATGCTCTTCAGAACCAATACCTCCAGAAAGATCGGCAAGTGAAGACAGCACTTCTTCAAGCTCTAATGTAGCTTCAAGGGTAATGTACCACCAAAAGCTATCTCCCTTGGTCATGATGTGTCCTCCTCTTTTAGAAAAATCCTGTGAAAAATCGGGGAGGCTTCAAGCCTCCCCGATTGACGTCGAGTCTATCACGTATGGAAGGATTTTACAGCTATACCTCAAGAACCAAAGATGTTTCTGAATTTAGAGAAGAGCCCCTCATCCTTAACATCTAATTCCATCTCTTTCGCTAATCCTTCAATGAGAGCCCGCTGCTTTTCAGTTAAACGAGTGGGAATATCGATCGTTACATGAACAAATAAATCCCCTCTTCCTCGTCCACCTCGAAGCCTGGGCATCCCTTTACCCCGAAGTCTAAAAACCTTACCTGGCTGAGTCCCTGCTGGAATTTCAAGTTTCTCCACTCCATCAATGAGCGTCTCAACCTCAATTGAGCCCCCAAGAGCAGCCATAGGAAAGGCTAGCACTGTCTTCCGATGGAGATCCCCCTCGTCTCTTTTGAAAACAGGATGGTCTTTCACCTGAATTACAAGGAAAAGATCCCCTGGAGGACCTCCATTAAAGCCAACTTCGCCTTCTCCATGAATACGCAGCCTTGTGCCTGTATCTACGCCAGCTGGTATGCGAACTTTCAGACGGTGGGGAACTTTCTGCCGTCCCTGACCGCCACACTGGCTGCATTTTTGTTTGATAAACTGTCCAGATCCACCGCACTGAGGACACGTAGTAACGGATACAAATTGACCAAAAGGCGTCTGCTGGCGCGTCTCTATTTGCCCAGTGCCACCACAACGAGAGCATGTTTCCGGAGTTGTTCCAGGTTCTGCTCCAGAGCCGCCACAACGGCTACAATTCTCCCATCGAGGTATTTCCACTTCCGGCTCGATGCCGCGAGCTGCATCTTCCAAAGAAATGGAAAGAGCCATTTCAAGATCTGCACCACGGCGAGGGGCTCGAGGGTCAGCCCTTCGCCGCCCCATTCCCCCACCAAAGATATTCTCAAAAATATCCCCAAACATATCGCCCATCCCGCCGAAGCCCTCAAAGGGACCCCCGCCTGGAGGCATGTCTCCTACTGTTCCAAACTGATCGTACTGTGCCCGCTTTTGCGAGTCACTCAACACTTCATAGGCCGCATTAATTTTCTTGAACTTTTCTTCGGCCTCCATATTCCCAGGGTTCGCATCGGGATGGTACTTACGAACAAGCCGCCGATAGGCCTTTTTTATATCAGCTGCAGAGGCATCCCGGGGAACGCCAAGTATCTCGTAAAAATCTTCCTGCGCGCCGGGAGATGGCACCTCAGATCACTCCTTACGCCTGACCATGATCGCTGAATTCAGCGTCAACTGTTTCCCCTGTTTCTTGGCTATGAGAATTTTCACTCTGCTGCCCACTCGTTGAATCAGCAGATTCGGCCTGGCTATAAAGTCGTGCCGAAAATTCCTGAACTTCTTTGAGGAGAGCATCTTTGGCGGCTTTCATTTTCTCTGTATCGTCACCTTCAATAGCTTTCTTTAAATTATCAACGGCAGAGTTGATTGTTCCCTTTTCCTCAGCTGACATTTTATCTCCATGGTCTTTCATCAGCTTTTCAGCCTGATAGACAACACCATCGGATTCGTTCTTCACTTCAGCCGCATCTCTACGCTGAAGATCGTCTTTCTCGTGCTCTTCAGCCTGTTTTTTCATTTTTTCAATCTCATCATCAGAGAGCCTGGACGACTGAATCGTAACCTTCTGCTCTTTCCCTGTACCCTTATCTTTAGCGGAAACATTTAAAATTCCATTAACGTCTATATTAAACGTAACTTCAATCTGGGGAATACCGCGAGGTGCTGGCGGAATTCCATCAAGCGTAAAGCTGCCTAACTTCACGTTATCTGCGGCCATAGGCCGCTCTCCCTGTAAAACTACTATTTCCACCTGGTTCTGATTATCAGAGGCAGTAGAGAAAACCTGGCTTCGAGAAACAGGAATAGCCGTATTTCTCTCTATTATTTTTGTAAAGACACCACCTAAAGTCTCAATTCCAAGAGATAGGGGAGTTACATCCACTAGAACAATATCTTTATGATCTCCAGAAAGAATTGCTCCCTGCAGAGCTGCTCCAGCAGCTACACATTCATCAGGATTGATCCCCTTAGAAGGCTCTTTCCCCAGAAGCTCCTGAATTTTTTTCTGAACCATAGGCATACGGGATGAGCCACCGACCAACAACACCTTGTTAATTTCGTTCGTAGAAAGCCCCGAATCACTTAATGCGCGTTTTACAGGCCCTTCTACGCGAGTCATTAGATCTCTTGTCAGCTCTTCAAACTTAGCCCGTGACAAGGACATTTCCAAATGTTTAGGTCCAGTTTCATTAGCTGTGATGAATGGAAGAGAGATAGTGGTTTCCGGCATAGATGTCAATTCAATCTTCGCCTTCTCTGCCGCTTCACGTAAACGCTGCAAAGCCATCCGATCATTATTGAGATCAATACCTTCAGTCTTTTTAAACTCTGCTACCATCCATTCCACTATGCGATTATCCCAATCATCACCGCCAAGGCGGTTATCACCAGAAGTAGCGAGAACTTCGTATACTCCTTCGCCTACGTCAAGAATGGAAACATCAAAAGTTCCCCCGCCAAGGTCAAAAACAAGAATTTTACTCTCTCCCTGTTTATTATCACCATAGGCTAAACACGCTGCAGTAGGCTCATTAATAATACGAAGAACTTCAAGACCAGCAATAGTTCCTGCATCTTTCGTAGCTTGACGCTGAGCATCGGTAAAGTAGGCGGGCACGGTAATAACTGCTTTTGTTACTGGCTCGCCTAAATAATCTTCTGCGTCTCTTTTAAGTTTCTGTAGAACCATGGCCGATATTTCTTGGGGTGTATATGCTTTACCGTCAATTTTTACTGTTTCCTCAGACCCCATATCTCTTTTGATAGACATAATCGTATGGTCAGCATTAACTATGGCTTGTCGTTTCGCAAGCTGTCCTACAAGACGCTCTCCATCTTTTGTAAAAGCCACGACAGAAGGAGTCGTCCGAGCTCCCTCCGCATTGGGAATAATAGTTACGTTATCTCCCTCTTTAACAGCTATACAGCTATTTGTTGTTCCGAGGTCTATACCAACTACCTTTGACATTCCTATCACCTCTATAAAATAAAAAGAATCAATTTAAGATATTTCTATGCCTTAGACTGATCGTCTTCGTTTACAATATCTTTTTCACACTCTTGAGCTTTTTGGGGTTCTACGTATTTTCCAACCTTTACTCGAGATGGGCGAATAACCTTATCTGCCATTTTATAGCCCCGTTGTAGTTCAAAAACCACGATGCCATCTTTTTCCGGTTCTTCCACTGGCTCTATACCTACTGCTTCATGAAAACTTGGAGAAAAAGGCTCTCCTTCAGCCAGTATTTCTGAGACTCCCACTTTCTCTAACACCGACAAAAACTGCCGCCGGACCATAGATACTCCTTCTCGAATATTCTGTTCTTCTGTATTGTCAGGTTGTGCCAAAGCTCTGTCGAGATTATCTAGAACTGGTAGCAGCTGCATTACCAAATCTTCTTCCGCGAGGCGGATATACCTTTCACGTTCTCGTTCCACTCTATTTTTATAGTTATAAAAATCTGCACGAGCAGATGCAGCAGCGGTACGAAGGATCTCGTTTTCTTTTTTTACTTCTTCTATAACCTTTTCCAATTCCTTTTTTTCCTGAATCAGCACCTCAAGAACCTCCTGCCCTGCTTCCTCCATTTTTCCCTCAGGTGGAGCTTCCTGTCCCTGCTGACAGTTCGTTTCACGACACATTTCCTGTTCTTCTCGGGCCATGGAATCGAACCTCCTTATATTAATCGACGTTTTCTTCTTCCAGATCTGCCATCATGGCTTCGAGAATGGAAATCGTTTTTTCATAATCCATTCTCATCGGTCCAATTACACCTAAAACTGTTCTTCGACCGCGCTTTCTTGAAGGAACCATCAATATGGAACACTCTTGCATTTCCTCTTCCGGGTTTTCATCTCCAATGGAAATATTAACGCCGCGTTCAAGAGAACAACGATCTACAACCTCTGCCAGAGAAGATTCCTCTTCCAGCAGAGAGAGAACAGCCTGAAGTTTACTTATATCTTGAAAATCAGGGAGGTTGAGGATATGCTGCGCCCCCCCTGTAAATAGCCTATAGTTATACTTCTGCAACATCCCGTCTATTTGTATAATGGCTTCTGAACACGCATCAGAAAATCTTTCAAGGCCCTCTATAACATAAGAATAGAGGACTTCCCGCACTTCTGACCACGGATGTCCAACACATATCATATTGATACGACGAGCCAACTCCTCAAGGGAATCCTGAGATAAATCACATGGCAAAGCCACTATATTATGGTGAACAAGGCCACCTTTAAGTACCATAATTACAAGAACCGTATTTCCGCCAAGACGAACAAAATCCACATGTTGAATTTCCACTTCATGAAGGGAGGATATAGCAGCAACACCCACATAGTTTGTTACCCGCCCCAGAAGTTGGGAGACATAGGATAAAAGAGATTCGATGCCTTGCTTCTGTTCTCGAATGCCATCTTTCCAATACTCAAATCCAACCGGAGGGACTCTTCTTCGATGTAGAATAGAATCGACATAAAGTCGGTAAGCCCTTGATGTGGGAAGGCGTCCTGCCGATGTGTGAGGTTGATAGAAATAGCCCATCAGCTCAAGATCGTACATTTCATTACGTATCGTAGCCGCACTGCAACCTTTTAAATACTTACGGGCAATAGTACGAGATCCTGCCGGTTCCCCAGTCTGAATATATTCATACACAACGGCTAAAACGATCTCTAGTTGCCGTTCGGTAAGCACGAACCTCCCCTCCTTTTTTCAATGTATTAGCACTCTCTCTTGTTGAGTGCTAATCTATCCATTTACAGAAGGTAGATTATCAATCCTTAGAATTATTGTCAAGACTGGTCAATCTTTTTATTTCATTATTTCTCTGATATATAATGATAACATTCATTAATATGATACAAGAGAAAGAAGAGTGAGAATCATGGCTACTGATCGAGAACACACGACTATAATTTTAGCTAGACACGGTGAATGTCAAGGTAATCGAGAAGAGAGATTTCGCGGCCGTGTGGACTATCCTCTCAACGAAAGGGGGCTGGAACAGGCAGAAGATTTAGGCAAAGCCATCGCCCCCATGGTTCCCGACTTTATTTATACAAGCCCTCTGCTACGAGCCAAACAAACGGCTACAGCCATCGCCAGAGCATGTAGCCATAAACATCTTTTTGAATGCGAAGGCCTAAACAATATTAATTTCAGTTTTTGGGAAGGGCGCCTTAAAAAAGAAATCGCTCTAGAGTACCCGAGTGACTGGGAAACATGGCTCACCTATCCAGAAAAGTTGCGCCTTTTCGGAGCAGAAACCTTACAAGAAGTGCAAGGCAGGGCATTACGTGCTCTTAAAGAACTGGTTGAAAAACATTACGGAGACACTATAGTCGTTGTCTCTCATCGTACTGTGCTGAAACCCCTTATAGCCGGCTGTCTCAATATTCCTGAACCCTACTTCTGGAAAACCCATATGGACACCGCATCCTATAGCATCTTGACATATGACTATCAAAGAGGATACGGCCTCTTCTCTCTGAACCAAACTGCTCACTTGAAAAAAGTCTCCACTGAATGGATTTAGTCTCTTTCTTGACCTCCTCACAGAGAGGTCTTATTATCTTTGTGCTCTTATATCATTTCATTAGGTATCTAAGAAAGGGATAATACAAGTGACTATATATTCTGTGCACGTTCATTCCAATAGCGAGCTCATATCTCTCATACATAAAATTGGAGCAGATCCCCGCTCGGCTGCATATTTTTTGCCAAAGCGAGAAATTTTGCCCATTTGGGTTTCCCAAGTAGATTTTCGGGCAGCAGCCTATGTAAAGCAGGAACTCTTGGCTCGTGGCGGTGATGCTATCGTCCATAAAAATGTTATTGACGGGCGAACCGAAAAAAGCGATGTGCTTCTTCTGGGGACAGAGGGCCAATATAAAGCGCTGCTTCTGAAACTGAAAGCCCTCTCTTGCTGGGGCCTTGACCAATTACGTGAAGAACTCAGCAACACATTCAAAGCTATGGCACAACGCTCTTGGAATCTCTCCTTGCCTCGTCATCGAACCCTGTCTCTTGGCGGTGGTGAAACAAAAGTAATGGGGATTCTCAACATCACCCCCGATTCTTTTTATAGCGAAAGTCGACTTTCTACAGCAGATGAAGCTGTAAAACGAGCCCGTCAAATGCTAGAGGCAGGAGCTGATATTCTCGACATAGGAGCGGAATCCACCCGCCCCGGCTCAGATCCCATTTCTGCCACGGAAGAGCAAGATCGTCTTATACCCGCCCTCTCCGCCGTTAGGAAGGAGTTTCAAGACGCTGTTATTTCTGTCGATACATATAGAGGGGAGACAGCCCGAATAGCGTCGGATTGTGGCGCTGATATAATAAATGATGTGTCTGGTTTTACACTTGACCAAGATATGTTCTCAGCAACTGTTCAAACCGATCTTGTCTATGTGCTCTCCCATATACAAGGAATACCTAAAACCATGCAAAACAACCCTGTATACTGCGATGTAATTGGAGAGTCTATCGACTATTTTCACCAGCGCCTTCATATGCTAGCAGAAGCAGGAGTCGCTCCTGACAGAATTATTATTGATCCAGGGATCGGTTTTGGAAAAAGGCTCGAAGATAATATGCGGGTATTAAAGTTTATCCAATCATATAGGAGTCTTGGGCGTCCTATTTTGGTCGGTCATTCCAGAAAAGGCTTTATACGAACTCTACTTGAAACAGA
This sequence comes from Aminobacterium mobile DSM 12262, assembly GCF_000526395.1. Classification (NCBI taxonomy): domain Bacteria; kingdom Thermotogati; phylum Synergistota; class Synergistia; order Synergistales; family Aminobacteriaceae; genus Aminobacterium; species Aminobacterium mobile. The sequence continues at coordinate 743,269 of NZ_JAFZ01000001.1, read as the reverse complement.
AGACACGACGTCCCGTCTCTATGGAACTTTAGCCGTTTCTGCTTATTGCGCCAAAGAAGCAGTGGAACTTGTACGAGTTCACGACGTAAAAGCAACTCACGATGTGATTACCATCATTAAGGCTATAAGGGAGGCAGGGATGTGATGCGTGTTGCACTGGCTCTTGGTAGTAATGTGGGGGACCGCATGAATAATCTGCGGAAAGCCGTGCAAATTTTAGATAGTAAAGGTGTCCACGTCGTTGCGAAAAGTGACATTTTTGAAACAGCTCCTTTAGGGGAGGTTGAACAAACTCGTTTCCTTAATGCCTGCATTCTCGTAGAAACTTCTATGGACGCTTTTGCTCTTCTCAACCTCGTTAAACAGATAGAAAAAGACATGGGAAGGATTGAAAGGTGGCGATGGGGGCCTCGGGAAATCGACATCGATTTGTTGTTGCTGGAAAATGGTGAGTGCATTGATGATAAAAGACTTCGTATTCCTCATCCTGAAATGCACCGCAGATCTTTCGTTTTAGTTCCACTGAACCAAATAGCTGCAAATTGGGTTCACCCACAGCTTAGGGTAACTATAAGCTCTTTAGTAGAAACTCTAAAAGATAAGGATAAAACGTTAATAAAAATATCCAGCTTGTAAAATCATAGGAGGTGATGGACCTTATGACGCTGAAGAAGATCCGCAGTTTCATAATAGTTTTCGTCGCAATTGCAGCAATACTTCCTGCCCCCTTGCAGGGAGCCATAGGCTCTCTTCAGGTTTATGCCGTGCCAGGACATCCACTTACCTTGACTACTCAGAGCAATGATGGAGTTATAAAAGAAGCTTGGCTGCGTTCTCCAGCCGGTCTTCACCCGCTAAAAGTATTAGAGGGGAAGCGTATTACAGAAAATACGTGGCATTTACCATTTGCCGATAAAGATTTAAGGCCAGATCTCATATGGCGACTTTCTTTTAATGATCCAGAAACCACAAAAAAGTATTATCTCTGGGTTACAGCGCTCACAGAAACTCCTCGTGCCTGGCTAGCCGTAACGCCGGCTGGACCATCTCAATGGGATACTCTGCCTCTAAATATATCACCCCCCCCTGATGTTTTCCTGTATGTGTCTCCAAATCTCCCTGCCTATATAGATATAAGCAGCACCAAAAGAGAACCAGAGTCCCTTCTTTCCTTTATTTATACGGTGGGACTCACTATGGATGGTCCTAACTTTGTCCTTATACCTGAGGTATATCGCCAGTTACAACCTGTTGCGGAATTAGTTCAAAAGGCAGAAGAAGACGAGACTATAAAGAACGCCTATGGAAAACTTCAGGAAGATTTCGATAAAATGGGGAAGGGACAAGCTCCCTCTCGAGAAGCCATTATCAATTTCTGTTGGAAGAAAATTTTAAATATCAACTGGCAAGACTAATCCCCAAAATAACTTACGGGGGATTAGCCTTTTTAATTAGTGGCGTTTATACCTTTCGCCCGACTGTCTTCCATGCAAACAGTACGCCCTGCCGCATCTTTGAGACAACGTTGTATTTCTATCTCCAAGTTGGGGATTTCTGATTTTGTATAGTCTCTTAGGATAAAAATAACTTCTCGAAGTTCTGGAATCTGGTCGAGCTCATATTCTTTAGCGAAAATAACTTCCAATTTTTCATTTAAAAGAATATTTGCTCGGGATGCAAAACCATCTTTTTCGCGAAAAACCCCATACTGACGAGCAATAGAACCATGAGGCCAAAAGTCGGAAAGAAGCTGGAGCTTTTTAATTCCAATAGCTTCGCCCCATGCTCTCTTCGTTGCGGCAGAATCTACGCTAATAGCAAGAGGAATTGTATTAAGTCGCTCAAAAAGATCTAGATGAGCGTCAATGGTGTTAACCTGTGCCTGACAAATATGAGTCCACGCCAGCGGATGGAAAGAAAGCAATACATTATGCCCCTTTAACGTGGAGAGTGTAACGGAATTTCCCTTTTGATCCTTCAAACAGAAATCAGGCCCTTCATACCCTAATTGAATAAGCCCTCCCATCACATCCCCCCCCCATAACAAGATAACCTATTATGTCATAGATACAATACAAGTTTCAATATCTTGAATTTTTCGTTTTCTTTTATAAAGGGGGGTTTTATCGTAGCGATAGGCTCCTAGTGTTTCCTCGAAAGTAGGTCGACTCTCTGTTTTATAGAGCACTCCCAAAGGGAATCTTTCTGTTTTCAAAGCTAGGGCAATAGCAGCTGTTCGATCTTCTGGATTATAGTTTTCATCGAGATAATACGTATTTTCTTTATACCATTTATACGTGTTAACACGATTGAAAGACACACACGGCTGAAAAATATCTACAAGGGCATACCCTTTATGAAGGATTGCCTGTTTTATGAGATTCGCAGTTTTTTCAACATCCCCGGAAAAAGCTCTAGCTACAAAAGTAGCTCCAAAAACAATAGCAGCCGCCAGTGGCGGGAAAGGCTCAGACATCACCCCGTCAACGTGAACTGAAGTTCTAAACCCCCTAAAGCTCGTAGGTGACGCTTGCCCTTTGGTAAGACCATACACCATATTGTTATAGACCAAATTAGTAATATCTGGATTACGCCTGATCGTATGGATAAAATGGTTTCCACCTTCTCCATACATATCTCCATCTCCCCCTATCGCTACTACATTGAGAGAAGGATTTGCGGCTTTTATGCCTGTGGCATTGGAAAGAGCTCGACCATGAAGTCCATTAAAAAAATGACACTTCATAAAATGAGGAGTTTTAGCTGCCTGCCCTATACCAGACACCACGACTACATCTAGAGGGGTCCATCCTAGTTCCTCCAAAGCTCTCTTCAATGCTTCAAGAATTTGAAAATCGCCACAACCGGGACACCAAGCCAAATCAGCGTTTGCTAGATCAAATATTCCAGAATTCATCAATATACCCCCTCATTAAGGCAAGCAACTAATTCTCTCACTATCTGCTCTACTGAAAATTGAAGGCCATTGTAATTAGTAATAATAGAGTCCACTTTCCTGCCTGTTTCTTGCCTGAGTAAATGAGCAAACTGTCCGGTTTTATTCCCTTCCACTACTATAATATTCTGTGCCTGTTCTAAGCGCTCACTCAAAGAGGCGGGCAAGGGATACAGTTGTTGGAAATGCATTAATGCTACTTGGGAATGCCCTATAAATTCCAACGCTTCCTCAAGTATGTGGAATGTAGAACCCCAGCCAATAATAAGGATCCTATAGTCTTGCGCCCCGACAAATAAAGGTTCTTCAGCTTCACATCTCATTAACGCAAGTTTTCTGAAACGTTTATCAACCATACATTTACGAAGGTCAAAGTCTTCATACACATGACCTTCTTCGTCATGTTCATGACTGTCGGCCCCTATAAGCCCTTTCCCATTGCCAGGAACACTGCGAGGAGAGATTCCGTTGGAAGAAAATTTATATCGACAATAATCTTTTTCTGATTTAACAATCATGGAAGGGAAAGAGAGAGACTCTAGATCAGGAATAGCCATGTCATAATAAGAGTTAAGGAAGTATTGATCTGTCAAGATAATAACTGGAATGTGGTATTTTTCCGCAATATAAAAAGATTTTGCTCCAATGCGAACGGCTTCTTCCAGCGTAGCCGGAGCGAAAACAGCGCGAGGAAATTCCCCATGACCTCCATATAGAGCCACATGTAAATCTCCCTGCTCTGTACGTGTGGCCATTCCAGTAGCTGGACCAGGTCGCTGCCCCACGTGGATTACTACAGGAACTTCCATAATACCAGCAAGACTTACCCCTTCTGTCATGAGATCAAAACCACCACCAGAGGTTGTAACCATCGCACGCGCTCCAGCGTAACCAGCTCCAAGTGCCATATTAATGGCAGCAAGCTCATCTTCTGTCTGCTCTACCACTACTCCTAGCTGAGAAGCGCATTGGGCCATAAAAGATAAAACTCCTGTAGCAGGGGACATGGGGTACGCTGCAATAAACGTACATCCTCCAGCCAAAGCTCCTAAAGATAGAGCTTCTGTTCCACTCAAAACACTGCGGTGAAGGGTCCGACCTTTACTATCCCCAGATATAAAGGGCAATGTACCTTCTGTAAGAGTCTGTCCAATCTTAAATCCTCTATCTAGGGCCTCTTTATTTTTATCGACTATTATTTGCCCCTTAGGGGCAAATTTTTCGTTGCAAAAGGAATATCCTATCTCCAGTCCTCCGCCTATCATACCCAGAAGCATCCCTGCTGCAACAAAGTTAGCAAAAACAACTCCGCCTATCTCACTCGCTATATTTAAAAACTCTACGTTAAAGTAACGTCCTCCCAACTCTTCTCCTTCGGTGCGAAGGACATTTCTGTCACCGATAATAAGAGTTTGAGAAGAGATCCTCCTTCTTACATTCTCTCGAATTCCCTCGCTTAAAGGCACGAGGACATCGATACGATCAACAAAAGCTCGAACCGGCCAGGGGGAAAAACGTATCTCAGTGGAATTGTTTCCGCCACGGACTCTAGACATATATTCACGGCTTGCAAAAACGCTATAGCCAACATGACGAATAGCCTTCACAAGCAATTCTTCTACTGTTTGAACACCTTGTCCAGCTGCTCCACAAAGAACCAAGGAGACATCCTTTCCAGATACACGCAACAGGGAAGACATGCAATTCCTCCTTTCACTCTTTGCTTTTTTATTTTATTATACAAAGCGTTTTTTTAAAACAAATAGGACATAAAAATAAAAAATATATTATAATAGTAAATGCCATCATGATATATCTAGACGGAGGTGTATATGCGTGGCTACGTTTCAGTGTATTGAGTGTAAAAAGGAGTTTGAACTGGAGGTAAAAGATATTATTCTACGATGTCCTTTTTGCGGAAGTCGTTACCTCTCTAAAATTGAAGGCGAGCTTAAAAGAGGGAAATCGTGGAATAGCAAATCCTTCAGTGTCGGAGGACCTCAATCTTAAAAAGAAAGGCCGGAGAAAAAATGCTCCGGCCTTCTTGCTAAAGAGTCAACATCTACAAACATAAACTATTTATATTCCTCTTCAGTTTTTACTTTCAAGGCGTGGAAAGACTCCTTCACCATCAACAGTGCAAAGAGAAGAAGGACAATAGAGATACCAACCAACAGATAGTTAGGAACTCCCGTAAGTTTTTCTTTGATCATAAAGAGTAGGGCTGCTACTGTAGTAGCCAACATAAACCACATGGGGGCCATAAGGAATTTGTTGTTCTTCTTAAGTCCCTTCGTAACCCAAACCCCCACTGCCAAAAGGGCCAACGCCGCAACAAGCTGGTTTGCAGCACCAAACATAGGCCAAATCGCAGCCCATGCCGGAACGGGTTTGCCGTCAGGTCCAACTGTTTTTACAAGAAGCAAAGCCATAGCTGCCGCTATAGTTATAATGGTAGCAGTATACTTGTCTACCTTCATGTTCGTAATTTCCTGAATTTGGTAGCGGGTCAGACGGGTAGCTGTATCTAAGGATGTGAGAAGGAAGGTATTAATTGCCAAACCGCCAAGGGAAGCCCCAAGTTTTGGATCGATCCCGAGAAGCCCGGCAAATTGCCCAAATCCCTGAGCATATGTTACAACTGGCCCCCCAGGAAGGATTTTTCCGCTAATCATAATGGTGCCAATGGCAATAACCGCAACCACACCCTCCAGAAGCATGGAGCCATACCCAACAAGGGTACTATCTGTCTCTCGTCGAAGCTGCTTTGATGTCGTTCCGCTTCCTACAAGTGAGTGGAATCCAGAAATGGCACCACATGCCACAATAACAAAAAGCATAGGCCATAAAAACTGGTCTCCTGCAACAAACCCCTTAAAAGCCGGAAGCTGTACTTCGAACTTACCGCCGAGTATCATGCCAATAGCACCAACAATAACTGCAAAATAAAGAAAGTAGGACGCTAGATAGTCTCTCGGTTGCAGCAACAACCATACCGGCAAGACAGAAGCAAAGAGAATATAAATTGCCAAGAGCCATCGCCACGTAGGCATAGAGTATGAAAAATATTGGATGACCCAGTCTGCATAGTTCCCATACCAGCAAGCACCAATGACGATAGGAACCATAATAACTGTCATGAGCCAAAGAGGCGTGTTATATTTATAAACCAGCACTCCAAAGATAACGGCAAGAAATATATAAAGAGTACTTGAAAATGCCACTGCCGTGTCAGCTTCAAAAGTATTCGCTGATAATTGAAGGAAAACCGCTACGACTAAAATTAAAGTCAGGATGGTAAACATGAGAAAAAAAAGCTTTCCACGCCTTCCTACCCAGTGGTCTACCACCTCTCCAACAGACTTGCCATCGTGTCGCATAGATGCCACAAGAGCTCCCATATCATGTGGACCACCCAAAAAAGAAGAGCCGAGAAGACACCAAAGATACGCAGGCAACCAACCAAACATACTCGCCGCAGCAATAGGGCCTACAATGGGACCGGCTCCAGCGATGGAAGCAAAATGGTGCCCTAAGAGTACTGCTGGATGGGCAGGACAATAGTCTATTCCGTCATACATAGTTTCAGCGGGGGTCGGGTTACTATCATCAAGGGCATAAATACGAGCCATATAGCGGCCATGAACGCGATAGACTATTGCAAAAAAGACTATTGCAACAAGGAACAACATTGCCAACATTTCTTTCACCTCCTATTAAAATATGACTCTCCTATAGATCCAATAGATATATAAAAGCTGGGAAAACTATTTTATTTTTTAATATCATCACCCCCTTGGCACAAAGAACCCTCTAACTCTTGAGCTTTATTCACCAGAGGAGCGAGGTCTTTGATTTTAGAATTCCAAGGAGCAAGCGGAGTATAAGAATAAAGCTCCAAATACCCCTTAAAACCCCAAAAAAAAGTTTTGATTTTTTTATCAAAGGAGGGGAAAGGTTCTAAGAAGACAAAACGTTGTGTCATAACATCGGGGAGAGGTTCCCAATTTGCGAAGATATATTCAGCATCGGTGCAACCATTATGAATCCAAATAATAAAGTCATAAGCATAATAACGGCCTATTTCGCCAAGAATGCTATCCTTAACGAAAGCAACCCGGCGTGATACTCCTTGCATATGGTCGAAGGACCAGCTTTCAAAACCCCAATAGGTCCATAAATCTGAAGCTTTGCCTATAATAGACAGGTCAACCATACAATATCACCCCTGTGTAAAATATTATACAACACACATTACACATTAGAAAAGGAATTTCACAGGGTTGAAATAATTCTTTGGGAAAGCTATAATACCCCTTGTTATGGGTGACTAGCTCAGTGGAAGAGCGCTTCCTTCACACGGAAGAGGTCACAGGTTCGAACCCTGTGTCGCCCACCAAGTGATGGTTACTGGCTTTCAGGGCTCTTCCCTGAAAGCCTTTTTGTTATTGGGAAGGAGTCATAAAACGCTCTTTTTTCATAGCCTAAAGGCTGGCATTTGTCCTCTTGAATGTAAAAAAAGAGGGCATTTTTATGAATAACGTCACCAAGGTACCCTCCATAATTCATATTAAAATTATAACTCTAATCTTTTCTCATAAGAAAACTATAACTTTTTAAGACGAGGTGAGAAATGGCAGGCGTTTTTCCATATAGAAAGCTGTGCCCGTATCTTCGTAATAATTTTTTATTGTTCCTATAAGGGAAAAACCTAAATTTTCATAGAGTCTACGTGCTGGTCCATTATCTTCTCGAACATGAAGTCTTAAACAATTATATCCTTCATGAACACAAAACTCGCCAGATGAAAGAATAAGCTGAGAAGCTATTCCCTTTCGCCGGAAAGAGGTAGCCACATAGAGGTTGGTAAGTACAAAAAAATTCTTTTCCCGCGAGAGGACAAGAAACGCAACCATAAGACTTTTCCAGCGAGCCGCCATATATACAGACAGCCCGCTGGAAAGATCTTCATATATTATATTTTGAGGCCAAAAAGGTCCGCCTTTTTTTCTTTCAAGCTCATATATTTCATCACAATCATTAACGGAGCAAAAATGTATATCCACGAGAAGTGTGGACAGCGCTTACAACCCCCTAATTATTGTCTGATCTCTGTCAGGACCTACTCCTATAAGCTGCACTGGAACCTGAGCCTCTTTCTCTATATACTCTACGTATTTCTGGGCAGCCACAGGAAGTTCATCAAAAGACCTGCACTTAGAAATATCTTCTTTCCAGCCATCCATGAGAGTGTACACTGGTTCAGCCTTCTCGAGTAACGCGGTATTGGTCATGAAATGTTCGTATTTTTTACCTTCTATCTCATACTCTGTGCAGACTTTAATTTTGTCGAATCCTGTAAGAACATCAAGCTTCGTTAAAGCTATAGCTCCCATGCCATTGACTCTTGCTGCATATCTCAGTGCTACCATATCGAGCCAACCACATCGTCTCGGGCGTCCGGTAGTAGCACCAAACTCTCCTCCTCGCTCTCTCAGCCGAGTCCCATCATCACCTAAATCTTCCGTAGTAAAGGGGCCTTCTCCAACTCGAGTACAATAAGCTTTTACTACCCCAATAACTCGGTCCACATCTGACGGACCAACACCAAGGCCTACACATCCGCCAGCAGCAATGGGAGAGGAGCTCGTTACAAAAGGATACGTCCCATGATCCACATCCAGAAGGGTTCCCTGAGCCCCTTCCAGCAAAACACCCTTCCCCGATGTAATAGCTTCATGCAGAGCTAAAGAGACATCTGCTACATAAGGAGCTAAACTCTGCCCCCACGCTAAAGCTTTGCTATAGACTTCATCAAAAGCTACTGGTTCAGTTCCATAAACTTTCGTTAGCAAGAGGTTTTTAGCATCAAGGTTGAAAGAGAGCTTGTCTCGAAGAACATCAGCGTTTAGAAGATCTTCTATACGAATACCACATCTATTAAATTTATCTACATAACAAGGGCCGATACCCCTACCTGTGGTACCAATTTTTTTACCTTTTCCACGGAACTGTTCCTCAGCTTTATCGAGAATTTTATGATAAGGCATAACAACATGAGCAGACCCGCTAATAATAAGTCGAGCCCTGTCTTTTCCTTGCTCCTGGAGAGTGGAAAGCTCCTGTAGAAGCTGTTCTGGATCAACAACCACGCCGTTTCCTATGGCACAAAGCTTACAGGGATAAAGCATTCCGGAAGGCAAGAGATGGAAGACATATTTCTCTCCCTCAACTATAACTGTATGCCCAGCGTTGGCACCACCTTGATATCGGGCAAAAACTTCAACCCGATTCCCAAGGGCATCTACCACTCTTCCTTTCCCTTCGTCCCCCCATTGGGCTCCTATAATAATCTCTACTCGTCCTTTCACTTTCAAGGCCTCCTCATCGTGCCGTTTGAACACCAAGTAACTCTGGAACGGTCACAAATTTTACATCGTTTATTTCAGAATCGTGAAGCTCTTGTAAAAAAGGGATAGTATCAGGTCTATTATGACAAATAGCCACAACCCATCCCCTTCGTTTCGCTATAGTTACTGCTCGATTGAACTGCTCTCTCATAAACCTTATATCTTTTTCATGATCGAGAAAAACCGAGTTGTAGGCTGTTGGAACCTGAAATTTTAAAGCAGTCTTATATGCAACAGACGCCGCTGATGTTCGACTATCTATAAAGACTTTTCCTAAAGGCACTAAGGCTTCCATTACAGCTTCCATAACATGTGGGTCACTAGTAGCTTTAGATCCTCTATGGTTATTCATCCCCACAGCTTCAGGGAAAGCTTGGAAAACATCCTGCACTGCCTTTTTAACCGCAGGAGCCGACATAGACACTCCTATGAGAAAATCCCCTTTCCCCTTATCTATAATAGCTTCCATAGGCATGTGTACAAGATAAGGAACCCCTCTGGATACAGCAAGCTTCACTGTCTCCTGACTATGGGGCCGATAGGGAATTATAGCCCATGTTACAGGCAAATCAATAGCAGCTACTTTTTGAGCTAAAGAGTAAGAATAACCAAAGTCATCAATGACAATGGCTAAAAGGGGACATGACTCAACTTGGGGCTCAGGCTCAGGTTGAGTTGTATGGTGGGGAGGAGTACTTCGATCCTTTTGTTTCTCACAGACTATTTCAGGGTATGGCTCTCGAGAAACCTCCACATGTTCCTGTTGTGGAGTGCTCCTCCCCACCATCGCTAAAATAGCAACACTCAACGCTATCCCACCGAACAGGAGTAAGAAGAGCCCCTTGGGCCTCCTCTTTACTCTCTTTTTAGTCATACTGGCCTCCAAATCATTTCAAAAAAGAAGATGTTCCTTTTTCAATTTTAGCAAGCTCTTCTATAGCTCGTTTTAACTGAGGATCTTTTTTACGATCAGGGTTATACTCCCCCTCCACAGTAAGTTGCGGAGTTAATCCTACATGATCTATAGTAACACCCGATGGAGTATGATATCTAGCGATAGTCACGTAGAGACCAGACCCATCTGAGAGATTAAAGAGCGTTTGCACTGATCCCTTTCCAAAACTCTTTTTCCCTACGAGAATAGCTCTTTGCCGATCCATTAAGGCTCCAGCCACAATTTCGGAGGCACTGGCACTCCCCTCATTTATCAACACTACGAGGGGAAGGGTTGTTTGTTGCCCCGGCTTTGCATAAAGTTTGTCATTCGCACGATCTACCCGCCCTTCCATGCTGACTACGAGCCCTCCGTCCAAGAAGAGGTCACTCACATCGACAGCCGCACTTAAAAGGCCTCCGCCATTATTGCGCAAATCCACTATAAGTCCCTTTGCGCCCTTCTGCTCTAGATCAATAATGGCGTTTTTTACTTCCTCTCCAGTTTTCTGCTTGAACTGAGAGATACGGATATAGCCTGTATCTTTATCGATCATCTCAGAACGAACAGAAAAAAGCTTTATATTCTCTCTTTGAATATCGAAGCGCAAAAGTTTATCTTCTTTATCTCGGCGTACCCAAATAGTTACTGACGTTCCCGCCGGTCCTCTCAATTTTTTAACAACCTGCTGTGATTCCCAACCTATAATCACTTCATCGCCAATTTTAACGATCTCATCTCCAGGCTTAAGACCGACACGATCAGCTGGTGTTCCCTCTATAGGGCTGATAACAAGAGTTTTACCGTCTCTGTGACCTAGATAGATACCCAATCCACCATACTCGCCTTCCATTTCTATTTCTTCTTCTTTGAGTTCTTCTGGGTCAACAAAACGAGTATATGGATCTCCATACGCTTGTACAAAACCTTTCATAGCCCCATAGACGAGCTTCGTCTCTTCCACAGGTTTCTCTCCGCTATCCACCTGATAGGTTTCTATAATGGCCCTTGCCTGCTTCATGAGCCACAGGTTCTCCAATTTAAATGGGACAAAACGAACAATATCCTCTATTTCTGAGGCACCACCAGCCCCCAGAAATGCACCTGTTAAAACAACTCCTAGTATTAGCCCAAACAGAACGCCCCTTGATTTTTTCCACATGCTCAAACCTGTGCTCCTTTTCCCTTCGCCATGTCTTTTTTACCGCAAATAACGCATAGGATCCCGCGCATCTCCGTTAACTCGTACTTCAAAATGAAGATGATACCCTGTAGTAACGCCAGTATTTCCTACATGCCCTATCACCTGACCACGAGAAACCCCTTGTCCCTCTTCTACTGTCGCATTAGCAAGATGTGCATAGACAGTGCTGAGTAAGTTTCCATGATCGATAATAACAACCTGTCCATATCCCCTAAGCCACCCTACATACAAAATCTCTCCTGGCCCAGCTGCTTGGACCGGGGTCCCTCCTGGAGCTCGAATATCTATACCTGTATGCATACTCGTAGTTTTAAAAACAGGATGTACTCGTTTCCCAAAAGGTTCAGAAATCTCTCCTCGTACCGGCCATCCTAACCGCCCTCCTGAGGGCATGTACGTTATATTGCCAAAATGAGATTTATTTTTATCTCGATTTTCTCTTTCACGAGCAATAATTTCCTGTTTCTTTCTCATAAGATTTTTAATGGTGTTCCCTATCTCTTCCTGAGCTTGTTGCAATTCCCGAGCAGCTTTTTCATGAAGAGCCTTTTCTTTTCGTAATGAAGCTAACAGGTCGTTCCGTTTTTTTATTTCTGCCTTGTACTTTTCTCGCTCAGACCGGAGTTTCTTTTCCTGGGCTACTAAAAGAGCTCTCTGTTCTTCTAATTCTTTTTTCGCAGCTTCCAGTTTTTCTCTACTCTCCGAAAGAGAGTCAACCATGCGCTCATCTTCACGAGCTATTTTCCCTAGTAATAAGGACGTGGCCATTGCTTCATGCGCCGTAGAAGCAGTGAGGAGAAGGTCTAGCTCTGCCATGCCACCATATTTATAAATAGCGACAAAACGATCCCTAAGATACCCTTTTATTTCCTCTATTTGGGCATCAGTCTTTTTAATATTTCCTTGTAATTCCTTAATTCTATTCTGAGCCCTGGCTTGTTTGAGTTCCAAAAGCTTTATTTCTCGTTCAGCTTTCTGTTTTTGCTGGTCATACTGGGTAATTTGAGATAAAACCCCTTGTTCCCTTTGCCCAGTTTTTTTAATAAGCTGCTCATAGTGAGCTGTTTGACGCTCTATTATTTTTATGCGATTCTCTTCGGCCGCAATCTGCTGGTCTAACTCCGCAACATCTGGAGCCGACCATGCACACAAAGAAGGGAAGGAGAAAAAACAGGAAACCGCTAGAAGGATACCTAATAAGCACCTTTTTGTGAAGCTCCTCAATTGTACATCCTCCCTTCCGATCTCTCCATTTAAAGGGGTTTCCCTGCCAAGCAACCAGCTGTAATCGCACCCCCTGTCGAAGCTTCTAATCCCTCCAGACTAAAGAGGTTTCCCAGCCTCCCGAACGAAACGACTGACTGCAAACCAACTGCAAATCCACCCAAGAGTTGTTCCAATCCCGACGAGCAGGAGATAAAAACGCAACAAAAAATCATGGTTAGAAACCAGGTGGATAAAGGGAAGGGTTGTCAATATTGCCTCCTGAGCAGAAAAATAGGAACCAGCGACAGCAAGCACTGCCAGCAAGGCTCCCATAGAACCAAGAATCATCCCCTGTAACACAAATGGAAGAGAAATATAGGTTCTCGTGGCTCCTACTAAAAGCATCACTTGTATTTCTTCTTTTCGAGAATATAAAGATATACGAATGGTGTTATAAACCACTAAAGCACTAATAACAAGAGCCAATCCCAGAACGACAACGGAAATTTTCGAAACTAAAAAAGAAATCCGAGAAAGTTTTTCAGCCAGTTTCCCAGCATAAACAAGCTCATCCACTTCTGGCATAGACGTGATCTCCCTTACCAAAGGAGCCACATCCCCCGCTCGTTTAACCTTGATCTCTATACTCCAAGGGAGAGGGTTTTCGCCAAGCAACGTAACAGCTCGCGCCTTAGTGCCTAGTTTGGCTCGCAATCTTTCTAGCGCCTCGTCAGGAGACACAGAAACCACATGAGCTGCATAAGGGATTTTTTTTATCTGATTCACCGTTTCCTGGATTTTACTGTCCTCTTTTAAGTACGCCTGAACAACGAGTTCGCTTTCAACACGGGAAACCATGGCCCTTACATTAAGAGAGAAAAGGCTGGACATGCCGAGGAGATATATGACAGCAGAAGCGGTAATAAGAGTAAGAAGGCTCAATCCCCAATGGCGGAAAATCAACCTGAAGGTATCACGTAAGGTATATTTAAAGCTCGCCATCGATGAGATACCCTCCTTTTTCTTCGTCTCGAACTATCCTGCCCTCATGGAGCTCTATAACCCTCTGTCGATAGGCATCTACCAGATATTGATCGTGGGTAGCCATAATAACAGTGGCTCCTGCAGCATTCAGAGATAGAAGGAGGCGCATAATGTCTTCCGCCGTATGTAAATCGAGATTTCCAGTCGGCTCGTCAGCTATAAAAATAGAGGGCGAATTAGCCATGGCACGTGCAATAGCTACCCGTTGCTGTTCTCCCCCTGAAAGCTGAGGGGGGTACAGAAAACGTCGTCTCCACAACCCCACCTGATCTATAACTTCATCGGTACGACCTTTTACCATACGGGAAGGCATACCCATAGATTCGAGCACAAAAGCAACATTCTCCCATGCCGTCAAATTAGGAAGGAGTTTGAAATCTTGAAAGACTACCCCTATATTTCTCCGGAAATAAGGGAGCTGAGAGTTGCGAATTTTTCGCAAGTTCTTATCCCCTACTGTGATCTGTCCTCTACTTGGGATAAGCTCGCGGGTAATGAGACGCATTAGCGTTGTTTTCCCCGAGCCAGTAGTTCCTACAAAGTAGACAAACTCCCCTTGTGCTATGGAAAGATAAGCATCTTCCAAGGCTACAATGTCGGGATGAAAGTATTTAGAGACTCCTGCCAGGCGTATATCCATTGCTACCTCCTGCGCATCGTCCACACCTGCACGGCTGCACTGACAATCTGACTTGACGTAAGGCCATAATATTCCTGTAGCTCTTCAGACGTCCCACTCTGTCCGAATTTGTCATCTACAGCTACAAACTTTACAGGAACAGGGTAGCTGCGACACACAAGTCCAGCTATAGCCTCACCCAATCCACCATGAGCCAGATGTTCTTCCGCCACTACACAGCAACCAGTACGATGTATAGATTCTAGAATCTGTTGAGCAGGTAAGGGACTGATGCTGTAACAATCTATGACTTCTGCGCAAAGGTCCTGTTGGGCCAAAATGCGCGCGGCTTTAAGAGCTTCGTGCACCATAATACCACAAGCACAGATGGTTACTTCAGTCCCCTCTTTTAAAACCCTACCGCCACCCAACGAAAAATCCACGTCATCTTCCTTATACAGCAACGGTAACTTTGAACGCCCTAAACGAATATATATAGGGCGTTTAACCTCTGCCGCCATCTTAATGATAGCCCGAGCCGAATAAAAATCCGCAGGAGCAAGAACTCCTAAACCAGGCAATACCCTCATAAGTGCTATATCCTCAAGCATTTGATGAGTAGCCCCATCTTCTCCAACGGTAACTCCGCTATGAGTAGCAATAAGTTTTACAGGCAGTCCCGGGATAGCAATAGTCTCTCGTATCTCGTCGTAAGCTCGCCCTACCAGAAAAGAAGCAAGAGATGAGACATATACTCTAAAACCAGCCAACGCAAGACCTGCTGCCGTAAGGACCATATCCTGCTCTGCAATCCCCACATCCACATATCGTTTGGGGTTTGCTTTTTTAAAAGAAGCACTTCGTGTGGACGACCCTACATCCCCATCCACAACTACAAGATCATTATATATAGTATTGAGTTCGATTAAAGCTTCCCCATAGGCATCGCGCGTGCTTTTCATTGTTATATTATTCATAGCAAGAGAGCCCCTCCTGAATCTAATTCTCTCAGAGCTTTATCTACTAGATCTCGAGTCAGAACCATAGAGGCTTTATATCTTTGTCCTTCTAGAAAAGAAACCCCCTTACCTATAACAGTCCGTGCAATAATAGCCAAGGGTTTTTCTGCATTTTTCTTTACGAAGGCTCTTTCCAGACTTTGAAAATCATGACCGTCAGCCTCTGCTACCTGCCAACCAAAAGCAATGAACTTGTCTTTCAGAGGTTCAATAGACATTACCTGATCTACAGAGCCTTCCATCTGGGTATTATTTCGGTCTACAATAACTGTGAGCTGACTGAGTTTATAATGAGTTGAGGTCATGGCTGACTCCCATATGGCTCCTTCTTGCAATTCCCCATCGCCTGTAATGCAAAAAACTCGGCTATCCAGACCTCTCATTCTCAACCCAAGAGCTATTCCATTAGCTACTCCGAGCCCCATGCCAAGAGATCCACTGGATGCGTCAATCCCTGGCGTTCGGTTTACTAAAGGATGACCCTGCAACATAGTTCCTAACCGTCTATAATTCCATAATTCCTCGCGGTCAAAGAAACCACGATTCGCCAAAGCCGCATAAAGAGCAGGACATCCATGCCCTTTACTCAAAACCAGACGATCTCTTTCCGCCCACATAGGATCTTCTGGTTTCACATTAAGGATATGCCAGTATAACCACGCCATAATCTCAACTATAGAAAGAGAAGATGCCAGATGACCGGAACGGGCGACTCCTATCATACGCACCACATCTTTACGGATAGAAGCAGCAGCTTCTTTGAGCAACGTCTCTTCATGTTCAGATAGAACTGGCACTACGCTTCAACTCCTCCCAAGCTTTTTCTACTGATTGACAACTCTCTTTTGTCGCTGCTTCAACAGAATGACGATCCACAACAGGCCATGGAAAAGAAGGGATGTCTTCTCCATTAAAAATAGCCATTCCCCATTGAGAAGCAAAAGCTTCCACTTTAGGGTCATAAGGAACAGCTAAAGTAGAGCAACCGAAAAGAAGCGACAACATACAGAAATGGAGACGCATACCTATAGCTATATTACCAAGGCTCCAAACCTTCTGCACATCTTGCCATGAACGTACTAAATGCACTTCTTTACACGACAATATTCCTCGCGAAACAAAAGAGTTTATTACGTTCAAGTCCTCAGGCGCCAAAGCCACGCCTATCACTGGAAGATTATTCTCTGCTGCCCAGCGAGCGGCAACCTGAACTGTCTTTTCTGGTAAAAGCCCAGGCCATGGGCGGATATTGACGAGCAAAGCATCAGTTTTTTCTCTCTCAAAAGACACTGAAAGCCCCATAACAGGATCAGGAACAAGTTGAGCAGTAAGCCTCCAGTCTTGAAGAATCTCTAAGGATCTCTTATCACGAACAGTACGCATAGAACACCCGGCTATGGCATTATGAGCCAGCCATTGTCCAACTCGCGTACGGAAAGGGCCTATAGATTGGGCAAAAACTCCTGTTCGACATTTTGCTAACCGAGCTAACTTCAGAAGGCCCCAATAATAAAAACAGGAACGAAGGCTTGTGGAATCCTGGAATAGCCCTCCCCCTCCAAAAACCAAGGAATAACTTTTACGAAACACATTAAAAACATCTAAAATATCCCAACGATTTACAGACGGGACACAAAGCATAGCAGAGGTATTCTCTGGATCTGCCGATAGAACAACGATACGCTCTCTAGCAATGCCTATATTTTCGAGATGAGCAACCATAGACGCAGCTAAAAGCTCGTCTCCAAGGTTCCCAAATCCATAATATCCAGCTAATGCTACAGCGTATTGCCGACTCAATCCATAATCACTCCTCGCCAACGCTTCCAGAAGGGGATGCACACCCAATGAAAGAGCGCAAGTAAAATAGCTCCAAGGAGAATGCCAGTCCACCATCCATTAAATTGACGCCATAAAATAAAATAAAGTGGCGTATGGAAATGACAAAAACTGTTTACAAGGGAACAAAAAGCCAAGGTAGCCCCAAGCCTGAAAATCTCCCGATATCGCTCCCATAAATTACGACGTTTAAAATAATACCAGAACAAAAGGGCTGGATACCCTGCAAAGAGCTCCTTGTTTCTTGGGCGAGCTACAAGAAGGCGCTCAAGAGTGTCTCGCAATGTCACTTCCCACCCAGGAACAAATTGAGCATTTCCACTTCGCAAAAGGGTCACTGCTGCCCCTACAAGCAAAACACCTATTAAGAAGAGCTCGCCCCATAGAGGAGGCCTTGCCAGTACTTGTCCTAAAGATTCGGGATGCACTCTTCTTCTTAAATCATAGAGCAAGACAATGAGAGGCGGCAAAAAAAGAGTAGCCTTCACTCCAGAAAAGGCCCGTAACCGCAGCATAAAGACAGGGAAACTGAAAAGAGCCGCTAAAGCAAGACCTCCTATGACAGCAACGATAAATCCTCCCAATATCCCGCGAAGGGGCTTCTTCCATTCTTCCAAAGCAATAAGAGTAGCTTCCGCAGCTAAAAAGGCAGCAGTTAAGGCACCTACCAAGCGTGCAGCAAAGGATATTTTCCACATCCCTACGCCAAGAAAGGCCCCGATAACTATAAAAGCAACGATTTGCACACTACCTAAGAAAGAGAGGTTTAGCAAGAGAAAACGATCTGCTAAACGAGCGACAAGAAGAAGGAATATCAAAGCACATCCAACGGCTCCTAGAAACGACATATTCCAACCTGAAAATGTTTCCGGCCATTGGACAACTATCCCCCGCTCGGAAAGCCCCTGAGAGAGGCTTTGTACTTCTTCCTCAAAATCGCCTAATGGATCGGAAGAAGCTTCATAGAGGGTCGGCCTCATGAGAAGCAATCGAACCCCCCGCTCCTTAGCTGCCCGAACCATCCGTTCATACAGCGTGTTTCGAGAAATATTCCTGCTGATCATCTCTTCTGTTGTTACGCTATGGAGAGGTAAAAGATCCGGATACAGGAGCCAGTTTAACTGTTGGGCCCCAAGTTGCCGAGAAAACTCCACCATAGCCACAGGAATCCCTGCCTCCTTCAATACATTCGCTAAAGGACGCATATCTGGATATCCAGCAGCAAAAAGACCCGAAGGAGATACACAACGAATTACCGAAGGGAAATCATCGAGAAGAGCCTCAAGCAAAGCCATCTCGTTTTCAGTATCACTCACAGCAACCGGCGCTACGCGGTACATAACAGGAATCCCTGCGGAGAGAGCAAAGAGGAGTCCCGCAAAATCAGGCACAACACCAGTCTCCAGCAACTCGTCTATAGTATGAGGGAGAACATAAAGAATGCCATTTTCTTTCTGATATCGTCGGCTATCTGGGAAACGAGTTTGAAGGGCCGTATCGTACCACTCTATCCCCTTCATACCTTTAGCAAGCCAAATAGTTGCCGAACCATACGGCTCATCCAGTCCCTCTCCTAAAGAGTCAGGGAGATCCGCCACTGTTCCGTAATAAAGAGGAACAAGTCCTGCAGACAGATCTTTACCTGTCATTTCCGCCACTATTAAGCCAGACACTCCCGCATTAGTTAAGCGATTAAAAACTGCCTCCGGGGTCTGGCGACCTTTAGAAGCCAAAGAAAGAACATCTCGATATTCCAAAATAATGCCGCTGTTTCGATTTTCTTTCTCTACTTTCCATCGAGGCGTAAGAGCCACAATAGAGAGGATAAAAGCTACAACTAACATAAATGCTGTAAAAGTTCTTTTTGAAAAACTCATTTCTCGCTCAGCCTCCATTGCATTGTCAGAGGGAAACCAGCCTCTTCAAGAAGACAGCTTAAACGGAAAAGAGGAAGTCCCACTACATTGTAATAGCATCCGCAAATTGAACGAACGAGAAGAGCCCCTCTTCCCTGTATTGCATAAGAACCAGCTTTATCGAGCCCCTCGCCGCTCTTTGCATAGTTCTGAAGATCTTCTTCTTTCATAGATCTAAACGTAACTTCTGTACATTCCACGTCAGATAGAGTCTTTTGATCATAACAAAGAGCTACCCCAGAATAAACACGATGGGTTCGGCCGTTGAGAAGACAAAGCATTTTGAGAGATTCTTCCTGGTCGACTGGCTTTCCTAAAACACGCCCATCTATAGCTACCACCGTATCAGATCCTATAACATAACTATGAGGGAACTGGCTGGCAACTGATTGGGCTTTTAGAGTTGCAAGACGACGAGCCATAGCCTCGGGCTTTTCATCACCCAGAGGCGCTTCGTCAACATCAGATACTACAACTTTAAACGGCCAGCCTAGAGAAGCTAAAAGTTCCCGCCGTCTGGGGCTAGCTGAGGCCAGAACTAATTGTTTTACCGAGCGATCCACAGTCCTACAATACCTCCGATCAAAGTTCCAACATTGCAATGAAGATAAAACTTCAAACCAAAATCCATAATAGCAAGCCGTACATCGTGGAGATCAAAACCTATGGAGATTATATTGCGGAAATAAGGAGCTGTCAGAGTAAATTTCTGCAAATAAAACCCCAACAGAGTCCCAATTATTATGCAAATTATCAACATCCACCAGCGTACATTTCCACTTCGTCCTAAGGCCACTATTCTCTACCTCCATATACTCATCACTAAGCTTATTCCGGCGGGAACAAGACAATACAACGCAAAGATCCGCCAGCGTCCGAGGGTCACCATCTTTCTAAACCATACTAAAGCTCCATATCCCGTCACAAAAGCTGCAATAATACCGCCATACCAAAAATCAGGCAAACTATCAACAAAACCGCCTGCTCTCACGAGGTCCATCACTTGAAGCAATGTGGCTCCTAGAATAGCTGGCAAAGAGAGAAGGAAGGAGAAACGAAAAGCTTCTTCTGGGGAGAGACCTCTTTTCAGACCTGTTACAATTGTCGCCCCTGATCGGGAAATTCCAGGTATAACTGCCAATCCTTGCGCTACCCCAATAACAATTCCAGACAGTAATGAAAGTTTATTTGATCTCTGAGGCAAAGAAGAAGCATACCATAAGAGTAACGATGTTATTAAAAGGGCGCATCCAATAAGAGCAGGAGATACCATCCATCTCTCTACCACCGGCTTGAGAGGGAATCCAATAGCTCCTGTAACGATAGTCCCGCAAATAACGGCCCATCCAAGGCGCCACCCTTCTGTTTCTCGACCAGACGGGGAAAACAGCCCCTTAAACCACTCTATTGCCAAAGAGTAGATATCTCTCGAAAAGAAGACGACCGTAGCTATCATCGTACTAAAATGGAGCAGCACATCATAGGTAAGGCTATCCTCTGCGATGCCCCATAGATTCTGTAACAAAGCTAAATGTCCGGAACTACTAATTGGAAGAAACTCTGCAAGGCCTTGTACGATGCCAAGAATTAACGTTTCAGCTTTCATGAATTTCCGTCCCCTCGATCTTTGTAATAATGGGTAAAATCATAGGCTTTGCATTTGCATACCGACGCCGTATCACATCTTTTACACGGCTCTTCATACGGAGAGCCAACATCGTAACTTCCACTTCTTTTTTCTTTTGAGCAAAATGGTCGAACACTCTCTTGACTGTGGAGAGAAGCTCTTCATGTAAAGTAGACGCATCCTCCATATGAATGAATCCGCGACTTTCGATACGAGGCTCAGATACGAGATGTAAGCCTCCATCGACTACAACGGAAATAACCACAAGGCCATCCTCTGCCAGCTCATGGCGCTCTTTCATAATGCTGCCTTCCAGCTCCCCCATAGCCACACCATCTACCATAATGCGACCAGATGGGATACGCCCCTTCACCTGAGCTCTTTTGTCCGTCACTAAAAGAACGTCGCCATTTTGCATTACAAAGGTATTTTTAGTGGGAACCCCTAT
This sequence comes from Aminobacterium mobile DSM 12262, assembly GCF_000526395.1. Classification (NCBI taxonomy): domain Bacteria; kingdom Thermotogati; phylum Synergistota; class Synergistia; order Synergistales; family Aminobacteriaceae; genus Aminobacterium; species Aminobacterium mobile. The sequence goes on along the minus strand of NZ_JAFZ01000001.1, from coordinate 722,047 downwards.
CTCCTGCGCCAGTTGAGCATGACGAACTAGGTGTCGATACTCACCATGGACTGGCACAAAATAACGCGGCTTTACAAGATTTAACATGAGGCGCAGCTCATCTCGTGCCGCATGCCCAGACACATGTATTTCTTTTTCACCCTCATAAATAACATCGCATCCGCAAGCAAACAATCGATTGATAGTATTGCTAACCAACTTTTCATTCCCAGGGATAGGGCTGGCAAAAATTGCCACTACATCCTTTTCCCCCAGCTGGATCTGTCGATGCTCCCCCTTGCTCATAAGAACAAGCCCAGAAAACGGTTCGCCTTGACTTCCTGTCGTCATGACTACAACCTGGTTAGGGGCGTATTTATAAACATCAGTTGCAGGAATCAACATTTTGTCATCGGCTGAAAGATAGTTTAAGTCTCGCGCCAATTCCACATTAGTAACCATGCTCCTCCCCACAAAGGCAACCTTACGGTTAAAACGTCCTGCAGCATCTACAACCTGTTGTACACGATGCAAGTTACTTGCAAAAGTTGCTATGACAATGCGTTTATTTCTATGAAGGCGGAAAATACGATCAAGGGTCCCCCCTATAAGGAATTCCGACGGGGTAAATCCCTTTCTTTCCGCATTTGTAGAATCAGAGAGCATAAGAAGCACCCCATCACGGCCAGCCTCTGCAAAAGCAGCGTAATCGGTTAACCGTCCGTCTATTGGGGTAGGATCCAGTTTGAAATCGCCTGTATGCACAATAAGTCCGAGGGGCGTAGATATCACCAGCCCCACCGCGTCGGGAATGGAATGACAAACAGCAACAAAACGAATAGAAAAAACTCCTAGTTGAACTTCATTCCCAGCCTTAATCTCTACAAAATTTCCGTTGTAATCGGGGACTGTTTCTTTTAGCTTATTTTGAACCAACCCTAAGGTTAGCCGAGTTCCATATACGGGCACATCAAGTTTAGGTAACACAAAAGGAAGAGCCCCTATATGGTCTTCGTGTCCATGAGTAAGGAGAATGCCACGAATTCGCTGGCGATTTTCCACTAAATATGAAATATCAGGAATAACAAAATCTATGCCTAACATTTCTTCGTCGGGGAACATAAGTCCGCTGTCTACTACAATAATATCTTCCCCAAATTCAAATACATACATATTTTTCCCGATTTCCCCTAGACCACCTAGGGCAAAGAACTTTAATTTTTTTACAGCATTAGATTTTCTTGGGCGACGCCTGGTTCGCTTTAAAGGTTTTTCAGGCATGTATCCACCTCCAGTAATACAAAAATGCATTATAACGCAGCTCTCTCGCCACCGCTATGTATCCCAATCCTCATTGCTTCTTCAATATTTTTTTGGTACAATTCGTTGTTACTGTAGAGAAAGCCCCTCTAAAGGAGGTAGGAATCATTGAATCATTCAAGTATTGATTTAGCACCAGTAATGACACGAAGCGGGTACGAAAAACTTACCGCTGAGTTAGTCGATCTTAGAAGCAACGGGCGAGCAGAAATATCCCGACAGCTAGAGGAAGCCAGGGCATTTGGTGACTTAAGCGAAAACGCAGAGTATGCTGCTGCAAAAGATGAGCAAGCTAAGTTGGAAGCCCGCATTTCATGGCTTGAGTTTCAGTTGAGCAAGGCCAAGGTTATTGACGCCTCAGATGTAGACACAAGCCGGGTTACTCTTGGAACAACTGTAACGATAGAAGACACAACCAACAAAAAAGTGTTCACCTATACTATCGTGGGATCAGAAGAAGCAGATCCAAAGCTAAGCCACATCTCATCCTCAAGCCCCGTCGGAAAATCTCTTCTCGGCAAATCCATAGGAGACGAAGTTCACGTTAAAGTCCCCCGAGGTATCAGGAATCTAAAAATAGTTAGTATCGCTCTTATGCCTTAATAGTAAAAAAGACATGCGCCTGCTCATTATTTGCAGGCGCTTTTCTTTTCAAAAGACAATTGAACCAGTTCTGAGAGAAAGAGAGGGAAATCGTACCCCGCAGCAGCTGCCGCCTTGGGAACAAGGCTTGTACTTGTCATCCCTGGCACAGTATTCACTTCCAGCACCCATGGGGTTCCGTCTTCCTCTACACGGAAATCAACTCTAGCGTACCCCTCACATCCTAAAACCTGAAAAGCCTGACATGCCAAATGAGCAAGATGTTCTGATACTTTCGGCTCGTAGGGGGCTGGGGTAATATATTCCGTCATTCCTGGCGTATATTTCGAGTCATAATCGTAAAAACCCTGTTTAGGACGAATCATTACCGCCGGCAGAGCTTCAGGACTTCCTTTTCTTTCCCACACTGCAACTGTTACATCAACTCCTGAAATAAACTCTTCCAAAACAGCACGATCATCATATCTCCATGCCTCTTCAAAAGCTTGCTCAAGCGAAGACGCATCCTTGACTACAGATACACCAATAGTGCTTCCTCCATTACAAGGTTTGAGAATAGCCATTTTGTGAGTAGCTATAAAATGACGGCTCTCTTCTATAGAAAAAGAAGAATTTTTCAAAACCAGCAGTCCAGCGGGGGTTGGAATGCCGTAAAGGTTCAAAAGCCCCTTAGCTGCTGCTTTGTCCATAGAAAGAGAGCACGCCAAAGGCCCCGGCCCTGTATAGGGAAAATTCATGGCTTCAAGAGCTGCTTGAACTCTCCCATCTTCTCCCCAACCTCCATGGAGGGCAACAAAAACAGAAGCAAGCCCCTGAACGTTGCGAAGCTGAAAAACATCTGCCAGGGAGTGGACCTTAAAAGGTACTACTTTATATCCACACTCCTCTAACCCCTTGCTTACAGCTTCTCCGCTTTTCAGAGAAACCTCTTTTTCTGGTCCATCTCCACCATATAAAACAGCTACTACCATCTTTTTATCCACGTCGTCATCCTCGTTTCATAGCTCGTTGTCTGCCCTTTCCCTTCTTTTACATTAAAAGGGGAAAGGACTGGAAAGTTTTTTATCTCCAAAGGCCAAAGGTTTATCGGGGAAAGCGTTAATGACAAGACGCACACTTACCCAATCGTCATCTTCTTTTAAATCATCTCTATAGATAAGCTGCCATTGTAAACAGCACCTAGGATCGTACGTTAAGATATAAGCACGTTCAAACCATTCGGTAGTTTTAACGTTGTAAGCGCTACGAACAGCCAATGAAATATCTTTTCCTACAGGGAAAGCAAATTGCTGATAAAATTCTTCTAAATCACTATATCGATCCCACACCATAGGAGAATGTCCGTCTACCCATCGCCGCCGATAGGCCGTTCTGGCATCGATAGGTCCAAGTTTATATCCAGCCCCTACAGACAGCCATAAAATCTTCTGCTCGTCATCGCCACCATCATATCGAAAATGCCAATAACTCGAAGCCCAAAAGGGGCGAATGGGAGCGGGATTTCCAATTCCGGAGAGAGTGATGCCAAGTCCCATTCTGTCAGACTCATAGGCTTTACGACCTCGTCGCTCTTCGTAGCTTCCAAAAGAACCAGCCACGCTCCATCTCGTGTTCATCCACGACATAAGAGGCCACGAAGGACTGGAAAAAGTAAATTCGGGGTCGCGATAGAGTAAGTTTTTATAACTCTCACCGCCGCCCTTCTCTATATCAAGCGCCTCACGCTGAGACCACCAAAGCCTCGCCCTCCATCCATTCCACTCACCACGGAACCCCCAAGATGGACGGAAAGCTTCCTGGTCTGTCGTTTCTTCCCAAGAATATTCTAGATTTCCAAACAGGGTTACGCCTGTCAATCCTATATTCTGAAGATTTTGAGAAGCAGAAACACTGCCTTCCAACCCCTTCTTAGACCACATCATAAAGCCCAAACGGGCCCCTCCATCGTCCCATACGATAGGCCCGCTGTATCCAGCTCCAAATCCTTTATCTGAAGTATAAAGAATCGTGGGCATCAGTTCGGAGTCAAGAAAACCTTTTTCCTTATTCAGGGCAACTACATAATCAAAGGGGTAGGTAAATAAATAAGAACCACCTATATAAACCTTGGGATTTTTGGCGACGATGCTCTTCCCTGGAATGATAGTAAGTTTCTTAGTTGTTACATTATAGTGGGGATGTTCTTGAGGACACGTAGTTAAACTCGTATTGCGCCACTTTCCTATAGTGGTCTTCTCTTTTATTCTTTTCGCCGATTTTTGGCTAATCCAACCTTTTTGAGCAGCTCTCTCTACTGGAGCAAAATCAAGCTGCTTCCCTCGCACAAAGAGGGTCCCTTGTCCTGCTGGCATTTCGCCCTTTGCACCATCGAGGACACCTTCCTCTGTCTCAAGATGGTAGACAAGACGTTGCCCGGAAAGCTTATTAGCACCATAAAAAATAGTAACACTCTTCCCTGGCAGCGCTTCGGCCAAGGCTTCCTGAGTTGCTACATCGTACTCCATATAGTCAGAATAAATACGGATAATACCGTAGTTAAGGACGGCACTCCCCTTTGCGGTGGCTACAGTGCCCCTTTCGTCATAGGCTACAACCTCTGCTTCCAAGGTCACTTCTTTCGCTTCTTCCGCCCTTAAAGGATTCTGCAAAAAAAGCAACACCATAAATACCATAAAAAAACGGAGGAAAAATTTCTCCCCTATTCTTTCCACGTTAAGGTGGCTCCCTTCTCCACGTAAAAAATCCCTTCTTCTGTAATACGGCCAAATGCCCCTGCAAGGGTCCCTTTATCATGCTCAGCATAGATTCCTTTTGGGAACGTCCATTCAGCATTTGTGCTGTTCCAAATGGCTTCTGGCGCTTTCCAATCTACAGTAAAATCCTGCCCCTTGGTAACCCCTTTTGGCTCATACAAAACACCTCCAGAAGAAGACTCTTCAAAGGTCCCTGAAGGAGCTTTCACATCCCACTGCTTCCCATCAGAGGAAACGCCTTCCATTGTAATCTGTGAAGCCTTAATCTGACCAGATTTACGTTCTGTGCGCTCTGCGTGAATAGCCCAAAGACCTCCAGAAATCTCTTTTTCTACAGAAAGGCTCTCTACTACAATCGCTGGCCCTTCCTTCACCGCTTTTTTTACTGCGTCCGGATCAAGATGAAGGTCTTGCCAAGCCGACCAAAGATAGAACGCAAATAAAAGAGCAACTCCTATAATTAAAAGAGGAATTTTAAACTTACCACTGAACATGCCAGCCATGGTCTTCCTCCACCATTTTTATGGTCACCTTACGTAACGTGCGGACAAATAACATTTTTTGCACTGCTGAAACTCGAGCTCTATTCCCTTCCCACTCTACAACATAACTTTCATTCAATGGCACCCGCATATTTGCCTTCTCTACATCCTTTTGAAAAGCTTTCTGCCCCCACAGCTTTTTCGATGACGGAGAAAGAAAGGTGTACATAGCATCATAGTCCCCACGTTTCCAATAGGACAAAAATCTTTCTAACACTTCCTCGCGACTTTCCTTGTCTGAAGGAGTAGAGGCAGTTGCCTTTTGAGATTCCTCCCTCTCGTCCCCCTTTTCTGGAACAGATATGGGTTTTAACCCTGAGAGATCCACTTTCGCTGTCGGAGGCACGGCAGGAGCTACTGGAGGAAGGGGGACAGGCATTTCGGCCTCGCTCGCTTCAACAAAAGCACTTTCATTTTCCTGCTTTTCTGCCCGCTTTGCTTTCGTTTTTTCACGCTCTAACACTTCTTTTTCTTTGGAGCTTTCTTCTATCGGAGGAAGGTCCAATACAATTTGATCTTTTTTCCTATTGCTCTGTCCTGGAACAGTAGCTACTTCCTGTTGTCTGTCATTAGAAGAAGCTCCTGCAAAATTAAACATCTTTTCATCTTCTATTCCCAGTCCTTTTATCGCTACAGAAAAAGAAGAGGCATTTTGATATGGGAAAAAGACGAGACCCTGTACTACTCCGCTAATGGGTTCATCAAATTTTCTCTCGTAAGATGTGGGCTTCACTCGGCTTCCATCACGTAACACAAGGGAAACATTCTCCGAAAAAGGGCTGAGAGATAAAGAACGAGCACCAAAAGAATAAAAAGTAATTAGGAATGGCTCCGATTCTCCTATACGAAGTTGTTCCATAAATGCTTTTTTATACGCATCTCTTTCTCCAGGAGATAAAGCAGCCCGGGTCGATTCCGCATCGACCCAAGGCTCCACTAACTCTTCAGGATAGTGAACAATCCAAACCAGACAATCTCTTCCCCAATGGAAAACTGTCCACTTTTCCAAAATATCTGTAGCTCGCGCCAAAGGTTCCAGACCCCAGGAAGGAGAGACGAGACAAAACACTCCCCAAAACACCAGGCAAAACAACGTACACCGTCGTTTCATCGCAATGCCGCGAGCCTCCTTTTCTCTAAAGCCTAAAATCAATAATAGCAGAAACGCCAACTCCCTGAACCCGCTTAAATTGTTTAATAGGGTTTTCTGAGTCGATAGGTATGAGTACTTTTACTCGAAGACGGTCTCTGAACGTAACTTCCAATTGAGCCACCGCTTTTGTTTTTTGTATAGCTTCTCCTCGGGGTCCAGCTACCTGAGCTGCCCCAATACGCGTACCTGTACCTAAAGAAACAATAGGAACGACTTTCGTATGTCCCTCTACTTTCGCTCCTTTATTGAACGTAACCTTGTTAATAAAATCATTAAGAGGCCCTGCTACTTGAGTGACCAAGAAACCGCCACCCACCACTCCTACAATATCCCCTAGATTAACAGCCCAAGCAATGCCTCCTAAAGAAAAGACGAGAGCCATCACCAAAACTGCTATTCTTTTTTTTGCTCCTTTCATGAAAAACCACTCCTTCTCTACTCGTTGCAAAAGACTATTCCAAATTTACATGATGATGTTAATTAATAGGTGTTAAAGTATCGTCCGTTGTTTCCGTCGTATCTGTATTTATCGTATCGGCAGAAGTGCTTTTAGCGCCTGTGTTTGGTGCGTTATCACTGCTGGCTTCTGCTGCATTCTCTCCACTTTGAGTTGCACCTGCCCCTCGAAGCATCCCCTGTAAACCAGCAGGAACAGCGTAGGCCGACACCCGAGCAGTCTCTGCTGTCTCTATAAAAAGCTCTGTTCCCGCAGGAATTTCTTTAGCATCTCCACGAACTAGAAAACCACCTGCCAACCCTACAGGACCAAACAGAATGGCACCAATAAAGCTCGTACCAGCAGCTGCTATCTGAGCATTTTCTGCTTTCGCAGCCTTTTTAGACTCCTCGCCTATAGCTACTGGAACGGCTTCCGGTCCCAAAGGCTTTAAAGTATCGACACCTATTTTTATCTCTGCCGGACGCCCAAAACTTCGAGGCTTTGTAACTGACTGGACATGAGCAATAACACGACTTCCTGCCGGAGCTAGAAGAAGGGCCTCTGAAACAAGATCTTCTGCTAACTCTAAATCCACGGGATCACCGGCTTTTACGCCACTCGGGGTAAGGGTTTTCGTAAACTTTACCTTCATAACCCGCGCTGCTGGTATCTCCGCATCCTGCCATTGAACCTGTTCGGAAAGAATAAGACCTAATATTCTCTCTAACCGCATGGCAACTGGTTTATCTGGGTGAGCTGTCCCTTCGAGCATAGATTCAAGCGAATCGACTCTGCGAGTTACAGGACCATACCCATCAATCCGTTGAGAAACAGCCCATTCAGCAATTCCTAATTTAAAAAGCATGGAAGGTTGACCGGAAGTTCCCTTTTCGATGAAATCCAGAATAGCTGTCTGTCGTTCGGCAATACTTCCAGGGAGCTCTCGTCCGAAAAGATCTTTTTCAATATTGCTTAGACGTTCAATCAAGCCACCAGATTTTTCTCGCCCGTAGAGGATATCTTCAACATGATTGAGCGTCTGCAAAGTAGAAGAACTTTCGTCTTCCTGAGCCCCCAAAGGCATACTCCAAGCCCCAAGAAAGAGCACTGTCAAAACTATAAGCGACGCTGATATCTTCTGCAACTTCCTCATAGTGTTCCCTCCTTTTACACCATTGTCGGTACGCTACTTTTCCACCATATTTACCGCAGCCTGTATAAAACCAACAAAAAGCGGATGTGGTTTTACCGGCCGTGACCGAAACTCTGGATGGAACTGAACTGCGATAAACCACGGATGATCTGATATTTCCACGATCTCTACTAAGTCTTTTTTCTTGTACACTCCCGCTACTTTAAGCCCTGCCTTCTCTACGAGATCGCGATATTCGTTGTTAAACTCGTAGCGATGGCGATGCCTCTCATAAACAACTTCTTCATGGTAAGCTTCAAAAGATTTCGTTCCAGGAACGAGAGCGCAAGGATACGCCCCCAACCTCATAGTTCCACCTAAATCAGCCACATCGCGCTGCTCTTCCATTAAGTGTATAATAAGGTTTTTGCCATCTTCCTGCACTTCCGCCGTATTGGCATCTGAAATGCCACATACATGCCGAGCAAAATCAATCACCGCTACCTGCATACCTAAACAAAGTCCCAAATAAGGTATTTTTTTCTCTCGAGCATAACGAGCTGCTTCTATTTTTCCCTCAAGGCCTCGAGCCCCAAATCCCCCTGGTACCAGGACACCATGGACACCCGCAAGCACTTTTTCAGCTCCCTGTTCCTCTATAGCTTCAGCTTCCACTGAGCGGATACGAATTCGTACTTTGTGATAAACTCCTGCATGGTTCAACGCCTCTACAACGCTCAAATAAGCATCTTTATGGTTTATATATTTTCCAACCATAGCTATCTCTACTTCGCCATCAGGATTGCAAAAACTCTGAACAACTTTTCGCCAGTCTTCAAGATCTGGCTCTACCTCGCTTTTTACAGATAAACGATCCATCACTAATGTATCGAAATGCTGATCGTACAAGCTTAAAGGAACTTTATAAATTGTAGGTTCATCAAGAGCTTCTATTACAGCTTCCTTCGGCACATTGCAGAAGAGGGCTATTTTCTCTTTCATCTCATCACATATAGTATAGTGGGAACGACAGACGATGATATCGGGAAGAATGCCTATTCTCCGTAATTCCTGCACACTATGTTGCGTCGGTTTTGTTTTTAGCTCTCTGGCTGCTTCCAAATAAGGCACAAGGGTTACATGACAATATAGTACATTTTCTCTCCCTACACGCGTAGCCATCTGACGAATAGCCTCAAGGAACGGCTGACCCTCTATGTCTCCTACTGTTCCACCTATCTCTGCTATGACAATATCATTATCGTCAGCAGCTTTGAGAATACGTTCCTGAATCTCATTCGTAATGTGGGGAATAACCTGAACCGTTCCGCCGAGATAACAGCCATGGCGTTCTTTCGATATGACAGTAGAATAGATTTTCCCCGTAGTCACGTTGTTATCAGCGGAAAGAGACTCGTCAATAAAACGCTCATAATGCCCCAGGTCTAAATCTGTTTCAGCTCCGTCATTTGTCACAAAAACTTCCCCATGCTGAAAGGGATTCATTGTTCCCGCATCCACATTCAGATAAGGGTCTAGCTTGATAATTGAGACTCTAAAACCTCTTTTCTTGAGAAGCACACCCAGCGACGCTGCTGTAATGCCTTTCCCAAGAGAAGAAACTACTCCGCCCGTAACAAAAATAAACTTTGTCATGGATTGATCCTCCATCCAGGAATAGAAATATCAAAAAAGATGGACCAGGGCCTCAAAAAACTCCCTGGTCCAGTTTAACGAAATAATACTCCCATGTCATGGGGCCATACGCCTATCGAAGAACCTTCAAAGGGTTTATAGGCCTATTATTCATACGTACTTCGAAGTGGAGATGCGGACCTGTAGCTCTCCCTGTAGAACCTACATAAGCTATAACCTGCCCCTGGGATATTTTTTGCCCATTACGTACAGCCAATTTAGAACAATGGGCATATAAAGTCGAATACCCGCCTCCATGGCTCAATACCACAACCCGCCCATATCCACCCATCCAGCCGGAATAAACTACATGTCCCTCTTTGGCCGCCCGAATACGGTATCCACGGGAAGCTTTAATATCGATACCAGTATGGAAACTTTTCCTTCTCGTCACTGGATGCCGACGCCAACCAAAAGGGCTATTAATGCGACCAACTACAGGCCAGCGGAAAGAGCGAGAGTATGTTGCGCCACCAGATTTAGAAGAAGATTTACTTCCTCCGTTATCAGCGTTAAGAACTGAAACTTCAGGACGGGCTTCCGGAAGGAATATTTCCTCCCCTGCCTTCAAGCTGTTTAAATCCATATTCCCATTAACTTCTAAAGTTTTCTCTTTCGATATTTGAAATTTTTTAACAATACCGCCAAGAGTATCGCCTTTTTTCACCGTATAAAAAATACCATCCTGATTAGGGATACGAAGTTCTATTCCAGGTTTTAAAACATTAGGGTCTTTCAAATCATTGCTTCCGAAAAGAGTATCAATTTCGAGACTGAAGGTGTTTGAAATAGACCAAAGGCTATCGCCATTCGCTACTTTATACTTTGTAACATCAAGAGGTTTCACTTTCTCTCGTTTGGCAGCTACTCTAGCCTTTCGAGTTCGTACTTCCTCCAAGACAACATCTACGGCTTCACTGGAAACAGGAATAAGAAGCTGCTGATTTAATGTCAATTTATTAGGATTTTTTAACTCATTAGCACGAGCTATCTCGTCAGCCGACACATTATAACGGCTGGCGATATCTCCGAGAGTTTCTCCTGATTTTACCGTATATTCTTCCCACCGGGGCTTTACTTCAGAAAGAAGAGTGGATTCCGAGTCTCCTTCTTCTCCAGACTCACTTTGATCCTGCCCAGAAGAGTCAGTTTCTGTAACATCTGCACTCTCCCCTTCGCCTGCCATAAGCACTGGCTCTTCTGAATAAGCCGACTCATCAGCAGGAAGAGGTCCAATGCCGCCCTCCTCTTCACTCGCAGCTTCTGGTTCGCTTGCTACCGCTCCTGACATATCGATAACTACAAAACCCGCCGGCACGTGGGTATCTTCTTCATTTTTATCATCGCTATCGTTCTGCTGAAGATTTCCCCAGGCTACCCCTGCGGAACGGTTACTCGCACAAACAGTGAGAAAAACAGCTGTACTGAACATGAGCAGCATAACGATCATAAAACCCATGCGGCCCGATTTAGAATGATTTCCTTTACCTGGAGAATCGTTCATCATCGTCCCCCCTTAACACTCTCAATACTTTATACTACGCCATCTTAATGGTCAACAGGAAATCTTTATTTGTCTGGCTTTTTTTCAGCTTGTCGATAATGAGAGATAAAGCCCCAGCTTCATCAACGTTTACCATCCGACGGCGCAAGAGCCATACTCGGCTCAAGTCATCTTCTGGCATCAGGAGTTCTTCTCGGCGTGTCCCAGATTTCGTAATATCCACAGCCGGGAAAATCCGCTGTTCTGCCAGCTTACGGGAGAGATGAAGTTCCATGTTTCCGGTACCCTTAAACTCTTCATAAATAACATCATCCATACGGCTTCCAGTATCTATCAGTGCCGTTCCCACTATGGTAAGACTTCCTCCTTCCTCTATATTCCGAGCCGCACCAAAAAATCGCTTCGGGAAATAGAGAGCTGCTGGATCCATACCACCAGAAAGCGTCCTCCCAGATGGGGGGACAACAAGATTTGAAGCTCGTGCCAAACGCGTAATAGAATCAAGGAGTAACACTACATCTTTTCCAGTCTCTACCAAACGTTTTGCTTTTTCTAAAGTTAAATTGGCCACTCGCAAATGTTCTTCTGCCGGCCGGTCAAATGTAGAGGCAATAATTTCTCCGTCTACAGACCGAGCCATATCTGTTACCTCTTCAGGACGTTCGTCTATAAGAAGAACCATGAGGATAATATCAGGATGATTGACAGTAACTGCATTCGCTATTTTTTTGAGTACTGTAGTTTTTCCTGCTTTAGGTGGAGAAACCAAGAGAGCCCGCTGACCTTTGCCAATAGGGGCAAAAAGATCAATAAGCCGTGTGGATATTTCATTTTGATCTGTTTCCAGCGTTAATTTGGAGTTCGGGAAGATAGGCGTTAAAGCGCCAAAATGTGGTCTTTTTCTTGCAGCTTCCGGATCGGCAAAATTCACCATTTCCACTCGTAACAACGCTTCATAATGCTCCTGATCTTTAGGGGGACGAACCATTCCCCAGATTACATCGCCATTTCTCAAGCCAAAGCGGCGGATCTGCGAAGCCGAAACATAGATATCATGATCGCTTGGCAGCAGCCCTTTCGGACGAAGAAACCCGTACCCCTCATTCAGAGTCTCAAGGGTCCCACCACCGAACCGATAGTTAAGCTGTTGAGCCTGAGTGCTTAAAATAGCGATGATGAGGTCGTCTTTACGGAGAGCGGAAAAACCTGTAACACCCATGTCTTTAGCAATTCGACGAAGCTCCGTAATTACTTGAGAAGCCAGTTTAGCGTAGGTGTAGCGAGGTTTAGGAACACTTCTTACCTCCACTTCTGTCTCGTTCATCTCGGCCTCTTCCTCTGGTTCATTTTCTGGCTCCTGGGCGCTATTTCCCGACACTGCGTCCACAACCCCATTATCTATAAACTGATTATCTGTCATGGCTTTTGCGATACCCCTCCCAATCAGAAATAAATTGCCGCAACCCCTTCTCTGTCAATGGATGCAGGAAGAGTTGCGTCAAAACTTTAAATGGTACTGTCGCTATATGGGCTCCAGCCAAAGCAACTGCCGTCACATGGGCTGGATGGCGAATACTCGCCGCAATAATTTGTGTATTGATACCCTGCACCTGGAAAATATCCGCTATATCTTGAACAAGGCCAGCCCCATCTTCACCTATATCATCAAGGCGTCCTACAAATGGGCTGACATATGAAGCCCCGGCATTTGCAGCCAAAAGAGCTTGCTGTGGAGAAAACACAAGAGTTACATTCGTAGGAATCTTTTCTTGTGAAAGGACCTTCACCGCACCCATACCTTCTGGCGTCATAGGGATCTTCACCACTATGTTGGGGGAGAGAGAGGCAAGAGACCGACCTTCTGAAATCATGCCTTCCGTATCAAGAGCTATAACCTCTGCACTAACAGGACCATCAACTATACCAGTAATAAGCTGAATAAGATGGTGGAAGTCTGAAGCCCCTTCCTTTGCCACTAGAGATGGGTTTGTTGTCACACCGGAAATCACACCCCAAGAAGCAGCCTGTTTCAGCTCATCAAGATTGGCTGTATCCAAAAAAAACCGCAAGTATATCCCCTCTTTACATTATTATTCATTATTTATAGTTTTGACTCAGTATCGGAAATTTCAAAAGCAAGGCTGGAATAGACGGTTCCATCATAACAAACTTGCACATTATACATTCCCATAGGCAAAGGGGACCCATCTTCCCGAAGAAGGCAAAAGACCTTCACTCCCCTCCCTGGAGAAAGCAAGAGAACCTCGGAGTATATAAGATGGTCACCATAATACCACTTAATGCGTATATTGCTTCTTTTGCTATCCAAAGAGTAGTCAAAAGACAGGCACAGCTGGCGAACTCCAAAAACAAACTGGGAACCAGTATGGAGAGGTCGCATTTTCTCGTCCACTTCATCGCATAAAACTACGTTTTCAAGCTGGAAGGAAGAGTCTGCCGTTCGTCGATTATGTTTTACGGCCCAAAAAGATAAGCCGAGAAGAAGTACTATACAAGAAGCAACCAATAGGAGGAATAATCTCCCATTCCTAGACATTATAACCATCGCCCCTCAATTATGACAAGCTCAGAACGGAAAAAACCTTTTCAGGTCCAGAAAAGCCAAATAGATTATACAACTGGTTCTACAACCAGCAACATGCCTCATATAAAATATAATCAAAGATTCCAGATGGGACGGAGTTGATTTCGTTATGAATAAAAGCTCTCTGGCTTCCAGTATCTCTTTCGGAGCCATTATGGCTGCGTGTGTCACTATTGCAACGTTACTAAGTATTCCAATGCCTGGATTTCGGATCTATTTTAACATGGGAGAAGGAGCTATTTATACCATTGCGCTCCTGTTTGGCCCACGATATGGAGCTCTTTGCGGGGGGATAGGGGCTTCTCTAGCTGATCTTATTTTAGGCTACCCCCTCTGGGCTCCATTTACTCTTATCATCAAAGGATTAGAAGGATATGCAACCGGTAAGCTCCGAAAGAAAAATCGTCTCCTTGCTGTTATAGGAGGAGCCATTATTATGGTTATTGGATACACAAGCATGGCTACCATACTCTATGGCATCCAAGCCGCTCCTATAGAATTTGGGACAGACCTGGCACAAACCGGAATAGGTGCTACCGCAGCTTCCATATTGACTCCTATTATAGAAAAACGCCTGAAGCCTTTTTTTCTGTCGAATTAAAAGCCTTTTTCCATAAAAGGAATAAGTCTTGAACCACATGTTGATGCATGGAAAGAGGGAACCCGTCCACAGAAAGTCCTCTTTTCTTCGTCACGCCATCTACAGCTCCCGCTTTGAAAAGAGCGTGTGCGATACACTCTTCCTCTTCAGGCGAGTGCCCAAGCCATCGCCCCTCCATAAAAGAAAGCAACGTTGCTAATCCGTATCCTCCCCAATTCGATACATCTACAGGGAGAGCCATATCCGCTTCTGTTATAGAAAGAGCATTTTTAAAATCTGGAAGTATATGACATAAAGAAGGGAAGAAATATCCCATACCTGCTTCGTTCCCACCATCGCCTACTGCCAAAACCGGAATTGATTTCTTATGGGCAAGGGCAATAGCATCATCAAGGGGGGCCGTCCATGGCGAAACATCTTCCATGCGCATATTACAATAACCGCCACTAGAATTCTTTCCCAATCGCTCTATATAAATGAGAAGATCAAAAGGAGCGAGAGATAGAAGCTCTTCTCCAGTGGACGCCCCTTTGACAGGCGCCCCTTGCAGACGTGCAGAGGCTTCACAAAGCACTGGCATACATAAAGGATCAGTAACCAAGGAAACACGCCGCCCCGCACGGGACAGAGCGCGCCCCAACACAACAGCCCCTCCTGGCCCATCCGTTTCAGGGGCTCCAGCCTCCGGCACATAAAAACCAGTTATAACAGCAACAGAAGAAGTTCGTTCCAGCATCTTCATAGCATGCTGCCACAAAGAAGGGGTACAAAGCAAAGAAGCTCCGCGTCCCCCTCTATTCGTGCTCACTAAAGCACAAATATCCTGAAAAAAAGTCATCATATGCTCAACTTCTCTACAAGTTCCAGTTTTTCTGGACTGAGTCTTTTCTTTGTCTGCCATGACTCTGCCAAAGGAGTGAGGGCCATTTGATGTGCCATGGTTCCTACCATAACACCATGTTTCCCTTCTATAAGAGATTCTACAGCGAACGCTCCCATCCGAGATGCTAAAACAGCATCGAAAGAAGTGGGGCTGCCGCCTCTCTGAATATATCCCAAAACCGTTACACGAGCATCATACCCCGCCGTATCCTGTAGTTGAGCCCGAAGGGCCGATGCAGACATGGCACCTTCAGCTACAATAATGAGTGAGTGGGTTTTGCCCCTCGCTCTTGTATCGTGAAGCTTATCACATAATTTACCTAAACTAAAGGGAAGTTCTGGAACCACTAGATATTCAGCCCCGCTAGCCACTGCCACTTCGAGGGCGATAAAACCTGCTTCTCTTCCCATGACTTCCACTATAAAAAGCCGATCGTGGCTACTCGCCGTATCACGAAGTTTCTTTACCGCTTCAAGAGCAGTGTTAACTGCTGTATCAAAGCCGATAGTTTCATCTGTACCAGCTACATCATTATCAATAGTTCCTGGAATGCCAATCACAGGGAATCCCTTCTCGTACAACTTTTGAGCTCCACGAAAAGAACCATCCCCTCCAATGATGGCAAGCCCATCAATTCCAGCATTTTTAAGTTGAAAAAAAGCGCGATTGACGCCTTCCTCTGTTTTAAAACGCTCGCTTCGGGCTGTTTTCAAAATAGTTCCGCCTCTATGGATAATACCACCTACCGATGACCGGGTTAGTGGCACAAATTCTCCATCAATAAGCCCTTCAAAGCCTTTCATCACACCTACAGCCTCAAGACGACGATAGATGGAGGTACGCACAACAGCTCGAATAGCGGCATTCATACCAGGGGCATCTCCTCCGCTCGTTAAAACAGCAACCCGTTTCACGTAGTACCGCCCTCCTTTAACAAAAGAGGACGGCACAAAACATGCCGTCCTCTTATCTTCTTCATCATTATTGACGCTGCAACTCGTCTACACGTTTCTGAATCTCTTGCAGTTCTGCATTAACCTTATCAAGTTCGCCCTCAAGATTCTTCTTCTCCTCGTTGAGTTTATCGAGGCGTTTGATCAAACGATCTAGTTCAAGACGAGCGGCAGCTTTACCTGCGTAGAGCTTTTCTGGGTGGTCATCAGCTACATCCCAGATATATTCAATAGACTTACCCATAGTTACCGGACTAATGCCTCCATTTATCGTAAGGCGTACAGACTTTACTCCCTCAAGAATAGGCTTCCCTTTTTCATCATACCGAGGGAAGTACACAAACCCTTCACGCTTACCCTGCAACTTAAAGTTAAAACGCTTGTCGTAATCAACAGGCTGTAGTTTTTTCTTTCCTACCCACAAAGTAAGTTGATCATTAAAAGGCGCCATGTGCAAAGATGGGCCACGATTATCGAAAGCGATAAAAATAGGAATGTACTCGCTCAAATTCAGTGTCTTCAAAAGTTCATACTTATACTGCTCAGACTCGTCAGCTGTCCACAAATTCTTTTGCGCCTCGCTCTGCACTAAGGCCTCTACATATTCAGAGGCATAATAAGACGCCGTCACCCACAGTTCACTGCCTATGTCGTTTTCGTAATGATTGGTCTTCGACCAACGACTCAATATTTTCTCGTCTGCCAAGCCGGGGAAAGCAGATCCCAGCAGGAATAACACGGTACAAGCTCCTATAAGGAATCGTCTCAGCTTCACGCACTGTCCCTCCTCAAGTTCAACACAAACTGGGAGTATTATACACTGCAATAGCCTATGAAAAAAGGGGAACCCAATTTGGGTTCCCCTTTTAGCTACTTAATTAACAACTCAACCAGCTTAGAATACCACGTGGGTACGAAGTCTGATTACGTTATCGTCAGCACCCTTTTCTGTCTGGCTGTTCTCAATCTTATCATAGAGCAACTCGAAAGAAAGAGCTGGGGTGTAGTAGTACTTCACACCAACAGTCCAGTTAGTGGTGTCGTCAACGTTAATACCGTCATAACGAGCGCTTCCGCTCAAATAGCGCTGGAAAGTGCTCCACTTGTCGCTCCACTTCTGGTTCAACTTCACGAACAGAACATTGTCGTAAAGCCCAAGATATTCTCCAGTGACCTTCGCTCCGTAATTATCCCAAGGACCATCGGTCCAAGCACGGAAGTTCTCATCAATGTCCATGTACTCAGCCCAAACAGAGGTAAAGCCAAGAGCTTCCTGTTTGACATCAAGGATAACCTGCCACGCTGCTGGATCATCCTTCGTAGAATTGAAGTCTACTTTTTCACCAGCCTTGTTTTTAATAGTATAAGAAAGAGCGGCAGTGCCAAGATCCATCTGATAGTAAGCCCCTCTGACAGCCCAATTCTCATTGAAGTTTACGCCAAGAGCTGCCCACCAAACAGACTCATCTTCGTTAAGGTCGATATCTTTTTTAATGTAGTTACCAGACATCCAGAACTTCTCGTTAAAGTTAAACTTCGCACGAGCACCAAACTCATAAAAGTCTTTTGCATCTTCTTTGTCATCTACTCTGCTTACATATGCCGCAAAGTTGCCCATGCTGAAAGCCTTATCAAAGTAGAAACCTTTCTGACCTCTGTCTGTAAAGCGAGCATCGTTATCGGTATACAGAGCATCGTCATCTTCCCAGTCAAATATATACTGACCGGCTGTCATAGAAATGTCCCAAGGCATAGCTACATCAATGTAGTAACGCTGCCAAGCTACATTACCATCACTATTGCCCAGACGAGCTGTGAAGGTCACTTTATCGTCAACCTTCTTGCGCATCCAGATACGGTAACGGTTCAGGTCAAAATCGGTGTCGCTACCAGTGGTATAAAGTCCACCTTTGCCTGCTTCTTCATCGGCGAACTTAGCATCGAAACGGAACTCGCCCCAGAATTTCCAGCCGCCAAGGTTCTCTTCAAGAACGGCTACTCTGCTGTCAAGTTTGTCAACCTTCACGCCAAGAGCGTCAAGCTCGTCTTTGAACTCAACAACGAGTTTCTTCAGCATCTCAACATCCTGCTTGCTGGCTTTGTTCATGTCAACAACAGCCAGTGCGCGGGCAACGAGAGAAGCCATTTCATAACGGGTCATGGGCTGGTTCCCTTTGTAGGAGCCATCAGGATAGCCGGAAACTACACCACGAGAAGCAAGCTGGCCTACTGCATCATAGGCCCAATGGTTCATAGGTACATCCATAAACGGATTGGCAGCAAATGCTGGTGCGGCAAACGCAACCAGAACTGCTACTGCAACAAGTGCAAGAATCTTTTTCATATTTGTGCAACCCCCTTGGTTGTCTTTTTTTGTATTTGCGGGATCACACATTCTTTTTGAAGACCTTAGAGAAGTATCCTCGTTTCCTTCTTTTGTCTTCGCAACAGAACTGTGTTTTCTCCGCCCTCAACATCCGCTCCCTCTTTATGGCCGGGGGTTGTCGGCACCTCCTTTCCTGCCTTCAGAGATACTTACGGATGAATGAAGCAATATAATGAACCAAGTTAAATTATCAAAGAACTCAGCAATTTCGCTGGTTATACTACCGTGAAAGTTACTTTATGAAAATAGGACTTCTGTATCATTTCACATAATCCTTCATGCTAACTATGCCTATTAAAGTCCAATATAGTATAGCACCTTTAAAACGGAATGAAAACATGTCGCCAGCCAAACTGTAAATAAGTTGACTTGTTATAGAGGCAAAAATAGCATAATAAATGTATTTACCTTTCTCGTTGCAATTCCCTTTCTGAAAAGCAAGCCAGGCTCCCCGGAGGTGTATGGCAATAACGAGAAGCAATGTAGGAATACCTCCAAAAATAGCAATGTTAAGATACATGCTATGTGCGTCATCCCGATATACGCTCAGTTTTGTTATTTCAGGATTCCACCAGGAAGCATTTACCTGAGCAAAGGCCTGAGAGAAATCACCCCATCCCCACCCTATAAGAGGTTTTTCTTTTATTAGATTCCATGCACCTTTCCAAATATAAATTCGATGAGTAGAAAAGTTATCTATGTCATTTATAGAAAGGATTTGTTGTACTTCTCGCTGAAAATAGGAAGCAAAGGCCACTCCTTTTTCTGGAAGCCATATTGTTAAGACTAAAAACGTTACGACACTACAGGCAAGAAAGGATAAAACAAGAATTTTGATCTCTTTCGAAGATATTCGACTTACCCAAAGTTGCAGAAGAAGGGCAATGCCCCCCGCTATCCATGCTGCTGAGCTAAAACTGACAATAAGAGCAAGAATACTCCCCCAAAAGAGCAGGGCATACCCCCAAGCGAGAAGTCTATTCTCGCTCTCGAAGAAAAGAGCTAAAACAAAGGGTACAATAATACATGCATAAATACCAATCGTATTGATATTAGAAAAAAGCTCTCGCGTGAGAAGAAGCAACTCTCCCCCAATGAGGTGGACAAGAGATAAGGCTATACCTAACGTCCATACATGTTTCCATCGCCTCAAAGCACCTTGCTCTTGAAAAACATAAGCGGCAAGCCATATGGCAAAAGAAAACTCTAATGCTAAAGAGATCCCTTTCCCCCATGAATAAAGATCATGTTTGAATAACGAAGTGGAAACCACAGCCCAAGAAAGGAAAAGCAAGAGAGCCCTCGATATAAAAGGGTCAAGAACGCCTCTGAAAGATTTACCCTTTCGTAAATCCATCCCCAATCCTACGAAAGCAAAAAGCCAACCTAAATAACGTAAAACAGGCCCCCAAGGAGCCATGAAAATAGCAAACAAAAAACCAAATTCAGCCCAAAATATTTGACGCTTCATCTTTATATAAAGCCCCTTTATTCGTGATATGAGAGCACCTGAATGGCAGCGTTAAAGACTATCTCTTGTCTTGTGACCATCACGCCAGCAAAGAAAGCGTTGCATTCAATACTTTTTGTGGAGTAATGGTCTCCATACATGGGAATGAGCATCTCCAGTTTTGACACCCCACATGCGTACATTCAGCTAATAAAGCTACTATATTTTTATAGCCAGCCTCATGAGGCTCAGTGGGGCCAAATAAACCAATAAGGGGAACCCCCAGCTCCTCAGCAAAATGAGAAGGCCCCGTATCACCACCGATTACAAGAGACGCTCGCGCTATCATAGCACCCATTTCCAAGAAAGATAACTGGCCTGTTGCATTGCAGACTTTGTTGTTTCGGGTTTCATGACATAACTGTTCAGATAATCTTTCTTCTGTTGTGCCATGCCCTATAATGCAGATATTCGCGTCGTACCCAGCAAGCATATCCAAGAAACGCACCCAATGGCCGATCGGCCAGCACTTTTCAGGTTTGCTCGCTCCAACAACACAAACGATAAGGGGAGCTTTATCAAATTTGAATTGCTTTCTTATGGTTTCTTTCAATTCATCGGGAATAAAGATATGCGGGCCCTTTTCTCTATGAACATCTATGTTCAGGAAACTCCATGGATCATAGGTAAAATAATTATGAAAAAAAGGGATTCGAGCGTGCCAGCCAATGCACACAGGAGCGCGAGAAAACAGTGTCATGAGTAACGAACGGTCTGTTCCCTTTAAGTCAAGAACTACATCGAAATGCCTCTTCCTTATGTTATTGAGAAGTTTTAAAAAACCTCGGTTCCCTAAAGAACGATCCCAGGAGAGAACATCGTTTACAAAAGGTTGAACTTCCACAAGTTGTTTATAAGGAGAACATGATAACCATGTAACAGAGAGGTCCGGATAACATTTTTTAAGCGCTTTAACACCGGCCATTTTTTGCACAATATCGCCAAAAGCACTATAAGCTATTACAAGGACACGTCCACGAAGAGGTGGTAACTCTTTAATAGCCATGGAATTCCTCCAGTACTCCTCTGCAGGCCTCAAAAACTTTATCTACACTAAGAGCCGCGAGACAACTTCCCACTCCCCGGGTACAATTTTTTCCTTGTAGACACGGTGCGCATGGTACCGGAGGGATGACTGCGCGGTGTACTGTTCCCCACGGCCCATTGATTTGTGGCAGGGACGGGCCATAGATACCGACAACTGGAGTAGAGAGAGCAGCAGCCATGTGTAGAGGGCCAGTATCATTCGACACAACCAAATCTGCTGCTGCAAGCCACGCAGCCAGAGTAGGAAGGGAAAGACGTCCTGAAAGATCAAGCCCTGCGTCTTTTAGTTTTGAAAGAACTCTAGCAGCAAGTTCTTGTTCATAATCGCTATATCCAATGACACCGATCAGCGCACCATATTTTTTCGCCAAGAGACATGCAAGTTCGCCATAAGATTCTACAGGCCAACGTTTGCTAGAATCTGCTCCAGGGTTCAATATAAAAAAAGGTCTCCCTTTTCGAAGAGGGCTCAACTTTTTTTCTACTTCATACTTATTCTGAGGGGATATATAAAGCCTCATATTACGATTCCATATTGGTACTCCCATGGACGATAAAAAATAAAGCCATTTTTCTACTTCATGAATCCTCTTGGGGAAGAAAATTTCTTTCACCGCTAGCAAAGGAGCGTAGAGAGCCCCGCTAACTATGGGCATTAAGGTTTCTCGTAAATCCAGTACGAGATCAAATTGACCTTCTCTCATTTTCTTTATAGCCTTTAAACGCCCAGATATCCCGGAAAAGACTTTCTTACGGTCGTAAAGATCAACATTATCCCACATAGGATCATCCACGAACATGTCGATAACACGTGGAGGAGCCCAAAGCGTGAAATGAGCATCAGGCAATAAACAGCGCAAATTTCTAAGAGCCGCCGTTGCAAAGAGCATATCTCCAATACAAGAAAGGCCTATAACAAGCACTCGAGAAACACGAGATTTTTCTATATTCATATTATTCCTCTGATGATGTTGAAAATAAAAACTTCTATATTCCATTATGTATTTGGATTTAAGCGTTGAGATTCGTCTTTAAGTAACATCTCAAACATTGAGCAACCACAACACATTAGGTAGGCATATGATACGAAGTGGGGGAAACAAGAATTTCCCAATATTTCTCTATTTCCCTAGCTCCGTTTTGTTCTGTACTAAAAATCTATATAAATCCTCGTGCTGACACGCTATGGGTTCCACCCGAAAACGGGCTGCACTTTGAGAGGCACGAAGACCAACCTCGGTGAGATCAGCTTGATCTAAAGCAAAAGAAAGGGCACGACACAAACCATCAACATCACCTGGCTTTACGAGCCAGCCATTTGAACCTTCTTCTAAAATATCAAGGGTTCCACCAATATTTGTAGCAATAGCAGGGAGTCCAGACGCCATGGCTTCCAACAACATGAGACTAAAACCTTCTGGACCACCTGAAGGCTGGACAAAAATATCCGATGCCCAAAGATGCGGGCGAATATCTGAGGCGAATCCCCAAAACGTGGTTCGGTCTTGAAGACAATATTCTTCCACAAGCCTTTCAAGATGTTTTCTTTCTGATCCGTCTCCTACAAGCCAAAGAACCCAATTTTTACTAGATTCAATTTTTGCTGCCGCTTTTATAAGAACGTCAAAAGCTTTCCACTTTACAAAACGCCCCGCACCTAGAACTACTATCTGGCCTTCTTCAATCCCTGCTTTTTCGCGAAGCTCTAACCTCTTCTCTTCATTTCTTATGTAACGCTCAAAGAGTACAGGGTTATGAATAGTAGAGACTTTTTTCTCAGGAATTCCCTGGTCTATCATGTGCTTTGAAACCGCCCGTGAACACCCAACGAGGTGTGTAACATGGGTATAATATTTTGTTTTAGGGTACTTATCGAGAGTCGCCACTACAGGAATACCCAATTTATATCCCCAATAACCGCCAAGAGCCGCTGCCGAGGAAAGGCGGGTATGAATCAGATCAGGTTTTACGCTCTTTACAGTCTTCCCCACTTCCAAGCAAAGAGCCGGAGCCCACGGGAAGGGGGCTTTACAGGTTCGTACCTCAAAATTATGCTCCCGAGCTATAGAGGCTAATGTTCCATACTCCGGACACATAACTACATTACATATTCCCTTTGTTCGCAGAGCATCAAGGAGTTGCATCCAGGGCTGGACCCATGCTAAATTTCCCTCATTTACGTAGTGAAGAACTTTCAATAAATGTCTCCCCCTCACACTGTATATGTCATCAATGCCTTCCTATAAATAGTCTCAACTGTATCAGTCATTTGGTCGAGAGTTGGAATGATGTCAGGGTCAAATTTACAAATTGTTTTTTTTGTATTGATGAAAAACTGCAAAGCATTACTCCAAGCATGAAGATTGCCTGGCGGTAACAACCCTTCATCAGATTTTGCAAGCTCCCGAACCGGCAATATATTTGATGCTATAACTGGAACTTTCATCTGGATAGCCCTGGCCAGAGTAAGGGGCATCCCCTCCCCATACGATGGGAAAAGGAGGCATGAGCAACGCTGCATCCAATAATCGGGATCGTCACGGAAACCATAAAAAGTCACGCGATCTTCCAGATCAAGATCTTTTACACGGTTTTTAAGCTCTTCCATAATAGGTCCGTCACCTAATACATCTAAAGACCAGGAACCTTGCAAACGAGGCAGTACTTCAATTATATCTTGAATTCCTTTTACCTTGGAAAGACGTCCCACGAAAAGGAAACGTGTTGTAACATCTTCGGAGTCCGGCCCCTTCCAATAAAAAGGAGGTTCGGTTAATCCATTGTGTATAACTTGAGTATTTCCAGAAAAACAAGATACCATGCCATCTTCTACAGCATGACTAACGCATATGACTTTAAACGCTTTGCGATAGGGGTAATAGATCCACGGAGATTTATTCCCGAAGAGAACATGGCCTGTCACTATGTACGGTATATTGGCTTTTTTTGAAGCCCACATGGCTATCCACGCAGGGACTCTGGAATGTGCATGGAGAATATTCCATCCCTCTAGTTTCGCTCGATCGGCTATTTTTTGAGCACAAGACCATGCGGTTAAGGGGTTCTTTTTATGGACAGGGAGAATCCATTGCTTCACTTGAGAGTGAAATAGGGAGGTCATTTTCCCTCCTGCCGAAATAATTAACACTTCGTGGCCACGCTCTACTAGCTTTTCAGTCATCCAGAGTAGATGGCGTTCCACGCCCCCTTCCTGAAGTTCTGGGACTAGTTCAATGATTTTCATTCTTTCCACCTCTCTATAATCCACAAAGCGGCACGTCGAGCTTCGTTAAAATCAGTAACAGAGCTCTGATAATCACCATCAAGCTCATCAAGACAATGTGCGGAATACTCTACTAAACACCTTTTTTCTTTCAATGCATCAAAGAGGGTATTGAAACGTGAAATACCCCACGAATAAAAAGGTTTCATACATGTTTGAAGCACCTTTTTTATTCCCTGTCGATGCTCCACTCGCATTAATATAACACGATGCCCTGCCGTTACAGCCTCTGAAACCATGGAGACAGAATCTTCCGTACAAAATACCCTATTGCAGAGCCCCATCATGCCAGGAACAGGATTCATAGGATCTTGGGACGCAAGAAGAAGCATTTTTACCTGAGGGCTTTCTCCCGCCACTTCAATAAGAGCCTGCTCCGCTTCTGCTGATGTTCGTCGTGACGTAGTAATGTAAAGATCTATATTTTTTTCTTGAGCTGCCCTGATAATAGGTGAAATATTTTTGTGCATCCATATGGAGCTTATACAATAATTAGCATCATCGCCACCAATAAGAAGAGCCCAACGACGATGAGATTCTGGAGGATATATGGAAGACAGTTCTTTCGACGCTTCACATAATTTTTCCGGAAAGATCGAGTTAGGGGCACCAAGAGTCGACAAAACGTTTGCTTCTCCTTTCGGCTTATCATGAAGAGGCACTACTGCAAAATCAAAAGGATCCGTACCTATGAAGGACGGAGTCATAAGGGCACAGCTTTTTGACCCCAAATATTTAGAAAGAGCTACGTTAAAAGCCGCTGCACCGCTTCCTGCCGAAATAAAAAGAACGCGTCTCGAATCAACTTTATTTTTTTGAAGATGGAGCTGACATTCTCCCACGAGGGAATGCCCCCCCGATTTTGCAAACCAACAATGCAGCTCTTCTTTGTTCATAGAAGGAAGGCGTCGTCCTTGCAATTTCAAAAGGTAAAATTTCATAAATCCTGAGATTTTAGGGACTTGAAATTCAACAATCTCCGCACCTGTATATTTGGCAAGCCACCCGGCAATCCCTCGGCTTTGAAAAAGATGGCCGCGAATTCCGTCACTGAGGATAATGACCATCTCAGGGGATTGAGACATATACGTTCCTCCTTACAGAGTTATTTTACCCATAATGCGACGAACAGCCTCTAGATCCTCTGGTGTGTCCACGCTCGGACCGCGATGCGTTACTTTCGTCTCTAGTACCTTCATACTGTAGCCATTCTCCAGAATTTTAAGCTGTTCAAGAGACTCTACAGTAGAGAGGGGGGTATTCTCAAGCTCTACATATTTCATGAGAAAATCTTTTCTGTAGCCATATATTCCAATATGCTCATACACAGGAAGAGATGCTTGAACTCTGAAATAAGGAATAGGTGACCGGCTAAAATACAAGGCAAAACCCCTTCTATCCCGTACAACCTTCACCACATTCGGATCAGAGAGAGCCTGCTCGTCTGTAATAGGTGCACACAGGGTGGCAGATACTACCGTTTCATCTTCCATAAGAGCTCCGGCCACCTCATCAATCATCTGAGGGTCAAGCAAGGGCTCATCTCCCTGAATGTTGATCACGAGATCTACATTCATATTTCTAGCCACTTCCGCCACTCGGCTCGTCCCGTTAGGGTGATCTGCCCCAGTAAGTACTGCATTGCCGTTAAAGGCCTGTACAGCCTCCACAATTCTCTCATCATCAGTAGCCACAATAAGAGCACCTATAAGCGATGCGCGGGAAGCCTGTTCATAAACATGCTGAATCAAAGGTTTTCCGCAAATATCAGCGAGAGGTTTCCCTGGCAAACGGGTTGAACCGTAACGTGCTGGAATCACTCCAAGAATATTCATGGTTATAGTCGATACTCCTTTGCTTTCTGGAGAAGCTTTCCCCTATTGAGGAACTTCACTTCATTCACAATCCACTCGCGCATGGCTTTCCCTTCCTCTGTCTCCTGAGAATAGCTCATGAAATCGAGGGATATATTGAGAGCCTCGGCAACTCGCCACGCCATAAGAGGCCATACTTGCCCTATATCACCGATAATGGGAATGCTCCCTTCATGTCGGGCAAAAGCAGACATTTCCATACGGAAAGGAATTCTTGATATTTTAGTTTTAGGAAGCCCCTTATTGATGGCCTCCTGAATCATGGCACTTTGTTTCTGCAGATCCTGAGCTTTTCTCAAGTTTTCGTCGAGGTCAATCCGGATCAATGTCTTATCTCGAAGGCTATAGGTTTGAAGGCCTTTCCACCACGACCAAATGCCGTGACCTGTATAACATTCAAAGGGGCCGTCATGAATTTCCTGGGTCAGGGCTACTGCCGACTCTATAATGATATCGGCATCTCCCAACATATGAGCGATACGCATGGAACGCTCGCAGATAGAAATGCTGTCTCCAATAGCCATCCCGACATGGCCACTTCCAATCATCTGAGGGATACTTACAAGTACTGGAAGTCCTTTTTCCGCTCCAATACCGATCATGGTGTGATGATCGGCCCCCCACCCAGCTACAACTTCAAAGGGGAGACCGTACGCTCGGCATATGGTTAAAATTTCTCCCGCTATCGTTTCATTTCGAAGCCCCATCGGATATGCCATATTACCAGCAGCTTTAAGAACTATATGGCCGTCAACTTTATTCCCCTGTTCAAGGAGCTGTTCATCAAGCACCATTTCTTGACGAATTTGTTGTAGCGCATCGGCCGTAAGCTGCGTGAATTCAAAAACATTGCCACGCGGCATAAAACGTTCTTCGAAGCCGAGGTCTGCTGCATTGCACATTTTGACTTTATCGAGGGCCCCTGCCATTTCATGTCCTACCACAGCAGAACTGGTAGTCACTCCATCGATAATGCCTTTATCCATAAGTTCAGCGATAAGAGTAGTTACCCCCTCGTGGATATTAGGGCCACTACCAGTAGCAACAACAATTTTGCCATTTTGCTTCTTGACCGCAATCATCTTCTCTACCGCTTCATCTAAACTCTCTTGAGAGCGCGAATCAAGATTATTGTAGAATTTTTTTAACAGATCCTTGTTCAGATTCATATGCTCATCTCCTCTCGGATCTCTTTCCACGACGCTCGGGCGGCGCCTCCCACCTGTTCAAAATAAAGGCGCGAGCCTTTTTGAACAGTTTCTCTAAGAGATGGCGAGAGGCTTCCCATCCATCGCTTCGCCATTTCATCTGCACTCCTGACAACTACAGATACATTAAGATCACCCAGCGCTTCTGCCGCTTCAGGGAAATCTTCCATATGAGGGCCATGACACACCGGCACTCGAAAGGCAGCAGCCTCCATAAGGTTCTGTCCACCTTTAGGGACGAGGCTTCCTCCTATAAATGCACTATCAACAACACCATATAATTCAAAAAGAACTCCTATTTTATCTACTATTAAGATAGACCAGCCTTCGGACAAAGAAGAAAGCCGGCAGGTACGAGCAACATTCCCAGCTAATCGCTCTACATCAGCAGCTCTTTCGGGATGACGGGGGACAATAATAAGCCGAGCCTTTGGGAAACGTTCGCGAACAATGCGAAACGCCTTGAGCACTATTTCATCCTCACCAGTGTGGGTACTCCCTGCCAAAAAAAGCGGACGTTCTGTGCCAAGAGTGCTCTGCCAAAAAGAAAGATCTACATCTTTATGGCGCAAACGAAGAGCATCTACTTTGCAATCTCCCGTTACAACTATCTTATGGGCAGATACTCCTAGAGAGAGAAGGTGGTCAGCATCTTTATCAGAACGAACCATAAGGCGGGTAAAACAAGAATAAATATCTCTCCAAAAATGAGCGCTTTTTTTAGCTCTCGCAGAGGTAGACACAGAGAATCTTCCATTAACGAGAAAAGCCGGAATACGCCTCTTCTCAAGTTCCTTCAATAGATTAGGCCATATTTCAGTTTCTATTACCGCATAGGCGCGAGGGTTCATATTATCAAGAGCCCTTTTAATAATCCAAGGGATGTCCCAAGGATAGTATATATGGGTGTTAAAGAGATGGGGAGTCAGTTGATACGCCATAGCACGACCGGTAGGCGTCGTTGTCGAAAGCACTACCGGAATGGAAACCGGATCGGTATGAACCTCTTCTAAAAGAGGCCACGCCGATTGGACCTCTCCCACTGAAACAGCATGAACCCATAAAGGTCTTTCCGAAAACACCCTTTGTTTTTCTGGAGCGTACAGAGCTTTTCTTTCAGACAGCCCTATCTGGTATCTCTTCGCCAACCAAGGGTACACTGCGAGGTAGGCAGCAGACACTAGGGCTCGGTACATACTATAGTTCAGCTTATGCCACCCCCGCCTTTAAAATTTCATGAAGGTGAACTATCCCTATAGGCTTATCATCCTTAACCACAACTATTACAGAAATTTCTTTTTCCTCCATAATACGAACAGCTTCGGCAGCTAGCCGATCAGGCCCTATAGTAATAGGATTTCGCGTCATAGCCCCAGCTACAACATCTGTAAGGCACTCTACCCCTCGCCGAGCTATGAGACGTCTGAGGTCTCCATCCGTAAATATCCCCTCTAATTTTCCATTCTCATTCACAATAATAGTGGCACCATACCCCTTGCTCGTCATTTCGAAAAGGGCGTCACTTACTTTTACGTGGTTTCTGACGACAGGTAATTTTTCTCCCGCTCCCATAACGTCCTCTATTTTTGTAAGAAGCCGGCGCCCCAAGGCTCCGCCAGGATGGAAGAGGGCGAAATCGTCTTCGCCGAGACCGCGAAGCTCCGTAACCATACCAGCCAATGCATCTCCAATGGCTAGCTGTAACGTGGTGCTGCTCGTTGGAGCCAAGTTCAAAGGGTCTGCCTCCCTCTCCACGCTTGAATCAAGAACTATATCCGAGTTTTTCGCTAAAGGAGAAGAGAGCCCCCCTGTGATGGAAACCACTGGAGCGCCAAGACGACGGAAAAAAGGAAGCAACGCCACAACTTCATGGGTACAGCCACTATTGCTGATGAAGAGCCCCACATCTTCTCTGCAAACCATGCCCAGATCGCCATGTGATCCCTCTGCTGCGTGGAGAAAGAAGGAAGGGGTTCCAAGAGAAGCAAGAGTTGCAGCTATTTTCCGCCCAATGAGACCTGACTTACCCATCCCTATAACAACGAGACGTCCTTTACAATCATGTATCAGCCTTGCTGCTTTTACGAGCTCGCTTCCCAGACGCCCAGCTGCCTTGTTTAATTCCTGGGCTTCTTGTTGCAGTACCTTACGCCCGATTTGCAAGAGACATGCATCGTCAAGATCTATACCGGCTCGCTCACGAGGAAGACACACCATGGCTACGCCTCCTCTGCCCAATCTATATCTGTTTTTCCCATTCCCTGTTCTACGGTATACCATAGTTCGCTAATCTGTTGCAAAAAATACTCCAGCTTATGGAGAGGGACCATGTTCGGACCATCACTCTTTGCTTGAGCGGGGTTAGGATGAGTTTCAATGAAAAGACCGTCTATGCCTATCGCAGCAGCAGCTCTGGCCAAAGGAAGGGCAAAACGGCGGTCACCACCACTGGAAGAACCTTTCCCCCCAGGCATTTGCACACTATGAGTCGCGTCAAAAACAACTGCGCAGCCTAGGCTGCGCATGAGTACAAGGGATCGCATATCCACTACTAATTGATTGTATCCCATGGTTGTTCCCCGCTCGCAAAGGATAATGTGAGGATTGTTCGCTTCACGACACTTCTCCACTACTTGTGCCATATCCTGGGGAGCAAGGAACTGAGCTTTTTTTATATGAAGAGGATGCCCCGTTTCAGCGGCCGCCACGAGCAAATCTGTCTGACGGCAAAGAAAGGCTGGAATCTGTAAAATATCTGCCACCTCCGCCACTGGTTCTGCTTGCCACGACTCGTGAATATCGGTGAGAATGGGAACACCTAAACGACGTTTTATCTCAGCCAATTGTTCAAGCCCTTCCTCCATACCAGGTCCGCGGTAACTATGGATTGAGGTACGATTGGCCTTATCGAAAGAAGCCTTGAAGATATAATTCAAATGGAGTTTATCGCATACCTCTTTAGCTTTTGTCCCTACTTCCAACCCTAATTCGAGACTCTCAAGGGAACATGGTCCGGCAATAATGACGAGGGAGTCGCCCCCGACCGTAAAATTTCCAACAGGTACTTTTTGTATCATTCTTCTATCCCCTGCCTTTAATCCTCAATCGTCCCATCTGAATGGGAAACGCCAAAGCAAAACACTTTTTCATATATTCGGCAACGCAAATCCCAACCTAATTCTTTTGCAACGTAGTTCACTACATTATCAAGGGCACCAGGGCCACCGAGACGCCGACGCCCCTCTTCCGCCATCGCTTGTCGTAATTCCTTATCCGTAAGGATAGCGTAAGCAGCATCTGCCAAAGCTTTCGGTTCAGGCGCCACAAGGACTTCAGAGTTCCCCAATAGTTTTTTCTGTACGAGTTTCCCCTTCTCTCGAATAGAAACCACTGGAACTCCCAGGCCTGCACATACCTGATTAGCGGTTCCACCGAGGCCTATAAGGATATGGGCGTTATTAGCCACTGAAACAAGGGAGCCGAAATGGAAAAACACCTGTATTCCATCTCTTTCTATGCCTGCGCCATTTTGAATAACTTTCCAGCCAGGAGCTCCCTGCACAAGCTCTCTCACATCCAAAGAAGGAGCTATAACGGCCACAAAAGAACATGGAGTGTTTGCCTGAAGGAGCAACGCTGCGTCAAGAAGCATTTTCATATCCTGATAGGCACGTTGCCGGCTTCCAGGTAAAAGAAGGACCTTCACTCCTTTATGTTCTGGCCATTGGAAGGATCCACTATTATTATCACAGGTAAGATCCATTATTGGATTCCCTGCAAAAACTGCATTGGCTCGGGAACGGGATAACTCTTTAGCTGTCTCTGCGTCCCGAGTCCATACTCGTCTACATCGATGTTTTATGAGAAAACGCTCAAGTCGCCAATGTCCACTAAGGTAAACTGTTTTTGCTGTGGCAACAAGCAAGGGAAGCTGTCCCTGCCCCCATAAAGTGTGAAGTAGGAGATAGACATCTCCTACACAAAGAGGTGTCCGAACAGTACCTCTCAACCGCCGCCAAGCCTTAAATTGAGAAAAAATATGCCGTACCAACCCAGAGCGCAGATCTCGCCATAAATCAGAAAGATGATATTTTATGACACCGCCAGAAGGAGATTCAGACGGAGAAGAATCCACTATAAAACCAGCATTACGATATTGCTCGCCCTTCCCTACTATAGGAAAAGAAGAGATGAGAGCACCAGGGAAACGATTGCGGATCTTTTCTGCGAGCAACGCTCCCATCGCATCCTCCCCATACCCGTTGGAAGCCACCACCAGGCGAGGTTGCAGCGTTTGGGCTATAATACGCCAAAATCGAGGCTCCTCATCTATCACTGTAGAAATAATAGGTACGAGCAACGGACAGTCTCCATCCCATTCAGGCAAATTATATACGTCTTTTTCTGTGCACACGAGGTAGGCAGCTCCCAATTCTTTGCGCAGAGAACCTAACCTATTCATGTCTCTTTCATCAAAACGATGATGATCTTTAAAGCGAAGTTCTTTTAATACGTTAAGCCCTGCTTGCTCCAAGGTCCTTCTAAAGCTTGCTGGACTTCCTATAGCTGAAAAGGCGACTATGGGTAAATCTCGAGCTTCAAACCCAGAAATATCTTTCCAGCTCCCTTGCCAAAAAGACCATGTTTTAAGTTCAAGACGCGATGTAAACAAACGAGAAGCCGGGACATATTTCAAAAGTTTTTCTCGCACAGCGCGAAGTTCTTCACTCGATACCTGATCTGCTTTGGTAATAACTACGATATGGGCTCGCTTTAAAGCTTTGGGAGGCTCTCTCAATATACCGGCAGGAATAAGGCGCCCATTTCCAAAAGGACAACACGCATCCACCAGAACAATATCCACATCCCTGCCCAACCGACGGTGCTGAAAGGCATCATCTGCCACAATAAGCTCTACATTATGTTTTTTTAGAGCTTCCACGTCTTTGAGACGATCTCGAGAAACAGCTACTGGTACATTTGAAAGCCGGGAAGCCAAAAGGAGCGGTTCATCTCCTACTATATCTCGATTAGCAGAAAAACCCTGGACAATTACAGGTTCATCGTTGGTTCGCCCTCCATATCCACGACTTACAATACCCACCCGGATCCCCATTCCCAAGAAATGGCGAGAGAGCATCTCCACAAAAGGAGTTTTATTGGTACCCCCAAGGGTAATATTACCCACACTCACAACAGGAATAGAAGGCTCGTAGCTCGCCAAAAGACCGTGGTCAAAGGCGTAGTTACGAGCTGCTACCAGGCTGTGAGAAATGCCAGCAAAGGGGATGAGGAGAGACCACGGACTTACTCGGCGATCCCCTCGCGCCCAATCAAGATAACTACGGAGTACTTTCATAACCTGTTTCTCCACCACCAAACTGAAGATCGTAGAGATGACGATACAATCCACCTCTTACAAG